>DYLV01000013.1 GCA_020721925.1 Leptospira biflexa
AGAAATCATAAGCGATATTGCTGAAGTGCGACCGACAATCATGTGCTCGGTACCGAGGATGTTTGAGAAATTGTGTGTGCACATTATGAGAACGATAGAAGGGTTTGGAAGATTTAAAAAATTGCGCTACACGTTTGCCCTCAATGTAGGACGTGAATACTTCATGACCCGCACTGTTTCAAAAAAGGTGGGATTTTTTTTGACGTTGGTAAAGTGTCTATTAACGCCCACCTACCGGCGCATCAGAAAAATGATTAACATGGATAAAATGCGAATTCTATTTTCTGGAGGAGGGCCACTTTCAGTGGAGATTGCGTATTTCTTCGGGGGCCTCGGACTTGAGATTCTCGAAGGATATGGCCTCACGGAAACGTCACCGGTAATTAATGTGAATTTGCCCGGGAAAAGCAGACCCGGAACGGTTGGCCCGCCTCTGAAAAATGTGAATGAAATAATTTCGGATGAAGGTGAAATTCTTGTCAAGGGACCGATGGTATTTAAAGGGTATTATCGATACGAAGGTGAGGATGCCGACGAATTTTTTACCAGTGAAGGCTATTTCAGAACAGGCGATTTAGGTACGTTTAACTCGGACGGATATTTGCTTATCACAGGCCGTTTGAAGGATATCATCATCACTTCGGGCGGGAAAAATATCTCACCGCAGATGATTGAATCAAAGTTCAAAGGTGATGAATTTATTCAATCATTCTGTGTGGTAGGGGACAGGAGGAAATATCTCACCGCGCTGGTGGTTCCAAATTTTGATCTGTTGCGGGCATATGCATGGGACAATAATATTTCTTTTCAGGCGGAGAGCGATCTGGTTATAAGGCCTGAAATCATTGAACTATACAGGAGGAGAATCGATGCAATTTCTGAAACGCTTGCAAGGTTTGAGCAGATAAAGAAATTTACCTTGCTGGAAAAAAATTTTTCTGCCGAAAACGGCGAACTCACGCACACCAATAAATTCAAGCGCGATGTCATTAACAAGAGATATAAGAAAATAATTGATATGATGTATCCTGAAAGTTCGATCATAGACGGGTGCCTTTGATGGCAATTGATAATATGATTATAATACATTCGAGACACAGATCGATATATCGAGGGTGAGATGCTGAGAAATGTAATATTGTGCATGGGTGCAGTTTTATTGAGCGGGCCGCTTTTGTTATGGTGTGGGAAAGATCGAGAACCACAACATATTGATTTGAAAAGAGATAAAGTGGTCGGTGTGGTCGTGCGGGAAAATGCGTTGATGCGCATCGATCCGATTATCTATTCGGCAAGGATTGCGCTTTTAAAGCGAGCTGAAATTGTCGAGGTGCTGGATAAATCCAAAGAACAGGGAACGGTTGGCGGAGTTCGCGGCTATTGGTATAAAGTGAAAGCGCCCAATGGCATTACTGGCTGGGTGTGGGGTAAAAATATTCAATTTTTCACAAACGAAAGTAAATCGCACATCGATAGTTATGTTTCTTCCTTCTGGGAAAAAGAATCGGAACGAGTGATGAAAATGATTTCTGGCAGGTGGTGGAGTGTGGATAAGCGGGGTGACTTTACCAACCACGCGCTTGAAATTTTCCCCGACGGAAAATACAAATCGTATCTTAAAGGAGGACAACCGATAACCGGCGATTACAATGTCAATTTTAAGGACAATGAGATCGTATTCACAAACGGGACCACGTTTAAAACAAATTTAAACATCGTACAGCGCGGCACAATGTTTTATTTGGAAAAGGAGACAGAAAAGGATTCAATTAAATTCCAGAAAACTTCCGGAAAACTCGACGAAGAAAAAAAGGATAATCCAGAAGCACCGAAAGAGGGGGATCATGCGGATTAACCGGTTCCTTTCCCATGCCGGCATTGGAGCCAGAAGAAAAGTGGAGGAATTTGTGCTCGGCGGGCTTATTCGCGTAAACGGACAGATTGTGCGCGATCTTTCCACAATGATAGATCCGGATAGCGATGTGGTGGAATTTCGAAATCGCAGGATTATCATAACAAAATATCATTACCTTCTGCTGAATAAACCCAAGGGCTATATCACCACCGTTAGCGATGAGCGTGGCAGAAAGCATGTGATGGAACTGATTCCGGAGCGATACGGTAAGGCAGGCGTGGTACCGGTTGGCCGTTTAGATAAGGATACCGAAGGCCTTCTTCTTTTGACAAATGACGGTGATGTTGCCTATGTGCTTACTCATCCGAAGTTTCAGGTTGAAAGAGAGTACTTCGTTGAACTTGATCGTACGCTTGACGATTCGTCAAGAAGGCACATTGAAAAAGGTGTGGTGATTGAAGGGAAAAGGACAGGCGCTGCTAAAATTGCGAGAATTAATGAAGCGGGCACACGAGTGCTTTTGAAAATCAGGGAAGGGAAAAAGAGGCAAATCAGAATTTCTTTCAGTAAATTTTCGTACAAAGTGAAAAAATTAAAAAGAATTGCATTTGGCCCCCTTAAGCTTGGAAGCCTTACTTCGGGTTCGTATCGGGAATTGAAGAGCGGGGAAATAAAATTATTGAGAAAACTTGTTGAATCCTCATCGTTAAAAAAACAAAAAGCATGAAAAAAATTAATATTGTGTGAATTTTCATACGTGATTGAACATATATAATTTTTTTCATATCACATTTGTACATCATTCCAGTAAGCTTCAAAAAGACATAGTTCGATCTTTTCTTTTCATTGTATTAATAACAAAATTTCTAATTTTTTCTTTGAATATCGACGATTATAAATGAAAGAGCCTGCTTACCTCTCTCATGATTCGTTATCGGGGAAATACATATGCAGAATATTGATGTTTACTCTGGGAAAGAAGCAAGAGTGCTGAATAATTCGGCGATTCTTCAAGATGCCGACAATGTCGCCCGTCTTGAAGCAATGTATCGCAAAGAAGCATATAAAAATAATAAACGCGCTTCGAGGATGCTTTCTCTTATCATTGCACTGTGCATTATTTCTTTTACGATTGGCCTTGTAATGGGGTTGAAGTTTGCATCCGGCTCTCAAACTGCGATTGTTGATAATCAAACAGCCGGGGTTTTATCGCACATGCGCAGTAGAGTGACCGCTATTATGAAGCAGGGAGAGCGTGGCGAGCGAAGCGATGCGAAAGCGGTTTTTCCAAAGAATGAATATCCTTTTGTGATTCGAATCGGAAGGGATTTCAACATAAAAGAATCGAAAGAGGTGTCTCAGTTTCTGTCAAATAACGGGCACACGATAGTCATTTCGCAAAAAAATCAAAGGCATAAATTATTTGTAGGGCCATACAAATCACTGACCGATGCTGAGGGGGGAATGAAAATTTTACGAAATTATCGAAAAAAGAGCTGGTTTGAAAAAGCCGAAATCGTAAAGCGTTAAAAATCACACTTTTATTTCTTTCAAAATATTTAAAAGCTTCTCTCTCTTTTTTTCTGAGAGTGAACCGCTGAAAACAATTCGAACAATATGGCCGCAGTTTTGGTTGATGAAATATCCTTCGTATCCGGAAAAAGGAGGATGCCCGGTGTGATTGATTTCATTGATCACTCTATTTCTCCCTTTTTGAAGCAGTTTTCGTTCAAAAGCGTCGTTACCGGTTAAAATATTCCAGTGAAGCACGAGCTCGTCGATTGAAGACAAAGCGGATTTAAATTGTTCACTGTCGATTGAAAGAAGCGCGTCGAATGAGGTGTTGTTTCCTGATGAACTCTCACTGAAGGACAGACCCGCAAGGATACCCTGGTATTCGTAATTGTATTTTTTTCTCTGAGAGGCGTGAAGGATAGATGGCTGTACTTCCATCTTGACGACGTAGGGTACTACCTGATTCTGGATGTAGAGAGCTTTATCGATACGATATAAGAGAAGCGGATATTTCTCCACATGCTTTATATATCGCGGCCCCTCTCGCTTTTTAAGTCTCTGCACTTCCTTTGATGCGGATGCCTGCGCAGAATAGATTTGCTGATTTTTTGGAGGGAGTGCCAGGATGGCATGCAATATGTTTATCCCCTCGGCGAGATAGTGGTTATGTATCAATTGCAGGCCATGATTGAGATAAAAGTGTATGCCGTCAAAAGATACCGCTTTGTATTTATACTCTGGCTTTCCAGAAGTCCATATTTTGCCCTTCGAGTCGATATAATACCTATTGCCTTCTCGGTCTTTGGTCAGCACCCATCCTTGAAGCTGGGCAAATGAGAATTGTACGGTGCTGAGAATGACTAAAAATAGAAAAAAAATGGGGAATTTTTTTTGTGTTAATAAATTCATATGCTATATTGTACGATGATTAATGAACCTGTCAAGAGGTACTGTTCTTTTTTTCATATTTTTGTGATGAGGATTGAATTAGGTGGAGGCACAGACACACCACACATAATCAATGTGCTGAGTAAGCGTTTCAGGATAAATGATTGATCATAAATTTTATATAAAATGCATAAAAATATTTGACATGAAGTATGCAATGGAGAATGACAGGAATAAATAAATCGAAATGGTTTGAACGGATAATGATATAATCTGTTCATAATCAATAAGAAAGTAAGATAGATATATCGAGTGGAAAGCAATAAATAGGAGAATTTTAATCAACAGGTAAGGAGCGTGGTTATGAATACCCAGACAAGAGGAAGGAAAAAATCGATTAAACTTCCGGAAAACTATGAAACGCTGGATAACGTTGTTGAAAAAGTCGAGAAAGAGCACATCAAGAAAACTCTCGAGTTGACGAATTGGAATCTTCAAAAAACAAGCAGGGTTCTGGATATTGCACGAAACACATTGAAAGCGAAAATAAAAAAATACGGCATTCAATAATAAGTTTCAGGTTTTTATCAGTAAGATTATCAATATAAGGATAATCAACAGAATCCCTGAACCAAAGGCAACATAAAGGAGAAAAGGGTTATTTGTATTCTCAGAAGCGGGGGCTTGTTGCGGAATATCCATTTCAATTTTGACATTTTCTTCTTCGACGATCCTTGCCAGGATGTTTTTTGCAACGACTCCGTAGAGCATAAATCCGCCTTCCTGAAGGGGGATTTTTGCTTTTATGCGGGCTTTTACTGGAAGCATTTCTCCTTCATCTGTGATGGCTTTTTGTGCGGAGGCGACTTTTACCGCTATTGAATCCTCTTCGTTGGTAAAAAGAACTTTTATTTTATCTCCTGGCTGAATATCTTTAATATACTTTCCCTTGACCGGCGCGACGATCACCCTTCCGTCAATGACATGCGCGGCTTCGCTTTCAATTTTTGCCATTATTTTTTCCTCAGCAGTGGGGCCAGTTCCCTCTGCGTGTTCTTTGGCGGATGGAGGTGTCTCTACGGGGATTTCCGACATTTCAAGGATAAGGGAACTGGTCTGTTCAAAGTCGAGCTGGCAGTGTACTTCCTCGCGATTGAAAAGTTTGGAAATCATTTCGATAAGCGCATCTGTGGAAAGTTCAATGTTGGCTTCAGCGATATAATCGTATATTTCGTATCCTTTGAGGGAATCGAGCAAATGGCGCGTAAAGTCATATGATGTGATGGAATTTGTTTCTGGAGGACTTTCAAGATTGACGAAATCCTTGAATTTGCTGTAGAAAAATTTCCAGTTGTCGTTTATTGAAATTTTATCATGAAGCGTCTTGCTTTTTGAAAGAAGCGCGTTGATGTTCATAATATACTGGTTTTCCCTGTTGTAGAAAAAAAGAAAAATGCCGAAGGTGTGGTTCCCCACCGAAAAGCGCCCTTTCGTGACGACAACATCGTTCAACTGACCGTTGACCATTTTTCTGGCTTTTTCCATATCGCCATTGGTGTATTTTAATGCGATGTTGATGTTTTTCGTCTTTTCACTCAACGAATCAAATTGGTTGTTTTCGGGCATGATTACCTCTTTGAAGCCTCGGCGATGTATTTTTCTATGATTTCGTATTTCTTTTGCGGAGATAGATTAATAAGTTTCCTTATACTCTGAAAAATGAGCTGTTTGTATTTTGACGAGGTTTCCAGGATAAAGAAACCATCGTTATCGAGATTGTTGATGATTATGACTTTGTTTGTGGGTAGTTTGGATCCTAAAATTGATCCGAAATATAGAATGAGGTGCTGCGGAGTGAGATATTTAACAAAGAGTTTATTTGTTCCGATCTCGAGGCGCCGCACGGGAGCATAGTCTTTATATCTTTCTTTTGAAACGGTATTCCAATTTTTCGGATTTTCAGCCGCAATCAGGACGATGCGGTCGTTTGCGGGTGAGATGAGCAATTTGAAATAAGTATTAAATATTTTATAGGATGCAAGAAGGCCGAAGAGTGAATCATCCTCTGCTTTATTTGAATCGACGTGTTTTTTGTTCAAAGCTCTGATCATAGAGGGATTTTTTAAATCAGTAATATTGCATAAAAACACGTCAGCATATGCAATAATTGAAATTTTTATCAAGTATGATTTTTTCAATTTTTAAGTGAATTGGAATAATTTTGGCCTTGTTCAATACATTATTGTCGTTTCGATTAGATCATTCAGCACCTAACTGACCTGCTAAATGGTACAATAAAAAGTATTTGAATGCACATTTTGTTTTCGAATTATTCCCATTGCATACATCTCCTCAAGAAGAGCGTTTGTTTCTTCGATGCCAGTTTCGAGAAAAAGGGAAATTTCGGCCGAGGTTGTTCCCTGGTTTATCGATAAAAATCGTATGATGTCTATTTCTTCCGCAGTTAATTCACCGATGATATTGTGCTTATTTATGAGTCTATCCGTTGCGACGGCGAATCGTTTGCCTTTCACGACCCTGTACGATTTCATCACATGGAGAATATTGTGGATGGCGGTTTCCGATATGCCCGATAATTTAATATGAAAGCGAGGATGTTCATTTCTCGACCGTTCAAGGAGCCGAATGATGAATTCATCGATAAATGAAGGATCAAGTACTTTATACCCTTTGAAGTCGATGACAACAACTTCTCCATCGTGAATATCAGTAAACTTTTTTGCGATGCGAATGTACAGCTCTCTTCCCACAGGCCTTGTAATCAGGTCTGGTATCGAAAGCTTCATATCGCGCGCAAATTTTTGAATTGCGATGACCATTGTGTAATGGTAATTATTAATTTATGCGTTTGTGTAATATATGTCGGAATATTTCTTCTTTAAAAACGGAAAAAATGTTCGTGTTCGGTTCATCATGATGTTAACGATATTGATATGTGGGTTCCAGGAAATGGCGGGAGATCGTTTTTCAAGAAAGAATGTGCGCTGCTTTTCCTCTTCGCGTTGTAGAGAATAGAAACAGCTGCATTATCTGAACGTATGAAAATCGAGCCGCCAAGTTTTTCAATTATAGAATTCACCTGATTGAGACCATAACCAAATTCTCGTTTGCTTGAAATGGTGGTGGTGAGAGCAAGTTTTATGAGATGCGCGGGAGATTCGTATTGTATGTTTGATTGAGAAAAGCTTCCGCGTATGCCTATTCCTGAATCGCATACTGCCAGTCGGACGATTTTTTGATTTGCATATGTATATGATTGCATGGCGAGGTAGCCTGAATCAAGGCTGTGCTCATAGATGTTTTGGCATATTTCAGATATTACCGTCACAAAATAATCGACAATGGTATCGCTCAGCCAGTGTTTCATGATATGATTCGCACGTGTGCGAAACACTGAGATTGCTGAGGAGATGGCTTTTATACTCTCTCGCTCTTTGTTTGGGATTGCCGAAATCTCAACCAAGTTTTTACTCATGGGGCTTCTTTTTAAAAAGTATTGTTCGCTGAGATCTTCCGGCACGGAAAATATGTCCTGCTTTAGAAAATCCATTCTATAGAGATATTGGTGAATAGAAAGGGGAATGTTTCGTAGTGTGATTTTGGAGCCAATATTTCTCATGTAGTTTCTTCCAAGAAGCAGAAGCCCGAGCATGGAATACGGTTCAATAAATGAAAGTGAAGATAAATCGAGAACTCCCTTTTGAGATGAAAAAATCGTATTCTGAAGTGCAAGAATTTCCTCGAAAGCGAAAGGATCATGCAGGCAATCGGGAACTGGAATAGTATCAATATTTTGCAACTTATCTTGTTTCATGGCAAAAAGCTGACTGTAATGGTCAATAGCAATACAGAAATTAGTTCTATAATAGTGAAATTATAAGAAGATCGTCGCATATCCTTGCCTCAACAGAAAGTGAAATTAAATTTTCTGAAATTTCAGCATGTGATTCTGAAAAAATTTTTGAAAAATTTCAAATATGCGGTACTAATTCTATTAGTATTAAATGATAATGGAAGAAGGAAAAATTTAATAAAAATGTTGACAAAAAAACCAATATTACATTTTATGGCTCGCAGGTGTCCTCCTATTTTTTGACGAACCTCCAAAATCCAACTCTTAAAGGGGATAACACATCCCCTTTTTTTTTATCTTCAGTTAAATCTAATATATTTTCATCATATATTATATTTTTTGACAATACTTTTTTGGTGACTTTTTGTTTTTTTATTTTTATTATGTCTCTTTAAAAGCGTATTCTCATGATTATTTGAATTCAAAATGAAAAATTTCATGTCGCCGGTCATTTTCTTGCGGAATAAGACATAAACAGATATTGAATATTTCTTGACGCGATTGTATTGAAGGATGCACTTTCTACTGAGGATTTTTCTTATCAATAATAGGCAAGGAACAATAATGGCGAAAATCGATAACCAGCTGATGGAAGACAATATTATCAACAGCATCATAGGCGAAGGCTCGGAATTTAAAGGCGAATTCAATATAAACGGCCTTTTACGAATTGATGGCAAATTTAAGGGCAGTATACAAACTGAAGGAAAAGTGCTCATAGGAAAGACAGGCGAAGCCATCACTGATATTAAAGCGAGGGTGGTGGTAGTAGGCGGTTATGTGAAAGGGAACATATTCGCAGGGGAAAAGGTTACCATGCTTTCGACCGGGCATGTGGTGGGAAATATCATAACCCCGAGCCTGGTGATGGAAGATGGGGTAATTTTTGAAGGCAATTGCGTGATCAATAAAAAATCCGGCGAGTGATGGGATAACTCATGATAGAAATATATTCGACCTCTCCGAAAAGGGAGGAAAAAACCAAAATTAAAGGCAAAAAAAGAACACAGGGTGTCTCTTCAAGCCGGGAGACATTTTCTTCTTCGCTTGAAAGCAATATACGATTTAAAATCGAGGGAAGTTTTGAAGAATTGATGGAGGATTTAAAGGATCAGGAAAAGCAATTTGTGGAAAAACAGGATTTATTTGAACTTGCGAAATATAAAGCACTGGTGCAGCATATTCTCAAACTGGCCATGGACGAAGGTTACCGTACAACTGTAATGAGAAGAGGACGTTCAGACAGGTCCGATTTCCTCATTGTTCAGAAGATTAATGAAAAAATTGAGGAAATACAACGAAATATTACAGGAGCTTCTGCATTTAATTTATTAAAAGAGATTGATGAAATACGAGGAATGATTCTTGATTTATTATATTGAAACAGGATTTTTGTAATTAGCTATAGGATGAATCCCGAGTGGAATTTTAGATCACATCAGCATATTGAACCGTGAATGACATTTTTAAAGATATAATTGGACATGCGATCCAGAAACGAAAATTGTCCGTCTTGCTTGAAAAAAAGATTCTCCCTTCGACAATTCTTTTCGCTGGTCCGGAGGGTATAGGCAAGTGGAAGATGGCAGTGCGCATGGCTATGTATTTGCACTGCGGCTTCCCCAATCCCCCTTGTTTGTCTTGTTCAGATTGTCTGCGCATTGAAGAAGGATTGCATCCGGATAGCGTATCGATACATCCTAATGAAAACGGGATCATTCCGATCGGCAAGGAAGGGAGCGGAGAGCCGGGAACCGTTCGATGGCTTATTGAAAGGCTTTCAATGAAATCGTTGAGCGGTATTACTACTGCCCTTGTTGATGGAATTGACAGAATGAGGCCAGAAGCACAAAATGCGCTCCTGAAAACGATTGAAGAGCCTTCGAAGGGTACTTATATTTTTTTAATAGCCGGAAGCGTTGCGACTGTTCTTCCTACGATCATTTCAAGATGTTTCACTCTTAAATTTGATTTCCTGCATGACGAAGAGGTACTTCAAGCTATTGAAACGATGGCTTCACAAGCGTCGGAACTTCCACTGATTGCGCAAGCCGCAGGTGGTTCGATGGCGAATGCTGTTTTACTTCGAGATGAAGGAGCTCTTGAAGACATTAAAAACGCGATGGCCGATATAAAAGAGCAAATAAACACCGGTTTTTCCGCGATGGAACATATTTCGCGTATTGAAAAAAAAATAGGCGCGGAAAAACTGCTTGATATACTTTTAAATATCTACCGTAAGAATATGAAAAGTGTTCTATTGACCGGTGGGATTAAAGGGATAATAGGGGATTATTTCGGAGAAATTCTGTTTGAGCGCGTTGACACAACATTGGCGGTTATTAAGACTATAATCCAGGTAAGAATGGAACTCAAGAGGAATATTAATATAGTCAGTGCGCTCCGCGGACTTCTCTATGAGAAAACTGTATCGGAGCAAATTTAATAATGGGTAGTGATTACAATGAGTGAAACAGTTCAGGTGAAATTGCGTAAAAGCAATCAAATATGTGTTGTCGATTTGAACCATCTCTTTATTAAGAGAGGTTCTCTATGTATTTTTGAAACAGAGCATGGGGTTGATATTGGCACGCTTTGCTATAAAGGGAATACTGAAAAGAAAAATGTTATCGGGAAGATGCTACGCCTTGCCGGACCGGCTGATGTAAAGCAACTGCCGGAGTTTGAAACGCTTGAAGCGAAGGCGTTTGATGTGTGTAAAAAAAAGGCAAAAGAAAAGAAGCTTGAAATGAAGCTTGTATTGGTAAAATGCCTTTTTGACAGATCGAAAATAATTTTTTACTTTGTTGCAGAAAACCGCGTTGATTTCAGAGAGCTTGTGCGCGATCTCGCTTCCGTGTTTCGAACAAGGATTGAAATGCGCCAAATCGGCGTTCGCGACGAAGCGAAGCTTATAGGCGGATACGGCCATTGTGGAAGGCATCTTTGCTGTGGACACATGAAGGATGGGTTTGAGCCTGTTTCTATCAAAATGGCTAAGGAGCAGAATCTTAATCTCAATTCATTGAAAATATCCGGAATGTGCGGAAGGCTTCTGTGTTGTCTCAGTCATGAGTATGATGTCTATAGAGAATTATTTATGAATTATCCTACTCCCGGATCTCAAATAGAGGTGGAAGGGAAGATTTTTATTGTTGAAACGGTGGAGCCCCTTAGAAACAAAATCATGCTGAAATTTCAGGATATCACCATGGAAATATCGGGCAACGATGTGATACGCGAAGAGAAGAAATTTATAGTTTCTCAGAGAGTTGCGCAGAGGCTTTTGCATACCGCGTCTGAAGAATAAATGCGAATAGAAATCCGAGGGTAAAAATGGGAAAGATTTTTTATGTCACCACGCCGATTTACTATGTAAATTCTGAACCGCATATTGGGCATGCTTACACTACAATCCTTGCTGATTTTTTAAAGCGATTTTACAGGATGCTTGGATATGATGCATTTTTTTTAACCGGCACCGATGAGCACGGCGATAAAATCGCAAAGGCGGCAGCGCAGTCACAAACTTCCCCTCAAGCATATACGGACAAAATCAGCGGTATCTTCAAATCGGTCTGGAGTGATATGGATCTTCAGTTTGATGATTTCATCAGGACAACCGAAGAGCGGCATAAAAAAGTAGTGCAAATGGTTTTACAGAAGGTGTATGATGCGGGCGACATTTATTTCGGAAGCTATGGAGGGTATTATTGCTTCGGTTGTGAGCGCTATTTCACTGAAAAGGAGATGGTGAACGGGAAATGCCCCGACCATGATAAAAAACTGGATTATATTGAAGAACAAAATTATTTTTTCAAGATGAGCAAGTACCAGGGATGGTTGATCGATCATATTAAAAATAATCCTGATTTCATTCGTCCTGAGCGATACAAGAACGAAGTGCTATCAATGCTTGAGGGCGAGGCGCTTGAAGACCTCTGTATCTCGAGGCCGAAAAAAAGGCTGCAGTGGGGCATTCCGCTTCCGTTTGATGAAAACTATGTTACCTACGTGTGGTTTGATGCGCTCATCAATTACATCAGCGCGCTTGGGTATCCCGAAGGTGAACGGTTCAATAAATACTGGCCACAGTCTCAGCACATCATCGCAAAAGATATTGTGAAGCCACACGGCATTTTCTGGCCCACCATGCTAAAAGCTGCAGGAATTCAGCCGTACAAACATCTTAACGTCCACGGCTACTGGAATATGGAAGATTTAAAAATGTCGAAAAGCCTTGGCAATGTGGTGCGCCCCATGGATCTGATACAAAAATATGGGGATGATCAGATTCGATATTTTTTCCTCCGGGAGATGACCTTCGGATTGGATGCGCGTTTTTCTGAAGCATCGGTCATCAACAGGGTGAATTACGATCTGGCGAATGATCTGGGCAATTTGGTGAAGAGAAGTTTCAATATGGCTGAAAAATTTTTCAATGGAGAAATTCCGGAAGGGAATGGTGATTCTGTGGGTCTTTTGGCTCTTCAGCAAAAGTTTTCAGAAGCAATGGATGAATATAGAAAAAATGTGATGGCATATCGATTCAACACGGGGCTTGAGCATCTCTGGGAATTTATTCGTTATCTCAATAAATATATCGACGAAACAAAACCGTGGGTATTGGCCAGGGAGGGGAAGAAAGATGCACTGGGATGCGCTATCCGCAATCTCCTTGAATCGTGCTATGCGGTGATGGTGCTCCTCTCACCTATTTTACGCAAAGCCTCGGCAAAGGTCATGGATGCGCTTGGAATGAATGGAATCGGGTTTAATGAGAACTTAGCGACATTGCGTTCGCTAAAAGCTGGTAATCGAATCCAGGATGTTGGTATTCTCTTCCCCCGCTTGGAAAAGGAGGAAATAGAAGTTATGGAAAAAAATGCAGAAAAGAAGAATTCAGTACAGGAAGAAGGGCTTGTAGATATTATGGAATTCTCCAGAGTGGACATACGCATTGCAGAAATCCTCGAAGCGCAGACGATAGAAGGATCGGATAAGCTGCTTGAACTAAAAGTTGATGCAGGGATTGACAGGCGCACTATTGTGGCGGGCCTTGCAAAATACTATTCACCTGAGTATCTGGTGGGGAAGAAGATTTTACTGGTGGCAAACTTAAAACCTGCAGTACTTTTTAAGCGTACTTCGAATGGGATGCTTCTTGCTGCGAAGAAGGAGAAGAACGATCCTCCGATTTTAATTGAGGTAAATCCTGCCATCCCCAATGGTGCAAGGCTGAGTTGAATTGGATTTCTAAATAATGTGTGATATATTATATGTGATTATTGAGCAAAAACAATTTGATGGTACCTTTTGGGAATAAAACTCTGGATTAAATGCCGTTTTCCCACTTAGAATAGAGTGAACAAACGATTTTTAAGATGCCCATAATTTACAAGGCCGGAAATGAAAATAGGACTAATCGCAGATACACATAATAATATCGCACTCACAAAAAAGGCGGTTGAAATTTTCCGGGAAAAAGGAGTTGAGTTGGTTATTCACGCAGGGGACCTTACCTCGCCAAAGATCATGGATCTTTTCTCACCATTGAAATGTGCTTTCGTTTTAGGTAACAGCGACATCGATGTAGAGATGATTAATATGCATGCGGAAGAAATGGGATGCGGCATGGTGGGGGAATCCTGTGAACTTGATGTTGGCGGGAAAAAGATTTTCGTACTGCACGGTAATGATGTTCCCTTGTTTCGAAAAGCTGTCTCATCCGGGAAATATCATTACATTATTAAAGGGCATACACATTTTTTTGAGAATTACGTATCGAGCAATACGCGTATCATAAATCCTGGAACCTTGTACAGCGAAGAAGAATGCACTGTGGCGATTTTGGATACGTTAACGGACAAAGTGGAAAAAATAAAGATAACGGATGAATAATTGAAGATAAAATAATAACATATACTCAGAAACAAAATACGACTATATTTCATGCTATGCCACCGAAATAATCTCCATATGCTACCTGCCATGTCTGGTAGTCTTGTAGTATTTCTTCCTTGACAAAATAACGCTTCTTTTGTAGTTTTGGCATTCTCATTTTTCATCTACCGGAACCAGCGCGTGAAGTCTTTTCTTTGCGACAGATTGCAGGACCGTCGATAGAATCAGATTCTTTTGAGGTGCACATGTGTTTTGTCGGTGAGAGAGTCTCGGTGTAATGGCTTTTTTAAAAGGAACCGTTATAGCGAAATTAGTACGTATTTTTGGAGCGGCGTTTGGAGTTTACTGAAACTGCATGTGCGAAGATTAATTTACACCTTGAAGTTCTCAATAAGCGAGACGACGGTTATCATAATATTTTCAGCCTGATGGTCTCAGCGGATGAATGTGATCTTTTACAACTGGAAGAACTGGAAAACAATCGGGGAAATGATATTGTAAATATCCGTATCCTTCCGAAAGGCGGCACGCATGAATGGCTGATGTCTACGGTCCCGCTGCACGAAAATCTTATTGCAAGGGCTATAAAGGCGTATTTTGCAAAAGCGGGCATCGGAGGCTCTGTGGTAATTGGTGTTCAGAAAAATATTCCTGCGGGTGCGGGTCTTGGAGGCGGAAGCAGCGATGCAGCGGCGACGCTTCGGCTTATAAATTCTCATTTGCACTATTTCAGCGATGATGAGTTAATGAAGCTGGCATCGACTATTGGCGCTGATGTTCCATACTGCCTTGTTGGTGGATATGCGCTTTGTGAGGGGATTGGCGAGATTGTGGTGCAGCTCGAAGGAATTCTCCAGTATTGGGTGTTGATTGTGCACAAGAACCTGCACATAAGTACCCGGAAGGCGTATGAAGCACTTGGCAGAAATACGAGAGGCACGTATTCCTCTATTGAAATTGAAAATAAAAAGAAATTGTTTAAGGAAGGATTCATTAAAGGGGATATTGGGATTTTTAAGGATGTGCTGAAAAACGATTTTGAAGAATTTGCATTTCACATGTATCCAGAACTGCAATCCTACAAGATGCAATTGAAAAGCCGTGGTGCCGATTATGCTGCGATGACAGGTTCTGGGTCGAGCATTGTGGGAATTTTCAAAGACTATGATGCGATGAGAAAGGCGGAGAAATGGTTTCATGCACAAGAGATTCAGGTTATAGGTGCACAAATTGTATAAACGCTTAGACGTTTTTATTGAGGCGTAGCCAAGTGGTAAGGCACCGGATTTTGGTTCCGGCATTCCAAGGTTCGAATCCTTGCGCCTCAGATCATACTATAGGGAAAATGGTTATTATGTGTGGTGCTCATAAAGTGAAAGGACTGATTTTGGCGGCGGGAAAAGGAGTGAGGATGAAATCCGATATTCCCAAAGTCCTTCACCAGCTTGCGGGAAAGCCGCTGGTGATGCATGTCGTTGACAATCTCAAACTGGCAGGAATTGAAGATATTATTGTGGTGGTGGGTTATCGCGGCGAAATGGTTGAAGAGGCTATCGGATCGTGTGTGAAAACTGTCTGGCAAAGAGAGCAACTCGGTACAGGTCATGCAGTCATGCAGACGGAAGGTGCGTTAAAAGGTTTTGATGGGGGGGTTATCATTGCCTGCGGAGATGTGCCGCTGATGAAACCGGAAACATTTCGAATCCTTGTGCGTGAAGGTGCAGAAGAGCGTGTGAAAGCAATTGTTGTAACCATGCGGCTTGATAATCCTTATGGATATGGGCGAATTATCAAAGATGAAAAGGGTTATATTGCGCGCATCATCGAAGAGAAGGATGCAAGTGACGAGGAAAAGAAGATTACGGAAGTGAACACGGGAACATATTATTTCGACGCAAAGCTTCTATTTGAAGGTCTTGCAACTGTTGGTACAGATAATGCACAGAAAGAATATTATCTTCCGGATGTTATCCAATATATCCGAAAAAAAGGTTTTATTGTTAAGGCGCTCTTGCTTGAAAATGCCTTAGAGGGAGCGGGTATAAATTCTCGAGAAGAACTACAGAGAATAGAGTCGCAGATTAAAGGACAGGTGGCACAGGCGAAAATTTAATGGTGGTTTTGTATAGCTTATGGAAGAAAAATTAAAATTATTTTCCGGATCGGCAAATCATTCTCTGGCAAAGGAAATTGCAGATTACATTGGTGTAGGATTGTCAGATGTAGAGCTGATTCGATTCAAAGACAATGAGTTTTCTGTGAAGATTTGCGAGAATGTACGGGGTGTGGATTTGTTCATCATACAGCCAACCTCAAATCCGGCAAATGATAATATTATGGAATTGCTCCTCTTGATTGATGCCGCGTTCAGAGCATCGGCCAAAAGAATCACAGCGGTGATTCCTTATTTCGGATACGCCCGCCAGGATAGAAAAGTTGAGCCCCGAGTGCCCATCTCCGCGAAGGTTGTAGCGAATCTTTTAAAAGCGGTGAACATCAATCGTATGCTCACGATGGAACTGCATTCGGATCAAATTCAGGGTTTTTTTGATGTTCCTGTGGACAATCTTCTTGCAGCACCGATCGTAATTCAGCATCTCAAAAAACACGATTTCAAAGATCCGGTGGTGGTATCGCCCGATACGGGCGGTGTGGTGCGGGCAAGGTTTTACGGTAAGAAGCTCGACGCCGGCCTTGCGATTATCGATAAAAGAAGGCCAAAACCAAATGTATCGGAAGTAATGCATGTTATTGGCGATGTTAAGGGCAAGGATTGTATTATCGTTGACGACATGGTTGATACTGCGGGCTCAATTTCACATGCCGCAAAAGCGCTTAAAGAGAGCGGAGCAAGGGATGTGTATTGTGTAGCGACGCATGCGGTCCTTTCCGATAATGCGAATGAAAGATTGAAAGATGCGGGATTTAAAGAAATCATATTTACGAATACCATTAATATTCCATCGAAAAAAAGGCTCGAAAATATGACCATCCTTTCCGTTGCATCTCTTTTTGGAGAGGCAATAAAAAGAATTCATGGGGGAGAATCTGTGAGTTCTCTTTTTGTATAGAGAAAGAAATGTACCGTCATATGATCATACGACGGATATTATTATTAAACGGAGTAAAAAAATGCAAAAACAATTGGTAAACGCAGAAATCAGAAAAGAATTTGGAAAAAATGCAAATAACCGCTTGAGAATGAAGGGATATATTCCAGCAGTTATGTATTCGCACGGGAAAACAGAAAATTTGCAGATATTGCAAAAAGATTTTTTCAAAGTGTTTAAAGGACATGTTTCGGAAAGCGTTCTTTTTGATGTGAATGTTATCGACAATCAATCAAAGTCAAAACATCAAGTGTTTGTCAAAGATTATCAGATTAATCCTGTAACTGATGAGGTGATTCATTTAGATCTATTTAAAATTACCGAGGGTGAAAAAATACATACACGCGTAGCGGTGGAGATTATCGGAACACCAAAAGGAGTGCGTCAGGGTGGGATTCTTGAGCTTGTTGAAAGAGAACTTGAGATTGAATGTTTACCTGCTGAAATTCCAGAAAAAATTGCGCTCGATGTAACAAATCTTGAAATTGGAGACTCCATTCATGTTAAGGATATTCCTTCTTCGGGTTCGTTGAAATTTTTAGGTGATCTGGAGAAAGTGGTTGTCACGATCCTTGCTCCTCATAAAGCAGAAGAACCTACGCCTGTTGAGGCAGTAGTCGAGGAAGCACAACCGAAAGCGGCCGAGGAATCCAAAAAGGAGGAGTAGTAAGCACTGCCTTTTAATTTTTTTATGAAGAAAGTGAGTGTAAAGGGAAGTTTTGCAATATCGTGGGCACCTTGAAAAACCGCTTTCATCTGAAAAATCAAGATCAAAGAGAACGGTGTTGCCAGAATACGATGCCCGTAAGAGAACATCTCGTAAGACAGATCTTAGAGGTTTCCTTCTATAGTATATAAGTATATAGCGATTGGAATGAAGCTATTGGGTTACGTAGAGGGTAAAATTTTTTAATAAGGAGGAATGATAAGATTTGAAACTTATTGTTGGCTTCGGAAATCCTGGTGAGAAGTATATGAATAACCGACAGAATATCGGTTTTAAGGTCGTTGATATCATCGGCAACAATGCGAATATCGAAGTCAAAATTAAAAAGAAAAAATCGCTTATAGGCCGGGGTAAAATCGATAAGACGGACGTGGTGCTGCTCAAGCCACAGACTTTCGTAAATATAATAGGCGAGTCGGTGCTCTACATTGCGTCTTTTTTGCGCATCAACGTGAAGGATATTATCTGCATTATCGAGGATACTACTCTCCCTGTGGGTGAAATACGCGTCGATTATATTTTTTCAAAATTTAAACATATTGGAATTGAATCGATGGTCAAGGCACTCAAATCCGATAGATTCGCAAAAGTCAGGGTCGGCGTCGGTTCTCCCAAGGATCCCGCAAAAACAGAGGAATATCTCCTTCAGGATTTTACTGAAGATGAAAACCTCATAATTATCGATGTGCTGAACAAGGCTGAAGCGGTGGTAAAGATGCTTCTTACTCATCCGATAGAGCATGTGCAGGATAAGTACAATCCGGAAGGCGCAATTAAGATTGAGAAGCGCAGAGTAAGAAAAATAAGAATACGAAGATAAATAAAAAAGAATTATTGTCATTGTGCGGGGCACAATAATTTACATTATTAAGAAATGGCGGCCTTTTTCAACTTTAAAACATTTTCGTTTACGTTTCCTCCAGAAAAAGCTGAATTGCCTGCAACGATAATTTCCGCGCCCGATTTAACAACTTCAGCGATGTTTTCTTCAGTGATTCCTCCGTCAACCTGAATCACAATTTGTCTTTCGAGATTCAATGCATGGATAATATTTTTAAGCTCTTTGATTTTTGAAAGCGCAATATCCAAAAATTTTTGACCGTAGAATCCAGGATCAACCGACATGATGAGAACAAGGTCGAGATAGGGAAGAATGTCTTTAATTGATGCAATCGGTGTTGCGGGATTTATAGAGATGCCAGCAAGGATGCTTGTACTTCTGATGAGCGAGAGCAAACGAATGGGGAAGCGAGTGCTTTCATAGTGGATTGTAAGATATCTGGGTTTGAGTTCAAGATATTGTGCGATTGCGACATCGGGATTCTCGATCATGAGATGAATGTCTAAAGGTATCTCGGTGTGCGTCATGAGCTTTTTTATATAGCCAGGGCCGAAAGTCAAATTCGGAACAAAATGACCGTCCATCACATCCATGTGCAAAAGGTCGATGATTGCGGGATCAAAGCTCGCAACATCGCTACCGAGCGTGGTCAGGTCTGTTGCGATAATCGACGGGGAAATCTGAATTTCTGGTTTATTCAACATTAAATTTAAACACTTTGATTGATCGTTTTTCTGACAGAATATTTACCCTTGCGTTTCCGGTACGGTGAAAAACAAAGGACATCGTCTGACCGGGTGACATTGGGGCTAAAAAGCTGAGCCTTTTTGAAACAGAGTCTTCAACAAATGCTTCATACACACCCGCTTTTTCGTCTTTCGGAATTGTATAGCTAATGAGTTCGTAAGCTCTGTATGGATGTTCATTCATTTTATAGTAATTGACTGTAAGCGTTATTGTATCGCCTTTATTGATTTTTGACCCTTTCAAAGGAGTTTGAGAGCTGATTAGCCCGCTTAACTCGACGTCTAACGCATTGACGATATTTTGACGCACGTATGTTCCTTTGGCGGCTAATAGCGAAAATCCCAGTTCAATCGATTGGCCGGTGAGATCCGGCATTTCCATTTTGTCATCGGTTTTTCCCGAGGAAACTAAAAGATTGACTTTTCGCTCGAGGGTTATTTTTTCACCGGGTTTTGGTGATTGATCGATGACGACATTTTCCGCGATGGTGTCCGACGGCATGTAGGATATTACTCCTACGGGAAGTGAAATGGAGCGCTCCTGAATATGCTGATTTTTCAGTTTGTTGAGCGCAAACGGCAATTCAAGGCCGGAAATATCTGGAACTTCTACGAAAAGATTGCTGCGGCTTACAAAAAGACGAATTTTACTGCCGGTGGATACAATGCTCCCCGGATCGGGGTGCTGTTCAAGCACGATTCCGTTTTCGATTTCATAGACATCCCTGAAAGAAATACTCGGCCGAAACTCTTTCCGAATCAAAGTGTTGTTAATTTCGATATAGCGTTTGCCGATGACATTTGGAACTTCGACTTCGCCCTCGGGTTTGGTGAGAAATATTAAAATGAGTGTCGCAAAAAAGAGGAATACGGAAAATCCGATGAAGAAGATTAATGATATTCTTGAAATTGTTTTAAAATAAAAAGATTTTCCCGGAACTGCCGTTTCATTGGTTTTTAAATCTTGATTCATATTGAAAACGCTCTTTAAGGTTTTTGAATATGGGTTTGTGCATATGCTGACGGACTCAGGGGTGATGCTGTCAAGCATTAATATCTAAAAACGATGAATACCATAGACGGAAAACAAATATTTGAATGCAATTTCACAGTTGGCGTAAGCGTCTTGCCGGAAAATAATGTTGACAATATCGTCTTGTGCTTGCTAATGGCAGAAAACAGGGCCGTCTTCATCGATCTGTTCATATTTATGGCAACGATTGTTAAATAGCTACCATTATACTTGAGGAGGTCAGGTTGTGAATATTGCCAAGTTGTACACTGATGCCTATAATATCAACGATATCTCCAGAGAAAGTTTCTTCAACATCGGTGGGCCGCATGGATTTATGCGATGGGGCATTTATCTGTTTTTGATTATTGCTGTTTGCTATCTTGCCTATACGCTTATGCAACGTGTGCGGATGTGGCGGGTGGGGAAAGGCGAGCTTCGAACCGATTATCCTGAAAAGCGTATATGGGCGGTCATAAAATATGTCTTTTTACAACTGAAGATTTTGCGCGAATCCTATGCGGGTCTCATGCACGCCGCATTTTTCTTCGGTTTTGCCGGACTTTTTGTGGTGACGCTTATTATCATGATTCAGGATGACTTTACCGAGCTTTTCTTCCATTTTAAATTTCTTGTTGGTAATTTTTATCTCTACTGGTCGTTTTTCGCAGAAATTTTCGGTTTGATTGTCATCCTTGGCTGTGCGATGGCAATCTGGAGACGGTATAAAGTAAAACCTTCGCGTCTCGATACGAAACCTACAGATACTTTTGCACTGGTGCTTATAGCACTTATTGTGATTTCAGGTTTTACCACGGAAGGGCTTCGCATTGCGCTGTCGAAATTCCCCCGATTTGAAGTATGGTCGTTCGTGGGATATGGCACCGGGCTGGTGCTCAACTGGATGGGTGAGCCGGCAATGAAAGTGGCACATTATTTGAGCTGGTGGATTCATGTATTAAGTGCGTTTGTGTTTATCGGTCTAATCGCAAGCGATAAGCTCGGGCATATTCTTATTTCCGCTCTCAACGTGTACTACATGAATTTGAAGAATGAAAATGCTGCTACGAAGTATACGATGCCACTCATTCCGCCATCAGAATTTGAAACAGCTGAAAGCTTTGGAGTAGGAACGATCGAGCATTTCACCTGGAAAAAGCTTATGGACAGCGATGCGTGCACTCGCTGCGGTCGATGCCAGGATAATTGTCCGGCATATCTGACCGAAAAACCGCTTTCACCGAAAAAAATCCAGACCGATACAAAAGCAGCGATGGACGAGAGGGTGTCAAAAATACTTGAAGCGAGGAAAAAAGCGGAAGATCCTGCATCGGTTGATTTGTCCGCCATAGAGTCGAAAGTGCTCATCGGGGAATATGTGCTCGATGATGAAATCTGGTCGTGTACGAACTGCGCTGCGTGTATGGAAGCATGCCCTGTGAATATTGAGCATGTGCCAAAAATCAACGAGATGCGCCGATATAAAGTGCTCATGGAAGCATCGCTTGCTCCAGAATTGCAGACGACATTTTCAAATCTTGAAACAAATTTTAATCCTTATGGCTTTGCGTTTGCGAACCGTGGTGATTGGGTACCGGCTGATTTGGGGATTAAGACTCTTGCTGAAGATCCCGAGGTTGATTATCTCTACTTTGTAGGATCGCCTGCATCGTATGATAAAAAGACCCAGAAGATTGCTATTGCGTTTGTGAAAATCATGCAAAAAGCAGGGTATAAAATTGGAATATTAGGTGCAGAAGAAGCAGATTCGGGCGACGCAGCACTGCGCGGCGGAAACGAGTATCTTTTCCATGCCCTTGCGACGCAGAACTTAAGTACGTTCAAGTCATACGGGGTGAAAAGAATTGTATGCACCTGCCCCCATGATTACAATGTTATTAAAAAGGAATATCGTGAATTTGCGAAAGTAGGCGTCGATGCAGAAGGTAATCCGCTGGAGGCGAATTATGAAGTCTATCATCACAGCGAGATCATTAACAATCTGATTAAGACCGGAAAGATCAAACTTATTGAGCCTCTAAACGCAAAGGTGACGTATCATGATTCATGTTTTCTGGGAAGATATAATGAAATATACGAACAGCCCAGAAATATCATTAAGGCAGTTCCTGGCACAGAATATGTGGAAATGAGCCGTCATCATCGCCGAAGTTTTTGCTGTGGAGCGGGCGGAGCTCGTATGTTTATTGAGGAGCATTTGGGAACGCGCATTAATCAATTCCGGACGAAAGATGCGCAGGCATCTGGAGCACAGATTATTTGCACAGCGTGCCCGTTCTGCTTTACTATGTTGACAGATGGAATTGATGAACTCGGTATTGAAAACATGAAGACTATTGATATTGCCGAGCTTGTGTATAATTCTATGGAGAAGTGATGAGGCGAAAACCCTCGAAAAATCTCGGGGGTTTTCAGCGTTTGCGTGGGTCATTCGGCGGGCTTGTGTTATTACAGCCCCCAAAAAATATTCAGTGAGGAGTGGTCCGAATGGAAAGTAAACTTTTTTACATTGCACCCATCGGATCGTTGTGCGCTTTTTTGTTCGCATACATTTTTTATAAATTAATGATGAAGGCGGACGAAGGCAACGATACGATGAAGGAGATAGCGCAACACGTGAAGGAGGGTGCATACGCGTATCTCAGACAACAGTATAAAGTAGTTACGATGGTTTTTATTGTACTCGTGATCCTGCTTGCGTTTCTCGCATGGATCGGAGTTCAGAATCCTTTCGTTCCCTTTGCATTTTTAACAGGTGGTTTCTTCTCAGGCATTTGTGGATTTCTTGGTATGAAAACTGCAACCAGCGCCTCGAATAGGACCGCTGCAGGTGCGCGCAATTCGTTGAATCGTGGTCTTCAGGTTGCATTTCGTTCTGGTGCTGTTATGGGCCTTGTGGTGGTAGGCTTTGGTCTGGTGGACATTTCCATCTGGTATATGGTTCTTAACTGGCTCTACGATACCAACGTGTGGGATCTGAGTCATGTCCTTGCCGTGAAGATTGGGCTTCTTGCGGAAGGTGCTGCATTTGATCCAAATATCATAAATGGGGAAGCTTTCAAGCATGCGAAACTTGTTGAAGTTACTACCACGATGATTACCTTCGGTATGGGTGCTTCAACTCAGGCGCTCTTTGCCAGGGTAGGCGGCGGTATTTATACGAAAGCAGCCGACGTGGGAGCAGATTTGGTCGGTAAAGTTGAAGCGGGAATTCCGGAAGACGACCCGAGAAATCCAGCGACAATCGCGGATAACGTAGGGGACAACGTGGGTGATGTTGCCGGAATGGGCGCTGATCTCTATGAATCCTATTGTGGATCAATACTTTCAACTGCAGCGCTTGGTGCGGCGCTTCCTCTCACCGGGATAGCGAACATTAACGCGGTTATCGCACCTATGATCGTTGCCGGTCTTGGTATTATTTTCTCAATTATTGGTATTTTCTTTGTTCGCACGAAAGAAGATGCGAACATGAAAACACTTCTTATCGCCCTCAATAAGGGAATTTGGGGAAGTTCCATTCTTCTCATTATCGCTCTTGCGCTTATGGCATATTTTGAGCTGATTACATGGGGGGTTTTTGGTGCGACGATTGCCGGCCTCATTTCGGGCATTATCATTGGTCAGTCAACTGAATACTTCACAGCAGATGAATATTCCCCAACCCAGGGAATTGCAAAGCAGCACACCATGGGGCCTGCAACCGGTATTCTTGACGGTATTGCGGTTGGGATGCTTTCAGCGGCAATTCCGGTGGTTACCATTGTAATTGGTATTATGGTTGCCTTTGGCGTTGCCGGCGGTTTCGGTAGTGATGCTGATGCGGTATCGAATGGACTGTATGGCATTGGCTTTGCGGCGGTTGGAATGCTCGCCACTCTCGGTATTACGCTTGCTACAGATGCATACGGCCCGATTGCAGATAATGCTGGTGGAAATGCGGAGATGAGTCATCTTGGGAAAGAAGTTCGCACACGAACGGATGCGCTCGATATGCTTGGAAACACGACTGCAGCAACGGGAAAAGGATTTGCAATTGGTTCTGCTGCACTTACTGCTATGGCGCTCCTTTCCGCATACATCGAAGAAGTGAAATTGTGGATCGGAAAATATGCAATGAAAGCCGGCGGTATCTTCCAGGTTGGTTCAACCGCGTTTGTTTCGAGCGATCAGGTGAATGTACCAGCGAATATGACTAAGGTGCTTATTTCTCAAGCACGTCTTGCAGATTTTGTTCGCGCGTACGACATCAGCATTATGAATCCGAAAGTACTCTGTGGTCTTTTTTTGGGTGCGATGATGGCATTTCTTATCAGTGCACTTACAATTAAAGCAGTCGGAAAAGCTGCGGGTGCGATGGTTGAAGAAGTACGTCGTCAGTTTAAGGAATTTCCTGGAATTCTTAAAGGTGAACAGAAACCCGATTATGCGCGTTGCGTTTCGATTTCAACCGAAGGTGCACAGAAAAAAATGATTCTTCCTGCTTTATTGGCATTAATTGTTCCATTAGTGACAGGGCTCATCATAGGCGTAGAAGGAACAATGGGCCTTTTGGCTGGTGCGCTTACCGCCGGTTTCTCGGTGGCATGCTTCCTGAATAACGCCGGTGGCGCATGGGATAACGCGAAGAAATTTATCGAAAAAGGAAACTATGGCGGAAAAGGATCAGATGCGCATAAAGCAGGTGTTATTGGTGACACGGTCGGAGATCCTTTCAAGGATACATCCGGACCTTCGCTCAACATCCTCATCAAACTTATGTCGATGGTAGCAGTGGTGTTCTCGGGAATGGTTGTCAAATTTTCGCCGGTTATTGCGAAACTCATCGGTTTCGGAAACTAATGAAATTTAAGCAGCAATTAGCAATTGAGGTAAAAAACGGGGGGATGCATCCCCCCGTTTTTATTGATTTTAAAGGTTGCAGGAATTTATTATGCTGGAAGCAATTATGATTATTTGCTTTGGTCTTTCCTGGCCAATGTCAATCTACCGTACATTGAAGGTGAAGCAGGTTACAGGCAAGTCTGTGATTTTTTTATGGTTTGTTTTTGTCGGATACATTGCCGGAATTTTTCACAAGATTGTGAATTCCTTTGATTGGGTGATAGTGATATACAGCATGAACGCATGTATGGTGTTTATTGACATTTTTCTATATTATGTATATAGTAAACAAAAATAAGAAAATGATATTACGTATAATGTAATTATTAAAACGATGCATAAAATTAAAAGTTAAAAAAATATTTTTCCCTTTTTTGCGTAATACTGTGTATTTTAAAGAAATACATTGATGTTTTAACTAAAAAGGAGGAGTATATGAAAAGGATTGTGGGTCCACTTTTTGTTGTTTCCTTTTTGCTTGCGTACGGATGTGTGAAAAAACAAGAAGAAATGCGTATAATATCGGTTGTTACATCTGTTGGTAACGTGAAAATCGTTACACAAGGAAAAGAAGTTTTTTCAAATCCGGGAATGATATTGCAGCAGAGCGATACAATCATTACTGGAAAGTCTTCTTTTATTGATTTGAGTTTTCTTGATAAAGGAATAATCAGGATAGGAGAAGATTCAAATGTAAATCTCGAAAAGCTTTTTTCCAATGATACGCATGAAAATGCTGCTTTGAACATGCAAAAAGGGAAGCTCGTTGTAACGATATCGCGATTGCGGAAAAATTCAAGCTTTGAGATAAAAACCTCCACATCAGTTGCTGCGGTGAGAGGAACTACCTTAAAAGTGGTTTCTGATGAATTGGGTTCGAAAGTTTTAGTCGTAAAGGGCAAAGTTAGTGTCAGCCCTGTCAGTGAAGGAAGTGTTGTTGATGTGGCGGAGAAAGTGGTGGAAGAAAATTACGCAGTAGTGCTCGAAAAAAAGGCTATGAAGGAAATCGTTGAAAGGAAAAAAGAGATTCAGCCCGTTGCAATAGAAAAAAGTGAGATCGCTGAAATAAAAGATGTTTTGAAAGATGTGGTGAAAACAAGCTCAGCAAATGTTGAAATCATCAGGGAAGCAAATGAAATTGTTGCAGAAGAAAAATCTGATGCGAATAATGAAGACGAAAAAAAGGCGGTGCCACGAGCACAAAAAAACCATAAAGAAATACCCACACCCGCAGTAAAGCAGGAACAAACAGTAAGTCAGCCGCAGAAGAAAACAACAAGCAATATTCCTATTGCGCCGAATCTGTAAAAGAAAAAATCCGGAGGGGCAAGTCCCTTCCGGATTATATTATGCTGAAAATAGTATTTTTTCTGTAAGCACTACCAGAGGGTTTGATAAGAAAGATTTATACTGGCCACCTCCCTTTATGCTGGCTTCTGTTTCATGGATGAATGAAAATATTTTTTCGATCATTACGATCGAAAATTTTCCTGCACTGTCAATAAATTTTGAATGTTGTTTTTCTTTTATTCCCAGGTTATTTAACATTTCTGCGGGTGCTTTCCCTGCGTCAATGCCTTTATGATAAAGCATAAGATTCTCAAATTGTCGTGTCAGTAATGCAAGAATTGAAAGTTCATATACGCCATCAAGGAGAAGTGAATGAAGAAGAGGAAAAGAGCGATCGGATTTTTGCAACACACTATCAATGAATTCGAATACATTAGATTCTCTTTCGCTGGCAATAAAATCAGTTAAAAACTCCTTGGTAATTTTATCCACTCCTGAAAAAGATATTTTTTCAACAGCATCATCAATCTTTTTTACGTCGTTGCCCAGAAGAGCGATGAGAAATCGCAGCGCATCATGATCGTATTGAATCTTCGCTTTGTTCAATGACTGTATGAGATATTTCTCAGTTTCATTTTGAAACAATCTCCAAAATTTGACGGTTATGATGTTGTTGTGATGTTCTTTCGGTATGATTTTGGGAACAGTATAGCCGTTGGCAAGGATGAGGATGAATGAAGAGGATGGTATATTTGAAAGGATATCTGAAAATATTTTTTTATGCTCATTTGTTGATTGGATGGAATCTGCACCGCTTAGAATTGCTAATTTTGCAGGAGTGAACATTGAGGGCGAAAGAGTAAATTCATTAAATTTATCCAAATCTCCCGATTCTGCATGAAAGCGGGAAAAGGCAACATTGTCCTTCCCGTGTTGCTTCTCGAGGAGTTCATATATCTTTGTAATGCATTTTTCCTTTAGGCCTTCTTCATCGCCCAAAAAAAGAAAAAGATTAGAAAAAAGTCCTTTTTCCAGCGTTTGGATAAAATCTCGAGCCGTATATTGTTTTTGAGTAGACATTATCATTTCCCCTTTTCAACGGGAGTCATGAGGTTTGTATGCCAGCCGTGAATTGTCTGAGCTTGAATTCTTTCTGCTAGTTTAACTATGGTATGGTCAACAGCCTCTATTTCGGACATAATTGGAGAAATTTGTTCTGAATATTCAATAAAAGATTGAATCGGTTGGTTTTGAAAAATTATTTTCTTATTTTTTTCATCGATAAGAGTTGCTTCGGTGATAATAAGGATTCGTTTTTTGAGTGGAATTCCCTGGGTTGTGAAAGAAAGCGGTTGAATTTGAAAATTGATAACACTGCCGCTGAGAGTTAAGTCGCTGTTTTCTTCAACGATTGACAAACGCCCATCAAGAGTGATGTACTCGCGGACTTTCAGCGCTAATTTGTTTGTATAATGAAATTTTGCAGTGAGATCGTCGAATTCTTTTACGTTGATTGTGACGGCATTACGGGGGACGATAGGCTCTCCGTTAATTTGCTGAAGAATTTCTTTTGCAGAAGAGTTACGTGGAGATTGATGGAATGAACATGCACACAAAACAATTAAATATGAAACAAAAAGCACGTGAATGTAATGTCTGGTTGCCATAGGTCAGAAAACAAATTAATGAATTTTGTAAAGATTTTTCCCAAAATGCCGATATTTATAATGATCATGTACACTCACTGGTCTTCCTTGGATACCCATAGGGCATCAAAGCGAAGACGCTTGTGCGGGCGGGATTGGTATCAATCCCGCTTTTTTATTGTTTGGCGATAAGAGTAAATTGTCAAGGAAGAATTATTCGAGATGTTATATCAACGGATGCAATTGCATACGTGCGTAATGATCGTTTTATGCTTTTTATGATTCCTTCCCAACTTTATACCTTTCAAAAAAGTAGAATCTGAAACCAAGAAGTGTAAGCAGAAGGAAAAATATTGCGGTATTTCTTCCAAGTTCTGAACCCTGCTGACGGCGAGCTAAAAGGGTTAGAAGGTAATCTTTTTCATCGGGGGTGAAATCTCGTGAATAATAAATTTTATTGTCCATGTAGGGGATAATCGTCGTTCTGATCCAGCGAGATTCTCTGTCGAAATGTTCATAGCGGGCAAAAATCTGGGGCTTTCTCAATATCGCATAGGCTTTTCTGTAATTTTCATTAATGTTATCCTGAGCATTAATTAGGCGCTGAACCTCAGGTTCGACAATGAGAATTGAATAATACGATATGGACGCAAGAGTTATCGTAATTGCAAGAGTGATTATTGAAAAAAAGAGATAAAGTTTGGTATCGTTCACTTTCATAATTATTTTCCTCGAATCACATCGAATATGCTGGTAATTTCATAACTGGAAATGGTAAATTCAACAAGTTTGGGGTTTACAGGAATTTCTTCAGTATAGACGGGTTCTGCAATAACTCTAAGTTGTTCAGGACTGACACGCAGAAGGGAAAGAATAGGCGATATTTCATATTCGCTTGTTTTTTTCTCGGCAGTAATTTCAATTTTCTGAAAGGGTAATAACTGTTCCGTTTCAAAGGGTATTGTGAGCAGAGTTCGTTCGCCACTTCGGATGGTTATTGAGCCTTTAATGTTTTTATAGATGCGCTCATCGCTGTCGTTAAGCACAATGCCTTTTAAATATACAGTGTACACTGTTTGGTTTTCCATCATTTCAGCGCGGATGACAGCAGTAGGGTTATAAAGCCTTTCGGGAACCCTTGCGCAACCGATAAGGGAAATTATAAGAGAGAAAACAACAATCTTTTTCATTCAGAATTTCCTCACAGGGATATTAAAATGAGTATGTCAGCTGAGTATGATATTCTGGCTTTTTCCGGATATAAAAAGCGTTTATGGTTTTTCGTCAAGAAAAATATCATTGCGCAGAGGTGAGCGATGCTTCAAATAGGCTGAGATATTGATTCGCGATTGCAGGTGAATAGTACTTTTGTATCATTTCAAGGTTTTTTTCGCCGTATGCGCGCGCAAGCGACCTGGAGCGATAAATAGTAAGAATTGCTTCTGATAGCGCATGTGGGTTTTGGGGAGGAACTAAAATTCCATTAATATTATGAGCGATGAGATCAATCTGGCCGCCGTGATTTGTTGCGACAACAGGGAGACCGAATTCCATCGCTTCCTGGACCACAATGCCCATGCCTTCATGAAGCGATGAGAGGACATATAA
This sequence comes from Leptospira biflexa, assembly GCA_020721925.1. Taxonomy (GTDB): domain Bacteria; phylum Spirochaetota; class UBA4802; order UBA4802; family JAGODF01; genus DYLV01. The sequence goes on from DYLV01000013.1 coordinate 29,922, forward strand.
ATCCGCCGCGGCGTAATATCGATACTTATCTTCATCGCGCTGAACAAAACCGAGAAAATGCACGCGCGTATTGATGCCTAAATCGGAAGCAAGATTTTTTAGATTAGTAAGTTCTGGTCCATCTCCCATTATGAGTGCATGGATACGATCAGGGAGTTCGGTCATTGCCCGAAGAAGATAATCATATCCCTTTCGTTTGACCACGCGACCGGCAGAAAGCAGGTAATATTTGCGGGGATCAAGCCCGAGGGATTTTTTTGATGATTCTGGATGTGACGGTTTGGCAAAAGGAAGAGGGATTATAGTAATGTCTTTCTTCGGTTTGATATAGATTTCAATATTTTTCTTTGTATCGGAAGATTGGCATGCTATTTTTTTTGCAAGTTTGCTCTGTAATTTTGCACTGAGTCGGAGAAGTGCGCTTAATAAACCTCTTCCGGCAGGCGTTTTATTGAGCCTGGTGGGATCGTATACATCGGCACCGTGAATGTATAGCACGTTTGGTATTCGAAACATGAGAGAAAGTACCATTCCGGTGGGTCCCGATGGTGCATAGAAATGCGTGTTGATGATATCATACTTATACTTCCAGCAGAGCAATATGCCTTTAGGGATGCTGGAGAGAGGAAAGGTGAACATGGAAAGATTGCTTGCGGTTGAGAGATCTTTCCTTCCTAACACCGGCACACGAAATACCATAACGCCGTTCTCAATGCTCTTTTTTGGAAGACCTTTCATACCAGATGTGAGAATATGAACCGTATGCCCTTTTGCTACAAGTGCGTTGCCCACGGTTTGTGTACAGACGCCGCCACCTCCGCCTAATGGCGGGTGTTCATAGTTGATGATGAGTATTTTGAGCGATTTTTTCATCGAGTATAATTGATATTAATAATTTTGATACGTACTGGTTTATAAGTGATCTGTTATCGTATGATAGCATACTGATAATCCATTATGTATTTCGTGAAGGAAGTTGTAAATAATTATTTAAACACTTTAAAATCTTCTTCTCATTCCAATACTATAGTACAATTCATTCTTGTTTTGTCCGGTGGTCGCGGTATTCAAAATTATTTCTGTAGCGTTTAACGCGATTTCGCTGGTGAAAAATGAATATGAAGGCTTTATCGCATAGGCGTGAAGAATTTCAAGTGCCTTTATCACCATTATTCCAATGAGAGAATTTTTTCTATTCGTTTCATCATCCCATTGATATGCACAGTACGATCCAAGCGTTAGCTCCGAAAGAAAATATGCCCAACCGATGTAGCGATGTCCTTTGAAGAAAAGTCCTCCGCCGGGTATAACGGCTGAAAGAAAAGCAGCGGTATTATCGCGATACAGAAAGTAGGGCGGCAATACTTCACTTCGGTGGCACTGGTAGGCAAGCTGATCAAAAAATGCCGAAGTGAACGTGAGTGGTATGGTGGCCCACAAAAAAATGTGAAGATGCTGTTCGCGTTCAGTTTTATCGCTATCGCGTACCCAGGGGAAAAAGTTCGATTGAAACATCGATGCTCCTGGAATGAGCAAAAGCTGGGTTGAGTACACAAGTGTAGAAAATATAATACCATCTATTGCGGGAGAGGGATTTCGAAAACCTAAGTAATATGTTGAAAAAAATGCGCCGTAGCCGCCAAGGCAGAAATTCCCACCGGGATTTATTGCGCAGGTGGCATAGATACAGCGGAGTTCGTCATTATCATTTTTTAACTGCTTTTCAGAAATAGCATAGGTTTTTATGGTGTTTTTCAGGATGATATCGTCGAGTTCGCGAATTATTGTTGAAGTATCTGGATATGTATGCAGTGTGAGAACATCGTCTTCTTTGAGGCTATCTGTTTTGATGAGGGATTGATATTTTGCGGTTTGTATGACGTGAATGATGCCCCTTTCGGTATTGATTGAAGTGGGAGCAATTCCATTCCATTCCCCCGCGCTGATGCGCGCAAAACCCTTTTCTGGTATATTGAGCACTTTTGCAGTAATGGGAATGTTTTTATGAAAAATGGCAATTTCTTTTGAAAGGAGCACAGGAATGTTCATTGGTATTCTGGATTGTACTCGAAAGCTTTTTTCCAGAAATTTCCATTCTTTTCGCAAAGTGCGAATTTTTATATCGGCAATATGAGTTTTTGCGCTTTGCAAAAAAGAAAACGATACATAAATATCAGCGCCGCACGCGGAAGCAAAATCGGAAAGGGATTGGTCTGGTGTTTTTTCGGGTGAAATTTTTGTACGTGCACTGTCAATTTCGTTTTGTTCAATCGGTAAAAAA
>DYLV01000170.1 GCA_020721925.1 Leptospira biflexa
CCGCGCGATGAACTCGAACAACTTCAAATTGAACGTCTGCAAACGACATTGAACAGAGTGTATCGCAATGTGGCATTTTATCGTCACTCATTCGACGAAAGAAAAATAAACCTCGAAAAGATCAAATCTCTTGATGATTTGAAAGAGCTGCCCTTCACCACAAAAGAAGATCTAATAAAGAGCTATCCCTACGATATGTTTGCCGTGCCCCTTCGCGACATCGTGCGGATTCACTCATCGTCCGGCACAACCGGAAGACCCATTTCTGTGGGATATACCGCCAATGATATCCGACACTGGTCGAACCTCGTAGCACGGCTCCTCACCGCGGGAGGAATTGGTAAACAGGATTTTGTGCAGATATCGCTCAACTACAACATTTTTACAGGCGGTCTTGCCTATCACTATGGCGCCGAACTTCTCGGCGCTTCCGTTATTCCCGCTTCGTCAACCAGCGATATTGAAAAACAGATCATCTTTATGAAGGATTTTAAAACAACTGCACTGGTAAGCACTCCAAGCTACGCATTGGCAATCGCAGGAGCTCTCGAGGATTTGAAAATACATCCTGAAGAACTTTACCTGAAGTTTGGTCTTTTCTGCGCAGAACCATGGAGTGAAAGCATGCGTACCAAAATTGAAGAAAAACTTCGCCTCATAGCCACCGACAACTACGGCATTTCTGAAATCATGGCTGCCGGCGTGGCGGGTGAATGCCAGGAGAAAACCGGTCTTCATATCAACGAAGACCATTTCATCGTTGAAGTAATCGATCCAAAAACCTTAAAACCTCTCAAAGCGGGCGAAGAGGGAGAACTTGTTTTTACAACACTCACGAAAGAAGGATTCCCTCTTATACGTTATAGAACAGGCGATATCGCTTCTCTCATTGAAGGGGAATGTCCATGCGGAAGAACGCTCGTGCGAATGAGCAGAGTAACCGGTCGATGCGATGACATGATGCTGGTAAATGGTATAAAAATTTACCCATCACAGATCGAAGAAATCTTTCTTAAACTGACAGGCCGTGTACCGAGATATCTCATCGTGCTGAGCAAAGAGCATGAAAAAGATATGATGGAGATCATGCTCGAAATATCCGGGATTGAAGCAATTGATGAAATGAAAAACATTTTACAATACCGCGACCGGCTGCAGAAGGCACTGGAAGGAGCAATAGGCGTTCCGGCAAAAGTGCTTCTTGTTGAAACCGACACAATTCAGCGTATGGAAACGCGTTCAAAGATTATTGACCGACGGAGCGAGTGAATGTTCGCAAGGAGGATATATGCAGCGAATAGTTGAATCTCTGATGGCACAACCTTTTTTTATTCTTGTGCTCGCTTTTCTTGTGGCGCTTTTCGTATATGCACTTTTGAAAAAACTTTTAAAAATTCTTGCATTTATTTCATTACTGCTTGTACTGTATCTGGGATATATGATATATCGCGGGGAAACGATTGTGCTTTCAAAGAAAAATCTGAAAGATTATTCTCATCAGCGATTGGAAAATATAAGAAAAAGTGCTGTTGAAAAAGCTACACATGGCATTTTAAAAAAACAGGGAAATCGATAAGCCTCATCCATGCTCAGCATACAAATATCATGTACCTTCCCGTTCGCATCGCATGCATTTCAATGAACAGCTGACGCGATTAGACAGTCCATTATCGTCTTGATATGGATAATGATTACCGGCACCGAGTCATCCCTGATTGTTCCGCCATACTCATCAGGTCTGTCGATGATGAGTAACATGAGAAACAACATGAGAAATGGTGCTTCAGATTCATCAGCAAGCATGCTTGCAACTGCAGCATCGATATTTCCCATTTCTTTCTCTTTTTTGTTTAAAAGATCGGCATTATTATCAAGGCGAGCGGAAAGTTCATCATCGGTTATTTCTTTTTCAATTTTCAGCGTTTCATTTACAATATGCCATCCGAGAGTGGTAAAACTAATGAGAAGGTCCCTCTCGTCCTGGTTAAAATAATCGCCTTCCACTTCAAAAAGATAATCGGTGATAAAATGCTGCTGCACATCCATCTTTTCAAAAAGTGACGAGAAAGGATCATTCCCTAAACTTCTCAATCCACTCATCACTTCATTGATTTTTCCCTCTGTTATTATATCCATCATTTTTCCCCCTGTTATTTTTACCTCAAAAACTGTTTCCATCGTTTTAACTGGCATACAGGAAAGCGACGTTCGCAATAGTATGTTTCCCGGGGGGAACATACTATTGAAAAATTTTTCGAGGTTCCTATAGACCATTTGCACGTACCATAATGCTCGACCGCCTTTTCACAAGAAGTGTTACAATCGTTGCGCAAGTATTGCGGCGATTTCCTCATTAGTTAGTTTTACGGGATTATTCTTGTTTCCCGACTGCTCGATAATTGCATTGAAATTGTCCCTATGCACACCGAATGATGAAAGGCGGGGCATGTTCAGCTGTTCGGTCCATTGCTCAAGAAGTTCAATGAGGCGTTCGCAGGCGCGGCCTGTTTCCCACACATCGCACCCGGTAAATAGTGCACCAATTCGTGCGTATTTTTGTAGATTGAAATCACCTCCAGTCATCATAAGTTTTCGTATGGTAGCTCTCACCGCAGCAGCAAGCATTGTTCCGCATGCAATCCCATGTGGAATTCCAAAAAGAGAACCGAGCGGAGACGCGATGCCATGTACCACGCCAAGACCCGCATTCGCAAGCGCTATTCCCGACAATAATGCCGCGTATGCCATTGAAGCTCTATGAGATATTTCATCCCCCGCGCCGGTACAAAGCGGCATAAAGGATATTTTGAATTTTTCAAGTCCGCTCCAGGCAAGTGCATCGGTCATTGGACTTGCTTCAGTTGACACGAACGCTTCAATGAGCTGTGTCAGCGCATCCAATCCTGTGGATGCTGTCACCTTTAGAGGTGCACCCATTGCAAGTTCGGGATCTATGATGGCAACATCAGGAACAAAATTGTCGTGACGCAAAGAGCGCTTAAATCCCTCTTCACCCGTACGGCTGAGAACAGCATTTTTTGTCGCTTCGCTACCGGTTCCTGCAGTAGTGGGAAGCGCAATAAACGGCACCTTGGAGCCGTTATGCATTTTCGTGCCTACCACTTCAAGATACTCGATTACTGAATTGCCTGTGGGGAGCATCGCCGAAATAGCCTTGCCTGCATCGATGACACTACCGCCGCCAATAGATACTACAACCTCAATGCCCCCGGTTCGATACTCGTTCACAATTTCATCGACAAACTCAGGAGATGGTTCACGCGCGAGAGAAACATGATATGCGGCAATTTTCTCTTTTTTGAATAATTCACGCACGCGATCGAGGCGTCCAGAAGAACGGAGTGATTCCGATCCTGTCACCAAAAGGCACTTTGTTCCAAATAACCGAATCTTCTGCGGAAGCAATGACAGCGTACCCTTTCCGAAGTGGATGAAAGGAACTCGCGCAAATGAAAACATTACCCCTTCCATTGTTTTCGCTCAACAGGAGCAATTACACGATGTGCAATACCCACTCGCGGTTTTTCCATCCATGGTGCGACCTTTTCTTTCCAGTAAAGATAATGCGCAGTCTTTTTATGTGCCCCTGCAGCCTCTTCGGATTCATAGGCTTCATACAGCGTGAAATGGCAAGGATCATCAATGCTCTGCAGAACGTCGAAACGAAGATTGCCCGGCTCTTTGATTGAATCTTCAAAATTCTCGAGCGTTGATTGGATAAAGTCTTCGATATTTTCTTTCTTAACATGTATTTCTACAATCGTAACATGCATTTTGTCCTCCTTTGTTAAGCACATATATAAACACAAAAAGCGATAAATTCAACCATTTTTTTCACACCCATGCCATCTGTATAATTGATTGACAGACAGGATCACGCGAAATCGCGTCTGCAAAATTCTTATTTCCAAAAAACAGAGATGTCATTACGACCCCGTTATTAATGTACGATATCCGCTCCGAAAATTTCACAGAGCAAGATTGGATTTCCACCGATCACAGGAAATGCAAAAAATGCAAACGGATCATTTTTCGGAAGCTGCCGAAAACGTTCCGCTGAAATATTCAGCATCACGGCACGATAGGCCAGATCGAGCGTTTTTATAAGATACAGCATTTTTATCTTCTGAAAAACACTGGATTCAATTAGGGCATCATCCACGTCAAAGAGAGTACAGGTAACAAAATCTATATCGAACCCCCCTTTTTCATCGAAAATTTTGTTGTTGAATTGTACGCGCGCATAAATTTTTTCAGGTGTATCTATAAAATCCGGAATATGCGATTTTTGCGTGAGTTCCTCAATTGTATATGACTCATAGGCATCTGAAAACACAAGGGTTGGCACCTCTCCGGGGCCTTCACTGCCATCCCATTTGAGGCACACGGCACCAATTTTGTTTATGCCACCCTTTAATTTTTTCTCGTACAACATCCATGTATTGCCGAGTTCGTTGGCAAAAATTTCCGTAATTTCATCTTCATCAATGTGCATAAGGTCATTGACCAATCGGGAAACTTTTGAAAATTCTTGATCCGCACGTGATTCATCGTAATGTTTTTGAAACATTTCAATAAATGGATTATTTTCCGGTGTCCACTTCATTGGAATCTCCTCGAAATAGTAATAGTGTTTACCCGCCGCGAAAACATACGGTTGTCTGCATTTGATACGCTATTCGACATCATCAACGTCTGTGTCTTCTGCCTCATCATTTTTTATTTTATCCTTGCTGCTTTTTTTTCGCCCGATGTATCTCGTTTATTCGATTTCTTCGCATCCCTTTGTTCCGGGGGCATCATCGCGTCCACAAGAAATTGTGCAACTTCATCACGCCGATGAAGCTGTGCGGCCTTCAGCGCTGTCATCCCTTTTGCGTTAGCATGCCGAATATCCGCTCCCTTTTCAACAAGAAATTTTACAATTTCAACATATCCGCGCATCGATGCCCATATAAGTGCCGTGGTTCCATCGTTTGATTTTGCGTTTACATCGGCGCCCGCTTTCACAAGTATCTTCACCGCCTCGAATTTACCTCTCTCGGCAGCTATCATAAGAGCAGTTACCCCATTTTTTCTCTTTGCATCAATGTGTGCGTCATGCGCAATGAGATATTCCACAAGGGATGCATGACCTTTTTCCGTGGCCCGCATAAGCGGGGTTTCTCCGGATGCATCCGAAATATTGACATCGGCACCTGAAAGAAGAGCTTTCCGGGCTTCCTTCTCATCCCCTTTTTCCACTGCACGCATCAGATCTCCCTCGGGACTGGCGAGAAGAGAAATGGCGGTTAACATGATGATCGAAGTAAAAATTTGATAGCGCATGAACCCCCCTGAAAGGGAAATATTTCAGCACGATTGAAAAATCGTCAGCTACTTTTTTTACGCGAAAAAATTCCGAGATAAAATTTACTTGCTCTTTTCGGATCAATGTGCTAAAATGCACCAGCATTAATGATGGTTCACTTGAGGACGGATTTTAATGATTTTAAAAAAATTATTCTCACTATACAAACCTGCAGCAGCCATCGCACCGCTTCCGAAGGGAAAAGTTGATTCAAGGTACACACAGCTTCGCCTGCAGGTGATGGTGACGATATTTATCGGCTATGCCGGCTATTATCTTGTCAGAAAAAATTTTTCACTTGCAAAGCCGTATCTCATACGGGAACTCGGTTTTACCACCGGAGAAGTGGGACTCATTGCCTCGGCACTTTCGGTTGCATACGGCATCAGCA
>DYLV01000014.1 GCA_020721925.1 Leptospira biflexa
TATCGATGCGAAGATCCGATTCGTTTATTTCAATTTCGATATTGTCGTCAATCTCCGGCACCACATCCACTGCGGCAAAGGATGTATGCCGGCGCTTGTTCGCATCAAAGGGGGATATACGCACCAGGCGATGAATTCCCTTCTCCGCCTTGAGCAACCCGTATGCGTTTTCCCCATTGACAAGCATCGTGGCGCTTTTGATCCCCGCCTCTTCTCCAGGTGTGTAGTCGATCACATCAACCTTGAACCCGTGCTCCTCTGCCCATCGCACATACATGCGGAAGAGCATGCTCGCCCAGTCCTGCGACTCGGTGCCTCCCGCTCCCGGATGAATGCTTAAAAAGGCGTTATTCGCATCGGATTCATCAGAAAGGAGTTCCATGGTTTCCAGCCTTTCATATCGCGAAAGATAGCCATCGACTTTTGCGTCAATTTCCCGCAATATTTCTTCATCGCCTTCCGCTTCGGCCATCTCAAGAAGAGCCGCATCGTCACGAACCTGATCGCGTAATTCATCCCAGGGAGAAACTTTTCTTCGTATTTTACTTATCTCCTGATTGACCCGGGAAGCTTTTTGCGCATCGGCCCAGAAATCTTCAGCCTGCGTCCGCTTTTCCAGATCTTCGGCTTTTTTTCTCATCGTTTCAATGTCGAGCGCCAGATACATATCGCTGACTTTTTCACCGAGTTCGCTCAAGAGCCGTTTTGTTTCTTTTAAATCCCTGTTCACGACAGTATCCTTATGTACTATATTATTAACATAACATCGATGTCCGCGCACGGCTGAGCAACAGAAAGCGGCGACATCAAGCCAGCGTTTTCAAAAACCGCTTCATGGCTTCGCTGAAATCGATTTCGAGATCTGCAGAAGTAGCAAAATTCTTTCCCATTACCTGATGCCAGACATCATCGGATTCCATGCATAAGTAGATAAAAGGCTTTGATGTATATTTCCGTATTCGGTCAAGCAAAAATTTATACATGTCGATACGGACGGGTTTGAAGTACCGAAATTTCCCATCTATTCCCGGAAACATTTCCTCAAGCATCATATCTGTATCGGGTTCAACATTTTTCAGCACTTCCTTAAAGCCGGGTGCATAGCGAAATCCACCCATTGAAATCCACGCCACTTTTTCCCGGTTCACCGTTTCGAAGAGTGTATCAATGAGTGCGGAATAATCCTCCTTCCACCCTTCGTATATAATGACCGGATCGAAATGGAACGAAGTGATAAAACCCGCTTCCGAGGCGCGCCGTATTGCGGCAAGGCGTTCATTGAGGTTCGCCGTGTCCCTCTCATAGCGTTCAATATTACGCTGGCTCGCAAGGCTCCATGACAGCACCGCATTGCCTTTTCTGGGTATTTCGAGAAGATGATCGACATTCGAAGATTTCGTTTTCAACTCCATCATGATGTGCGAATACAAAGAAGCGCGGCGAATCAACTCCTGCCCTATGCCAGTTTCCCGATCAAACATCAGGGAATCGGTAAATTCTCCCGTCCCGACACGATAAACCATATCAGAAGACGAAGTTCTAAAAAAATTTTCCACCTCCTCCATGAGATCTGCAATGTTTATAAACTGTACGATTCCAAAAGCGTTTAGATATCCGCGAAGGAAGCAGTATGAACAATCATAAAGGCAATTAAAACAGGTATTGATAACCCGGTAATTACAGCAGATGACACGGGGAGATCCCGGGCATTTCTGAAAAAACCGTCCCAAAAACTTTTTCAACACAAGCACTTCCTTTGATTGTGCCCCCCGCAGCTTAAGCCCTTCGAGAACAAGCGCCAATGAGGTCTCATCATCATACCAGAATATCTCCACCCCCGCCATATTGGCGAATTTTTGATATATCGGATCACTCTCCGCACCCTTCGGGGCAACTATGAACCGTATGTCTCGCGATGTTTTAATGGTATGCTCCGTACAATTATTACAAGTTTATTATCGCGTTAAAATATCGCGACAATTTTTTTCTTGAATTCAACGCCACACATAATTATATTTGGCATGCCTGCGTTGCACGTGATTGGTATTGAAATTTTTGTACCAACACTCAATGAGAAGGGATCTCAAATTTGAGCGCACAAACCGGGCTTCCCTGAGAAGTGGGTTGAAGCGTTCGTGAGGGAACCCACCTGTTAATAACAGGTGCAAAAGAAAATACCAACACGGCATACGCGGGCAATTATTCAAGAGAGGGGACCTGTGGCTATAATCACACTGGGACTGGAAGTGCTCTTCGGCACCGAAGAGCCATGGCCGTCCATCAATCCCGTCATAGCCGCAATCGTCGCGGGAATTTTTATCCTCATCGCGATGCTCCTGCTTCTGCTTAGATACAGCTATCGGCTAAAAGAAGTTAAAATCAAAGCCGCTCAGCTATTTCTTTTCAAAGCGAAAAAAATGGGGCTTTCCAACTACCAGTTTAAAATTCTGCGCGGCATGGTTGATATACTTACACTGAAAGACCCGAATCCGATATTATCCGACAAAACATTGTACGAAAAAGCCATCGGCTCCTTTCTTTCGTACCTCAGCAAAACAAGCTAGGAAGGTGATACCGCTATCTCGATGTGTCGCGATATTATCATCATTCACGAAAAAATTTTTAACCCTTCCATATATCGCAAACCAATAAACTCTCTCCAGGAGCTCGAAGTGGGTACGCTGATTGCGCTTTTTTCTGAGCAAAAGGACTATTGCATCGCCAAAGTACTTTCGACAGATGATGCCACCATTTCGCTTCAGCTCTTCCGGAAAGAAGGTATTCCTGCCTCCCTCACGCTCGGAAAAGTCTCGCTGTATATCTGGCGTACGGGTGATGCGGAATACCGTACCGAAGTGACCGTCAAAGAGATATCCGGGAACATTATTACTTGTGCCTACTCCGACCCCCTTGCGCGCGGCAAGGAAGTGCGCCTCCCTTATCTCGATGTAATGATTCCATGCCAGCTTACCCTCGAAGCACCGGCGTCAAATAGGGACAAAGAGGAAGAGGCACCCATCCAAACCACCATAGCCGGAATGATTTACAGGATCAATGAAAACGAAGCAGTAGTCAGGCTCGCGGCAAAAATCGACTACGGGAACACTTACCCACTTTCCTTCACAATCGACGATTTCCACATCAAGTTTATATGTAAGATTCTCGCAGAGAAAAGTATACAGGAAGAGAATGCTTTCTTCATTACATTCCGCTTTTTGGAGGGATCGGACGTGGCAAGGCAGGTGCTCAAACGGTATATCGCCGAACACCTTGAAGCATAGTTCTGTCATTACTCAGTCCTGCAACATACGGCATTTTCAAACTTCCACCATGAAAAACATCCCCATAATGCCGGTGAGGCGACAAAACGCATTTCAAAGAGCGGCCATTGCCCCTGTCTAAGATCGACCTGCCCATCGCGGTTTAACAAGATACATTCTTTCTACCTGTCGAGAACAATCGGAGCGGCACACCGCAGAGAATTTTTTAATGAAATAATCGATTGACACCTTCTCTTCAATCTGATATATTATTAACAATTATACTTATCTGCGTGGTGGAGATGTCAACTTCGGGAGAATACGAACTTTTGGCCTACAGGTCTTACTGGGAAGAAAATCTTCAGAAAGTGGAAGAAATCGCCTCTCATCTCGAGAAAAACCTTCTGGCGCTGGAAAAGAAACAGAAAACCGAGCTGGAGCAATACCGGGAACTGGAAAGAATGCTCGACTTTTTACTTTCAATTTATTCAAGCTACAACTGCTTTAGAGGAAGGGAATATCTCCTAAAATTAAAAGCATGCCTGAGCGGTTATTCGGATCAAACCCTGAACAAATCGGTGCGGTTTGATGTGCTCCATTTCCTTCTTGCAAAAGTGAGAGAACATGTTTCGGACAGTTTCGATTATTTTCCTCGCCTGAGACATGAATACAGGAAGGAGCTGCCGCAGAAAAAAATCGGAGCGAAGATGTCTTCCCTGCCGCTGCGCTGGATTACATTTCGCGCCTCAGCACGCTGGTTCATTGCAGCTTACGATGAGATGCATAGTATCCCCGGCGCAGAGGCAACGATGCGAGAAGAACCGCCCGGGAAGACATATCTCATCTTCGGCGGTAAAACAATTCCCCTCGTCAATTATGCCGTTGGAGACTCAAGGCACGCAAAACCCGTTCGATGCTATCTTATCATCACAAAAAGCGATAATACAATCTGCTATGCGGCTTCGGAAATTGGGAAAAGGATTTCCGCTTCAAGGGACGTCATTACTCCAAATCTGAAAGATTATTCTCTCGTGCGGAAAAAATATATACGGCTTTTCGGCAGAAATCATATTTTTATCGATACGTAGTTCACCTCTCTGTTTCACCATATACAAGATCGATTTCAAGCTTTATGATCCGCTCAAGGAAGTGCGCGGGAGGAAGTCCGCTGGGAATAAGCTTTCCATTGATGATGAACGACGGGGTTCCTTGAATCTTCAATTTTTCCCCCGAATCGATATGGTTTTCAAGAATTTTTATCGCAATTTTCTCATCTAAAAGCGCGCGAAGTCCTTCCACATTCATTTCGATTTTTTCAAGCGCCTCCAATACCATTTCTCGTTTAAGATTCGCCTTCTTCGACATGATATGCGAAATGAATTCCTGATATTTCGGGCTCTTTTGAAGCGCAATCGCGACAAGCGCCGCCCCACAGCTCAGCCCATTTCCTCTTGCGACGATATATTTATTGCATGTGCCATCGAGCGGATAATGTTTTAAAAACAGCCTGACCTTCCCGGAATATTTATCAATAATGTTTTTAAGCATGGGTACCGCAGAACGGCAGACGGGGCAGTCAAAATTGAAGTATTCCACAACAGTCACTTTTGCAGCCGGATCGCCGTAGTACACCGGAAGGCCTGTTATGTCAACCGGTACCGCGCGTCTGCGGAGATAGGTATCAAACGCCTGCTCTTCCATACGTATGTTCTCACGCAGATGTGCGTATTGCCTGTATGAACCAAGCATGGCGGCGAAAAATGCCGTTCCTGCATATATCAACACACTCACGAGCGTGATAACGATAACAATGGATAGCGATCCTCTCTGATCCCATAATTCTTTCCATGCGCTTCGCACTATCGCAAGGAAATTTTCTTCTCCGCGGACATGAATAAGAGAAAGACCGAAAATTGAAAAATTGCACAACCACGCAATGACGCAATATAAACAGAACGCTTTGATCACGAATGTAGAGAGCGCAAAAAGCGGAAAGACCGCTAAAGAGGCTGCGGCGGAAGATGCAATGACAAACGCATCAAGCAATTTGCTTTCATTGAACGCTTTTCGAAGGATGAGAACAAAAAGAATAAACACATAGAACATAAATCCAAACGCAGCAACCGGGAAGCCCAGAAACACCGAGTACTGCCCGGAATTAACTCTATCGCAGTTAAACACACCCACCGAACAGAGCTGAAAAAACACAGAATCCCTTGATGCGGGCAGATAGTGGATGATGAGCAAATAAACAGATATTGCGATACCGACTATCGCAAGAAGAACAGATCCTGCAAATACGATTTTCTCTCTTGAGGTATTATTCAAACCGGTATGTGCATCCGTCATATGCATCTCCCATGAAATTGTTTGCCAATAAGGAAATTCCACCAGATCCCACCAAAAATACAGAGGGATACAAAATTCCGCAACCCATTTTCACCAGAAGAATTTCTCCGGCATGTGGCTGAATCGTTTTAAAATATTTTCAATGGATATAAAAAATTGATTAAGCAAAACCAGCTGATGCCGATAATATTAATGCGACATAAAGGCTCCTGATTACGTCGCCGGACGGGAAAGGACTTCCCTCCCACACAATTAACGCATGGATGCACCAAACCATATTTTATTTCGCCTGAACAATAAGGCGGCCCAAAAGAGGTGCATTATGGCGAGCAAAAACTTCAAAAAGCTATTAAAAAAATACCTGAGCATTAAGGGCCTCGATATCGTAGTCTACCTCGAAGACGGCGCAATTATCGAGCTCAACAAAAATCGAGTTCTGGTAAAAAATGAAATCATCGTCCGCGACAAAAACAACCGGGAACTCAGAATTGATATTTCACACATTAAATCAGTAGAACTCTACGCTGCGTAATACCGCAGGAGAAGATTCCGCTTTCGGGGAAGCTTCTTTTTTCTTCAATATCCGCAAAAATCTTGACAACGGCCTCTCTTTCTGGATATGTAACTTTCTAGGAGGCCGATTTCTTATTATTTTTAAAGATGGACGCATCTCGCTGAAACGCAAAGCTTTACGCAGAGATCAGCATGCATCAATGATGACCACGGGAAACCTGACATGCAGAATATAAAGTACCATGCGCTCAATACCGCAGCCGCGCTTTTCGTATCGTTTATGATGGCGCTCACCGCATCGAATATTTACCGTTTTGTGGCGGCACCCGCAGTGGTACCAAACCAGCCTGCACGGCAATCGTTCAGACCTGTGCGCCCCAGAACAAGTTTTGACGATTACCGACAAATAGTTGAATCCACCTTTTTCAAGGTTGCGCAACCCATGTCCGTGGCTGCAAGCGCGTCGGCTCAGGCAGCACCGGCTGTGAGCGAATCGGAGCTTGTGCTTCTGGGGACCATCAGCGGGCCTCCCGACATAGCCCGTGCGCTCATTAAAAAGAAATCTGACCCGAAAGCAAAAGTATACGGCATGTGGAAAGATGTGTACGGCTACCGCATCGTGCGCATCACCGAGACAAAAGTTCACCTGAAGATCGGCAAGGAAATCCGCATACTGGACATGTATGCCGATCTAAATAAAGATCAACAAAAACCCGCCGCGCAGACGGCCGGCCCTGCGCAGCAATCGAATCTGAAACAGAATCTAAGCCGCTCCGAACTTCAGCAGAAAGTGCTAAAAAATATCGATAATGCACTTCAGGGTGTGCGTGCGGGCCCCTATCGGGTCAATGGAAAAATTGAAGGGTACAAAATTTTTCGCATACGCCCTTACAATGTGCTCTATAAATTAGGCGCGCGGCCGGGCGATATCATCAAGCGCATTAACAACAACCCGGTCAACAGTACTGAAAAGCTCTACCAGATATGGGAATCGGTTAAAACCGATTCACGCATCACCGTCGATCTCGAACGCGGCGGTCAGGTACTCAAATATGAATTCAATATTACGGATTGAATCGATATGAAGACGAAATATAAAATGCTGGGGAAAATTCTGATTGAAAAGAACCTGATCTCACAGGAAGATCTTCAGGAAGCACTCTTAGCCCAGAAATCGACAAACCTTCGTCTCGGCCAGATCTTAGTAAAGAAAGGACTGGTAACCGAAGACGATATTCTCTCAGCGCTTTCCGAACGATATGGAGTGCCATATCAGAGCACACTGCAGTACGATGACAGGGAAAACTCTTTCAAGAATATCCCCGTCATGTTTCTGAAAAAAAACAAAATTGTTCCCTTTAAGTCGGTGAAAAACACCATCTTTGTGGCGGTTTCAGATGTGCTCAACATCCAGCCTTTAGACGACTTGAAGATGCTTTTCCCCAACTGCAGTCTGGAACCCGTGCTTACTACCGATGATGAAATAACCCGGGTGATACAGCAGCACTATGATAGCGCCGCATCCGAATCAACAACCGAAGTGCTCGAAGACCTTGAAGGAAGCGAATTTGAGATGCTCTCCGGTCCCATTGCAGAAACCGAAGACATTCTCGATATGGCCAACGAGGCTCCCATTATTCGGCTCGTCAATACCATTCTCAAACAGGCCGTGAACGACCGTGCAAGCGATATCCATATTGAGCCGTATGAAAAAGAACTCTTTGTCCGCTTTCGCATTGACGGCATTCTCTACAAAATGTTCAATCCACCCAAGAAATTTCAAAATGCAATCATATCGCGTATCAAAATCATGGCAAACCTCAATATCGCCGAAAATCGTCTACCTCAAGATGGTCGAATTCAGATTAAAATCGGAGGGAAGGATATCGACATCCGCGTCTCCATCTTCCCCACTCACTACGGCGAACGCGTGGTGCTCCGCCTTCTGAATAAAACCGACATGTCGTTCAATCTCGACTCACTCGGCTTCTCTGAAAAATCTCTTGCTACCTACAATCGTCTGATTCAAAAAACTCATGGAATCATTCTGGTCACCGGCCCCACGGGAAGCGGGAAAACCACTACTCTTTACAGTGTACTCATGCGGCTCAACACACCGGACGTCAATATTCTCACCGTTGAAGATCCGATTGAATACCAGATACCCGGAATTGGACAGATGCAGGTAAAGCCGAAAATTGATCTGACGTTTGCAAACGGCCTTCGCTCGATTCTGCGCCAGGACCCCGATGTGATCATGATCGGTGAAATCCGCGACCTTGAGACCGCGGAAATCGCCGTACAGGCGGCACTCACCGGCCATCGCGTATTCTCAACCCTGCACACCAACGACGCCGCAAGCGGCATCACGCGCCTCGTAGATATGGGAGTGGAACCGTTCCTCATCGCTTCTTCGGTTAACGCGCTTCTGGCACAGCGGTTGGTGCGCACTATCTGCCCGCACTGCAAGGAATCGTACAAGCCGACATCGAAAATGCTCGCAGAACTCGGGCTGTCCATGAAAGACCTCAAAGGCGGAAAGCTCTTCCGGGGAAAAGGGTGCGAGAAATGCCTGAATACCGGCTACATGGGGCGCGTCGGCATTTACGAACTCCTTGAGGTCAACTCCGAAATCCGCAAGATGATCTTAGCACACGCCGATTCAAATGAGATTAAGGACTACGCGGTAAGCAAGGGTATGATTACCCTTCTTCAAGACGGACTCTTGAAAGCTGCCGCGGGCATCACCACTGTTGAAGAAGTGATGAGGGTTGCCTAAATGGTTTTCGAGTATCAGGCACTCAACAGCAAAGGCGACACCGTCAGCGACATCATCGACGCCGCCTCCGAAATCGCCGCGAAACAGAAACTTCGGTCTCAGGGACTGTATGTGGTGCGCCTCACCCGTCATGAGCTTAAAGCGGAAACGATTGAAAAAAAAGGATTTCTGGCAAAAGTCTATGCCGATACAGCAAACTATATCAGCATCAAATTCAGCGCAAAGCTTGTGGGAATTTTTTCCCGTCAGCTTGCGACGCTTCTTGGGGCAGGCATGCCGCTTCTAACCGCGCTCTCGGATATCATTGAGCAAATCGATAATCAGACGTTTAAACGCGTCATTGTGGATGTCAAGGAAAAGCTGGAAGAAGGATCCTCGTTTTCTAATGCCCTTCTGCTTCATCGCAATATCTTTTCGGACATGTACATCAGCATGGTCCGCGTAGGTGAAAACCTCGGATCACTTGATCAGGTTATTGAACGACTTGCGGCGATGGAAGAGAAGAGGAATATTCTCAAAGGCAAAGTTCAGGCCGCGCTGTGGTATCCCTCGTTTATGATTCTTTTCGCGCTTGCAGTGGTCGCTTTTCTAATGATAAAAATTGTGCCTTCGCTTTCCCGCATGTTCGCCGATATGGGCAGGGATCTTCCCATTCCTACGCAAATAGTGATGGGAATAAGCTCTTTTCTTTCCAGCTTCTGGTATTTCCTCATCATCGGTGGGGCAGCAGTGCTGTACTATTTGAAAGAATATGTAAAAACGCCTGAAGGCAAAGAGAAATTCGATGCGTTTAAGCTAAGAGTTCCACTCTTCAGCGGCCTTTATAAAAAACTCATTGTTCTCAGATTCACTCAAAACCTTGGTATTCTTCTCAATAACCGTGTCGAAATATTAAAATCATTTGAAATCGTAAAAAAAATTGTAAACAATGTCATTATAGAGCGAAAAATAGAGGAAGCAGCAAAACGGATCAAAGAAGGAAGCAATGTGGCCACCGCGCTGGGGAAAGCGGATTTCCTACCGAAAATAGTGCTGGGAATGATCGCCGCCGGCGAATCGAGCGATCGTCTCGATGATATGCTTCTTAACATCGGGAATGTTTACGAAACTGAACTCGATCTCACTATTTCTGGTCTCACCAGCATGATTGAGCCAATCATCATCGTCATCATGGGTATTACGATCGGCACTATAGTGGTATCGGTGCTTCTGCCGATTTTTGAGATGAACCTTTTAGTGCAATGAAGATCAAACCTACCTGCATTATGGTGTAATTGTTGTGTCATTGTATAGTGGCGCCTTCCCGGTTTTTCGGATATCAATTTAAACTCCTTTTTGCGGCCGGAATAATGTTATTCGGCGTATATGTTTTTTGGGTTAGTGGGTATATTCCAGAAAAATTTCCATCTTATAGATGTTTTTAGTTTATTAACCATCATTAATCGACCATTATAATTATAGTTATCAATTACTCCGTTTGATTTATTGCTTATTGATGTTAAATTTTGACCATTTAGTACTGCATCCAACTCCATCGCGATAAGCGCAGAAACCGAAAACCTGTAAAAACATCGCATTTCCAAAAGAAAACTATGGTTCATTTGATCAAGTGCAACATGCATACGTTTCCACTCTGCATCATCACTGCGTTTTTGATAACGCACCGCCCCCATAAACGACGATAATTTTCTGTACCTTTGCATAAGCCTATGTGTCAAAAAAACGACCATTTGCGCTCGACTCATACCTCTCGACAGAGCTTCCGTATCGAGCTTTTGTACTGTTTCACTCCCAAGATGCAGTGTTGTTCGCACTTTCATAAATTCCCTCCAAAATAATCTCTTCACCATTAATACGATGGATATCGCATAACGATAAAAATTTTTTTAAAAAATTTGCAATTTCTCCGCACAATTACGCCATAAATCTATTTCTTTACCTCGATAACGAGAAATGAGTAATATCCGTACCCGGCATCTGTCACATTATAGAAAAAATTGTTGCAATTGTGCGCTTCTTCCGCAAATATACTATCATCATCTGTAAAATGTTTGTATAATTATGCCACGGAGGAACAGTTGATGAAACGATTCGCATTATATGTAAAAAACCATTTCGAAGAAGTGCGCCGCGCGCTCGCTGCACATGAGGGCTTTTCACTCCTTGAGCTTCTCATTGTCATCGTCATCATTGGAATACTGGGTACTATCGTATACACCCGTTTTATGGATCTACCCGAAAAAGCGAAGGTACAGGCGGCCAAACAGCAGATTCTCATCTTCAAAATGGCGATGGACCGCTATCGGCTCGATCACGATGCCTATCCATCCGGTGAACAGGGGCTGGATGCCATACGCAGCTATCTCGATTCGAGGGAAGTACCGCCCGACCCATGGGGAAAGGACTATATTCTCCGCGTTCCGGGCGAAAACGAGCGCGAATACGACATCATAAGCCGCGGCCCGGACAAACAGGAGGGGACTGAGGATGACATCCGCAGCTGGGAACTTCATAAAAAGGGAAGCGGAGTCGGTTCAAAAAATGTTGAGGAGGAATAATTTCGCAGTTTTTTTACGCAAGGCAATCGCCGACAAAAGCGGCTTCACATTGCTGGAACTTATTATCGTCCTCGTCATTATCTCCGTAATGACGCTTCTGGTTGCACCGCGGCTGACGGTTTTTTTAAGCGGCAGCCGCACCAACTTCACCGTGTTCGAATCACTTGTCACGAAAACATTTGACGACGCATATTTGAAAAAACGCACAAACTTTCTGGTGCTCCATTTGGGAGAGGGGCCAACCGAGTTGAGCGATATAGCAGAAAAAATATTCTCACGGAAAAACGGCGTTTCTGTCGTCAATTTTATAGGTGGCACATTCAAAGACAGTTCAAACCCACTTCTTTCTTACAGAGAATTTCCTTCATCTTTCAAATTAGAAGAAGTGCTCCTTGTATCGGGGGAAAAGGTCAACACAGGAAACGTACTGATTCCCTTCTATCCAAACGGCTACTCCGACGACGTCATCGTGCATATTCTTGTTGGCGACGAACGCTATTCACTGCGCATTCGCAAATATCAGAAAAAACCTCTCATCACAGACGACTTCATCTCCTTTGATTACGAAGAAGCGGAGGCCGAACAATGATGCAAGGTAGGGGGTTTGCATTGATCGAGGTACTCATCGCTGCCGCGATACTCTCTGTGGTACTTCTGAGCGTCATTTCGGGAGTGTCAACAGGCATTAATGTAATCACCGGGAACAAAAACCTTACGCGAGCAGTGCTTATTGCAAAAAGCAAGCTCAATGAATTCAAACTTCTGAATATGCGCGGACCGGACCTTGAAAACGAACCCGTGGAAGAATACCAGAATTTCACCTATTCGAGAAGAATACAACGCTATGAACATGAAATGTTCGGACCCATCCAGGCAAATCGTGTGGAAATCATCGTTCACTGGAAAGAAGGGGAAACGGAAAAAAGATATTCTCTTTCCTACATTTATCCATCCCAATGAGACATCGCATGAAAGATAGATTCCAATTCATTACCCGTATACGGGGAACAGCAGGGCAATGCCAATACCTCGATGGGTTTTCTCTTATTGAAATGCTTGTTGCCATCGCAGTGTCTTCCGTTATCCTCCTCATGCTTTATTCATCATACCGGACGATAATCTCCGCCACAGCAGAGCTGACGAAAGTCGCGGCATTTTACGAGCGCATAAACCTTGCCATTTATCATATCGATCATGACATATCCTGCGCGTTTGTAAACCGCAACAATAAAGATGTATGTTTTATTGCGGAAAACCACACATCGACACCCTATCGCGGTACACTCAATTTTGTGACCATCAATCATCGAAATTTTTTCGTTGCAATCGACCCGGGCAAGGAAATACGACAGAGCGATATCCATGAAGTGGGATATTATCTCAAATCGTACCGCGATAAACCAGAAGTGTTCAGGCTGGTTAAAAGGGAGCAAAACACCTACGATAAAGAACCAGAATCCGGAGGTTCGGAAAGCGTCATCCTTGATAACGTGACCGATATCAAATTCGAATTTCGACTCAGAAACACATGGGTCGATTCGTGGGACTCAAGAAAGTATATAAAATTTCCGGCCGCAGTAAAAACAACATTGAAAATAAAGAATTATCGCGGAGAAGAGGAAGAGTTCGTCTTCATATCATTAGTGAATATGGCAAAGTAAATTACACATGCGCGAAATTATCGAAAAATTTTTCAGATGGCTTATTTCGGCCTTGCGATCATTCATGTCCGACTATCGCCGAAGAGAGCAATTGCTGTACCACCGGGGCGTTTTTTCGTACCTATTCCAGTCGAAGGGATATGTGCTGGTTATCGTCCTTCTGGTCACATCCATGCTCGTATCAATCGCAACGGAATTTCTCATCACCGCACAAACAAATATCAACTACATTCAAGGTGTACGTGACCGGGCCAGAGCACAATCAATTGCACGAACGGGAATAGAACTCTGCAAGTTCATTTTGGAAGCCGACAGGCGGGGCCTTGCCGCGGGGACATTCCTTCAGAAAGCGGATAAAAATATCGACTGCTACCAGGACCTCTGGGCGCTTGAATTTCCAGAACTGCCAATCGAAGGCGGTTCGGTGAAAATTCGCATCTTTGATGAAAATGCAAAGATAAATTTAAGTGTGCTGGCAAACGAATTTGTCGACCGCTCACAGTATTATGTCATTACCCAGCGTTTTTTTATGAATTTGGGACTCCCCGTGGATCTTGCGGACTGCATTTTAGACTGGGTAGATCTCGATGATCAGCGTTCCCCCTATGGGGCCGAATCACCGGATTATTATCTCACCCTTGAGCATCCCTACCGTGCGCGAAACAAGGAATTCGACAGCCTCCTTGATCTTTTTCTTGTGAGAGGTATCACACCGCTGTATTTCTACGGCATGGGAGGCGGGAATTTCGGCAAGGAAGAAAATCTTGTTGACGACAACATGGGAAAAAGGAAGCTAAATCCGCTTTTGCTTTCCGAAATGTCGCCGGAAAAAGCCAAAGAGCTTATGGAAGAGCACGACAGGGATTTGCAAAATCTGGCAGTCAAAATTGGAAAGGAAAAGAGCCGTGCTTTGTCTGATTATTTCCGGGCATATGGCGACTGGAGCGATGTATTGAATGAAGTCAATCGCATAAATATCAATACAGCTTCATACAGGGTGCTTTCCGCTCTTACCGATTTCATGACTGATGATGTGGTCACGGAACTCATCCGGCGAAGGAATCAGCAGCCCTTTAGCTCCGTCGAAGAGGTGAAAGATTTAATTCGTGACGATACCGTGCAGAAAAATGTGCTAACGGTTAAATCATACATTTTCAAGCTCGAATCGACCGGGAAATCGGGCAACACCACGGTGACCATCACCGCATATTATCACCGCGACGATAAGCGCTTTTTTTATCTAAGCGAGGAATAAAAACGGGAGGAATGTTTTGTTCGAGAAGATCGCCGCCATTGATATTGGGACATCGTGCATCAAGTTGGTGACCCTTAAAACAGGCATTCGCGACTTTCAGGTAACTTCTTTTCTATACGAAGACATCGACCCTTCGATAGAAGATCCGGAAGAAGCACAGCGCGATGCGCTCTCAAAATTGCTTCAGGGGAAAGATCTGAAAGGCCACATGGTCTACACAAACCTCCCCATGGAGCGGGCCATTATCCGCAACATCACGTTTCCTTTTAACGACGTGGAAAAAATAGCCAATGCAATCCCCTTCGAAGCGGAAGAAAACATTCCCTTTAAACTTGAAAACCTCTCCATGGATTTTCAACCCCTTAAAAGCGCACATCAGGACGAAGGAAGAATTCTTCTTGCGGCGGCTCACAGGGACACCATCATCAACTATCTTGGAACTCTCAAAGATTTCAACCTCACGCCCGTGCGCATGGGGCTTGAATCGAACGCACTCTTTGAATGCTACCGCTACTTCAACAGGATCGAGGGAGAAACAGTTGTACAGCTCGACATCGGACATTCTAAAACAATCGTAAACCTGATCGGCAACAACATGCTCCTCTACACAAGAAGCATTTCCATAGGAACCGGGGTCATCATTGACTTGTTGAGGGAAATCATGTCGGTGTCTAAGGCCGAAGCGGCCTCGATGTACGAAAAGGTGCGTCTGGATCTCACTTCTCTGGAAAACAATCTTCAGCGCGATACCGCAAAAACCATCGGCATTCCAAAACTGAAATTACAGAAAATCTTCGCCGGCGCCACCGAGACGGTAAACCAATTGATCGAACAGATTGCCCTGACCGTGAAATCGTTTCAAACGGAATTCGGCCAGACAGAATTTAACCGCATCATCATTTCAGGAGGCGGGGCAAACATCATCGGCATCGGGCATTCGATTTCAAGAGAGTTTGAGCTACCCGTAGTATCGCTTCCCTTCTTAGAAGGCTATGAGGATGTCCGAATCCACACGCAATTTCCTGTCGTCTTCGGCACAGTGCTATCGGTACTCAACAGAAAATCATCTACCATCAATTTCCTCAAAGGAGAATTCACTCCGGACGTTATCCATGCAACGAAAAAGATTTATTATCTCTCGGGCTCCCTTGCGGCGTTCGGACTGCTTGTATTTCTTCTCAATGTGGGTATCTCATCTGCGCTTGAATCCCGGACTGAGAGTAAATATGAAGAGCTGCTTCAGGAGCGCTTCAAACGGTATTTTCACGGACGAGGTTCTGTGGAAAATCCGGTGAGAGAAGCGCAGAAAATCCTCTCCGCGGAAAAAAAGGATCTGGCGAACCTTGAAAACATCGTCAAAAGCTCCGCAAAGGTAATCGATGTGCTGAAAGACATAACGGATCTTTTTCCGAGAGATGAATCCTTCGTTTTGAAAAACATTGTGATCAATGAAAACATCGTGCGCTTTGATGGGACGGTCTCATCTGGCAAATCTCTGGATGAATACAAAAATAAACTTGTGGAGTCGAAAAGATTTGAATCTGCCGTCCTGAACACCAATGTGAAGCGGGGTAATCAGGTCGGCTTTTCCATGACGATTAAACTCAAGGGCGCCGATGGAAAGAAAACTCAAAAAAAGGAAGGTGCTATTGAATGATCGACCTTTCGCCCCGTGAAAAAAAACTTTTACAGATTCTGGGAGGAGTCGTTGCTTTAACATTTGTCTATTTCGTCATCATCACTCCCATTTCCAACATGAGAAGAAGCACCGAAGGAGGGGTCCGTGAAAAAATCGAAGGCATTGCAAAAATCGAACGCATATACGCAGAATACCGTGAGGTAAAGCAGAAAAAAGCCCAGTACATGTCCCAGCTCGGAAACAAAGACGCAAATATCAATTCCATGATTGAGCAGTGGGCTTCAAACGCCGGGGTATCGGGCTTTATCGCCTATACGCGAAACACCCAGACGACCATCCAGAACAAGTACATCATGGTCACCACCATTATGAAATTCGACAGTGTAGCGATTGAGCCGCTTTTGAAATTTCTGTACGAGGTTGAAAACTCCCCCATGCTTTTGAAGATCAGCTATCTTCGTATGAGGGAAGCAATAAAAGGAGCGAATACCTACGATGTTGAATTGAAAATCAACACCTATTCTATGCAGTAAGGCAGTACCGCAAAAGGAAAGCAATAAGGGACAGGGGATGAATCTTAAGCAAATAGTACAGAAAATTGCACATTTTTTCTCTTCAGTGAAAGCATTTCTCAAGGAAACATGGGCTCTGCCCTATGCGAAATTGTATTTAGTACTTTCGATTGCGATGGTGCCTTTCTTCGTGTTCTTTACCTTCCCGTATGAGATTCTGATACGCAACCAGTTGCAGAAACTTGAATCAACTATGGGCCGCAATATTCAAATCGGCTTGATAGATTTCAGCGTAATCGGCGACAGCTATATCGACTATCTGAATATTGCCTTTCCCAATGGCGCCGAACTGAACCTCAATGACATCACTTTCAACATTTCCGTCAATCCCTACCGTCTGCTCGTCAGCAAAAAAATCAGAGGCGAAGTACAAATCGGCTCTTTTAAATACGCCAAAAGAGATCTTTCAATCACCAACAATTTAAAAACATCTTTCAACATTCAGTTCGATGGAAATACCGGAATCCCTACCAACGGCGACCTCAGTCTGGAGCTTGCCAACGCCTCTCTCAAAGGCATCACCATTAAGGGATTCGATATACCCGCCCTGAAATTTTCGTCTATCAAAGGCGAAGGGATCTTGAAAAGCAGGCGACTCAGGATAGAGTCATTCACGTTTGCGGGAGGCGACATCAACGGAGAAATAAAAGGCTCCATACAAATTGAACCAATGGCACATGCTTCAAAACTTAATCTTTTCATCTATCTGAATTCCGATTCGCGCATACTTCAGGAATATAAAATGCTTCTCGATAGCATAATTGATACAGGAGGAAAAGTAAAAATCGAAATCACAGGTAATTTCATAAATCCAAACGTCAAACTCCCGCTCAAAACCGGAGAAGAAGGAAAATCCACAGGCAGGGAAGAAAGCGAAAGGGATTTTAAAAAGAGCAACTCCCATGAGGATGACGGCGAACCTAAGTTATGATTGCATGTAATTTTTTACGCATCCCCCGGAATAAAAAGTCCGCACAATGAAAATTGAAATTTCTTCGCATTCCGGTTTTTGCATGGGCGTCAGAAGCGCGGTGCTCAAAATTGTTAAGGAGCTCAACGCATCTCCCGACGAAATATACATGCATGGCCCCATCATACACAATCCGCAAACGACTGCGATTCTTGGAAAAAGAGGACTGCGCACGCTTCGAGACGAAGAGTCACTCGCAGGTAAAACCATTGCCATTCGAACACATGGCATTCCGCGCGAAAAGCTTACTAAAATCAGAAATGAATCAAAAAGAATAATAAATCTCACCTGCCCGCGGGTGGCCAAAGTCCAGGCAATCATCAACAAGCATTCCCGCGACGGTTCGTTCACCATCATCACCGGAGACGAGGAGCATGCGGAAGTAATCGGCCTAAAAAGCTATGCGCGTTCCGGAGTGATGGTGATATCGAATGCGAAAAACATTCCACCAATTCCTCCTGCCAGGCGTTACCTCGTGGTGTCGCAAACAACTTTCGACCGGGAACTTTTCGATGCTATTATATGCCGTCTTAACGAAAAGTTAGAAAACCGCCTTCTCATTTTCGATACCATCTGCGACTCAACACGAGACCGGCAGCAGGACGTTGCCGCCGCAATCGAGCGAGGCATTGACGTCCTCGTGGTGGTCGGCGGCCGCAATTCCGCAAATACTCGCAGGCTTGCAGACCTCGCCAGAGAAAAAGGAACCCGGACTTTTCATGTGGAAACTGCGGACGAACTTCCCCCCGATGGATTCAATAAAAGCGACTATGTATTCATCACAGCAGGAGCTTCCACACCGGGCTGGATCATCAACAATGTTCTCGAGAAGCTGTTTTCCATTCAATACAGTCACAGGGGAATTCTCCTTGCATACATGAAAAAGTTTATTGAATTTATAATCAGGACCAATATTCTCTCTTCCATTGCGGCTTTTTTCATCACCGCTTTCACTTCATTCTACATACGCGGGAACCACTCCTGCGCGCTTCAGCTGGCCGCAACGCTCTATCTTTTTTCCATGTACAGCTTCAACAATTGCCTCACCGCACCGCAGTTGCGCGAAAGCAATCCATACAAATACAATCTCTATCACAAAAAAAGGCTCCCCTTTCTCATTACCGCCGGTTTATGTGCACTCGTTGCGTGTATGCTCGTCATTCCTTTCGGCGCGGCAATCTCTGGAATCTATTTTGCCTCCACATTTCTCGGCGTGGTATATTCGATGACATTTTTCCAGAATATGATAAAAAAAACCGGCAATGTGTTATTAAGTAAGGCATACAACTCGAAAACAATAGTCACATCACTCGGCTGGGTGATTGTTTGTGCGCTTGTGCCGCTTATTGCAGAAGGCGCGCCGTTTTATGCATATACCGCAATGTTTCTGTATGTTTTCGGCTTTATCTTCCTTCGCAACATCATACTGGATCTGATCGGCCTTCAGGGAGATCTTATTTTAGGGAGAGAGACACTCCCCATACTCATAGGTCAGAAACACGCCGTTTTTCTCGCATCGGCGGTGGGGATTGTATCATGCGCGGCATTTACCATTATCACCGCCCTTTTTGGAAATATCAACGCGCTGATACCCACACTCGTTTATCCCCATTATCTCATGCTTATCTATCGCATCAATAAAATGGAATATCTGGCGGCGTTAAAATATGAAGTGCTTGTTGATCTGAATTTTATACTATTTATCGCGCTCTACTGGATGTCATCATCAGTGTAAAGAATGAATTCTCTTTCCGAAATAAAATCCTTTCCGGCCGTAATTACAATTTTATAGCGTCCTTCCGGAAGGTTTTCTATCGTTCCGTACACCACATTGCCTTCCCTGGAAACCTTCTGCGTATAGTGCGTCACCTCGGCCCAAACGATTTCTTTTTTCATGATGAAAACACCTGCATCAAAACTTTCGGAAACATTCTTGAAAACGAAAACCCAGTCTCGTCTCTCGTCTGATTTGAATTCGGGTATTTTCGATATTTTTTTATAGTGATCGTCAAATGGTGACTTGAAGCCGAAATCTCCTTCGAGTTTCGCGCACTGAAAGGAAACCGCGCAAAAAAGTAAAATACATACGGAAGCAAGAAACCGCGCCATATTCATTCTACCTTATATTGATCGCTCCTGAGCTCTATCACCTTCTCATGCTCTCGTCCCTCGCGCGGATGACGCATGCCATTTTTCGGCCGTTCATCCTCATATCCGGGGGGAACATTGCGCTGAGCAGAGCGAATTAAAAGCTTCAACACAAACATGATGAGAGAATAGATGCTGTATGCGATGATGAAAATAAAAAAAAGTCTTAAAAGAAATCCCACATTGCCTCCTCTATACAGCCCTGTCAGGCGTAAAATGCCTTATGACATCTTTCATCTCGCGTACGACCGCAGGAAGTCCTTTGAATATCGCTCGCGAGACGATTGAATGACCGATATTGAGCTCCTCAAGCCCTTTCATGTTTAAAATAGGAATCACGTTTTCTGCATTAAGTCCATGACCCGCATTCACGCGCAGACCGATTGCGACTGCTTTTTCCGCAGCTTCATATAGCCTGGCAAGTTCCTTTTTTTCTGAAGGCGAACCGAATGCATGACAGTATGTTCCTGTATGGAATTCGATGAAATCCGCCCCGGTTTGTTTCGATATGTCAATTGCCTCCAGATTCGGCTCAATGAAAAGCGAAACCAAAATATTTCTCTCATGAAACTGTCGCACCGCTTTTGAAATTGCACCGGCATTCGCCTTTACATCGAGTCCGCCTTCCGTCGTGAGTTCCTGGCGCTTTTCCGGAACAATGGTCACCTGATGCGGAGCCGTCTCAAGCGCAATCTGAATGATTTCCCCGGATAGCGCCATTTCAAGATTGAATTTTCCCCGCACCACTTCTTTTAAAAGCCTCACATCACGGTCTTGAATATGCCGCCGGTCTTCACGCAGATGAACGGTGATACCGTCTGCACCATGCTGCTCACAAAGAACCGCACCGTGAACAGGATCGGGCTCTATACCGCCTCTGGCCTGTCGAACAGTGGCTATATGGTCAATATTTACACAAAGCAATATAGCTTTTTTCTGCATGCGCTTGCCTCACTTATTTCTCACCCACACTTTCACCTGCGCGGGCACAATCATCATGATCATCGCACCTTCTCTTGCGACTTTCAATGCCGCGTTGACCTTCAGGACGGACTCAATCATTTTATTTCCATTTTTGCCAGCATAATCCAATTTCCCAAGATCCACATACGCGTCACATTCATCGGCGGAAAGGCTCTGGCCTGGAAGTGTTTTCACAAATACCATCACCTTCTTTTTTGCAAATTCTGCGGTAAAGCCTTCTCGTATATTTTTTACTGCGACCGCTACTTCCAGCTTGTGAAGATTTTCCACCGCAAATGCGGCATATTGCACCCGCACCATGGAAGGAATGACTTCTACATCTTTATATAGCGAGCGGTCAAGAGATATTTCCTTCTCAAATCTGCCCGCATCCCGGATGCCACTTATACGCTCGGTGGTGACGAAGCTGATGTTCTTCACCGCGGATTCTTTCCCGCTGATCGTCACAATTTGAGGTACAATCGAAACCGTCCCCACTACAACACCTTCTTTGAGATTATCACCAAAGGCCGCCTCTACCGGAACTTTCTTGTAAACGCGCCGTTCAATATCGAGCATTAAATATTTCCGTGAACTGGTGATTCTGATACTTTCGGGAAGTTCGCTTCGAATTATTGCAACAGGAAAACGCTGATTCTTCCCCTCTTTCGCGTTTTCCACGTTTATCACCGCTTTGACATTTTTTAGGTTGAAATTGGCAAAATCCTCCTTTTTCCCGTTGAACCGCACGGTAACACTTGAGAGGTTCATTTTCGTAACAATGAGCGTCGAGGGGAGGTTTTTTATTTCTACCGGAATTCTGTATTCATATTCTACAAGGCGCGTGCTGCCGATATACGCCCACAAAAGCACTGCCAGGAAAAGCGACACCAGCTTCGGGATTAAATCCCGGCTGGAAATTATATCCCGCACACGCGCGATTGACCTGGTTATTTCCGTCAAAAATCTGTTCATTTGATCGGATACTTCTCCTCATACGCTGTTTTGGGATTCATAAAATACAGCACCATGTTTTTCAAATCCGTATTTCTGATCTTTGAAAAGAGTCTGCCGTTGACCATCACCGATATTGAGCCGGTTTCCTCCGAGGTGACGATTACCAGCGCATCGGTTTCCTCCGCGATGCCGAGAGCCGCTCTGTGCCGCGCGCCATGATGCTTTTTAAGCTGCTTCGAATCACTTAGAGGGAGATAGCACGCTGCGGCGGCTATGCGCCCCCCCTGAATGATGATTGCGCCATCGTGCAGCGCGGTATTCGGAAAAAAGATGGTTCGAATCAGCTCCTCCGATACTGTACTGTTTATCACCACTCCGGATTCGATATAGCTTTTAAGGCCGGTATTCCGTTCGATGACAATAAGCGAACCGATCTTCTCCTCGGACATGCTGAAAACCGCGTTGACCAGCTCGTCGAGCTGGAAGCTCTCTTCACCGCCGAGCGCTCCGGCAAACCAGTTTCGCTGTCCGAACTGCGTGATGAGACGGCGAAGCTCGGGCTGAAACAGCACTACGACTGTAATTACGAGAGATGTGGCAAGATTCGTGATGAGCCAGTTGACCGTATCGAGCATCAACAGCCATGAGAGAATCCCGACGAGGAGAATGACAAAAAAACCGCGCAGAAGCTGAATCGCCCGCGTGTTTGCGAGAAATGAATATATCCAGTAGAATATGAGCGCGACAATAAGAATATCGAGAACGTTTCTGAAATATCCCCAGAACGTCGAAGAGTAGAAAAATATTTTATCGAGCAGCGCTTCCATCCATTGAGACCTTTTTGAGCATTTCCACCGCCTTAAGAGAAAGCACATGCGGCTTCACATCGTGCACGCGGACAATATCCGCTCCTGCGTATACCGCCAGCGCGTTCAGTGCGATAGTCGCAGGAAGCCTGTCTTCATTGCCGCTATATAATTTCCCTATGAGCGACTTCCGGGAGAGGCCCACAAGAAGCGGATAGCCCATTTCCTTGAAAAATGAAATATTTTTTAAAATCACATAATTCCCTTCAAGAGATTTCCCGAAACCGATACCAGGGTCAATAACAATTTTCTCTTTTTTTACACCCGTCGCAATTGCTTTTCGGGCAGCCCCTTCAAGAAACAACCGTATCTCCCCTACAATATTATCATAGCGTGTATCATCCTGCATCGTGGCGGGCGTTCCGCGAATATGGGAAATCACGAGCCACGCATCAGCTGTTGCAACCGCTTCCGCTAATGCTTCATCGAACGAAAGACCGCTGATGTCGTTTACCATTGATGCTCCACATCGAAGCGCTTCACGCGCCACAGCTGATTTAGTGGTGTCAACCGAAATTACAGCCTTCGTTTTTTTTACAATTTCCTCAATGACCGGGCACACGCGCGCGATTTCCTCTTCCGCAGTCACCGCAATTGCCCCTGGACGAGTCGATTCACCTCCCACATCGATAATATCAGCCCCTTCTTGCTCCATGTCCATCGCATGCCGCACCGCAGTGCGCACATCCGCATAACGCCCGCCATCATAAAATGAATCCGGCGTCACATTGAGGATACCCATCACAAGGGCTCTTCCGCTGAAACTCAGACACTTCATCTTAAAACTCCACTATCAGAGAGACAATATTATTGTATCCTGAATTGATGTTATCATAACTGAAGGCGTAGCCGAATTCAAAATTGAAAATACTCACCGTCAACCCCGCAGTAAAATATGAATCGCTCAAACCCCCATACGCAGAAATCGAGTCGGTAAGTGCGTAACTCACCCCCAGATTGAGCTCATAATTCTTCGATTCAAGCTTTCGCACTCCCGTCACGGCGAGCACGAAATCGGACTCGCGGCTTGAGAGCGCGGCACTAACTTTAATTGAGGGTGATGCAAAATCGTAGCTGTTTTCGATATACTCGTATTCTTCAACGGGTTTCAATCCCGCCGCGATATCGCTCCCCATACACCCAACCCTGAGGAAGGGCACCACTTCAGTCTGAACTCCCGCATCAATTCCGCCGCCATAATACGAAAACTCACCGATTTTTTCATACAACCCTTTAAGAGAAAATCCGATTGACGTGACTCCCGATACCCAGGCATATGAAAGATATCCCACTGAACCCGAATAGTTGATATCTTTTATGTAATTTCCATATTCATCCCGCGACTCGATTTTCCTTGACTGAATGGTGTATGCTCCCACCCCCACCACCCCTTTGAACGCCGTAAACGCAACTCCAGAAAATCCGGCTTCCCTTTCAATATCGAGCATCGCGGCGGAAACACCAAGCTGGATAACCGTACGCGGACCTTCGTCGTCGGAAAAACGAATGAGATCTTCTTCAGTGATGGCTGAGACATCACCTTTTTTCGCGCGCTCTTGAATTTCCTCCGCCCCCAGCCTTTCCTTCGTTTTGAGACCGACCAGACCCGCAGGGTTCCAATATATCGCGAATACATCATCAACCACCACCTCTGATGCCCGCCCCATTGCGATGTATTTCGCCCCTGCAAATCCTCCCCGGGTAAACGCGGCGCGACTGCCGGCATCCTGCGCGGCAAGAAAAGCGGGAATAATGAGCAAGAGGGGAATTGCCACAATCCGAATTTTCATCGCACCACCACAATACGGATCACCCGCCTTTCAAGCGTACCGAGTGAAATTTGCTCAACCACCAGCCGGATGATGTACATTCCCGGATGCACGGTGTTACCGCTGGTATTTCTCCCGTTCCAGTAAATGGGAAGCGCTGAGTAGGTTCCTTCGAAAACTCTATCGCCGTTTATATCGAACACGGTCATTTGTATCCTGTCCGGTGCAGGAGAATCTTTCACCGCATCCGGTGCATAATCCACGGTGAGCATATGCCGGGAGGGATTGAAAGGAACTGGCCACGCGACGATACGCTCCGCGTTCAGGGAAAAAAGTTGACCGGAAATGAACAGAAAAAACATCACCCCAATTGCAGCAGTGATTTTTTTCATCAACGAATCCTCCAAACAAACATGAAGCCGATAAACAATGACTTTCTCACATTAAGTATTATTTGTGAAAAGCGTAATCGGGTCAAATCATTTTTTTATGATGTTCGCAAAAACCGCTTTTTTGATTGGAAAATGCACTTTGCATCCGCAGGAAACGCTTGAATATGGTGCGCCCTGTAGCCGGGCGTTTTACACAAAACGCGCGTGAGCTTCCGCCACCACCGCTTTCACTTCTTCTTCCAAAATCGTCCGGACGGCAGAAAATCCGTTTGCGACGCATCCATACACAAAAAACTCAATATTGCCGGCAGGGCCTTTGAGAGGAGAAGGACATATGCCTCGAATCCGCATTCCTTTTTCAGACAGGGCGGTCAATACACGCAGAAGAATTGTGTGATGAATTTTCGGATCTTTCACCACACCTTTTTTGTGTTCACCGGGCAATGCTTCAAATTGGGGTTTGATGAGAAAAAGATAGTCCGCGTCCGGGAAAACCGTGGAAATGACCTCGAAAACCTTCACCAGCGAGATAAACGAAAGATCTGCGGTGACAATATCCACCTTTCGATCGATGTGTGCTAAAGTCAGCTCTTTTACATGGGTTCGCTCCATCACCTGCACGCAAGGATTCCCGCGCAATCTATAATCAAGCTGGCCGTATCCCACATCAACCGCATACACAAATGCCGCACCACGGAGAAGCATACAATGCGTAAATCCACCCGTCGAAGCGCCCAGATCGGCCGCTGTCCGTCCTCTGAGATCAATGTGAAACTTCTCGAGTGCATATTCAAGTTTCTCACCGCCGCGGCTGACATACATGCCTCCCGGTCGTTCAATCAAGATCTGCTCTTCTCCGCTCACAAGAAAGGATGGCTTTCGAATTGTTTCGCCATTTACCTTCACCCATCCGGCGAGTATTTCTCTGCGCGCTTTTTCGCGCGAGACGGAGCGGTTACTTTCGGATAGATATGTGTCGAGCCTTTTTTTTCCGGCCATGGAGGATTTTTTTCGCGACAAGTCGGGATATTTTTTCTGCAAGGGTGTCTGCATCCAGTCCGTTCTGTCTGAAAAGCTGGGAGGTGGTTCCGTGTGTAATAAATCTATCGGGAAATCCCGCGTTGAAAAGGCATTTATGCCTCAGGTGTGGGGATATGGCCCCGACAATGTATTCCCCTACTCCTCCGATATGATATGCATTTTCCATGGTGACAAAATACGCGGTGTGGGAAATTTCACGCTCGATTCCCTCAACATCAAGCGGCTTTATGGATATAAGATTTACCACCGCCGCGCCAATTCCCCGCTTTTCAAGAATATCCACACACAGCATCGCAGTGTGCACCATATCGCCGAGCGCGAGAAGCGCCACATCTTTACCCTTTTTTATTATTTTAACTTTTCCCGGTTTGAAATCAAAATCCGGCGATACAAGCCCTGAGACATCGGCAACGTGGCCTCGCGGATAGCGAATCACCAACGGACCACGGTCATAGTGTGATGCATACTCCACCATCGCCTGAAGTTCCCTGCCGTTAGCGGGGGCAAGGAAGACGAGATTCGGAATGCTCTTTAAGATGGAGACATCGAAAAGCCCATGATGTGTTTCGCCATCGCTGCCGACAATTCCTGCCCTGTCCACAAGCATGCGCACCGGCAGATTCATAATCGCCACATCGTGAATGATTTGATCAACCGCCCTCTGGAGAAAGGTGGAATAGATCGAAACAAAAGGTTTGAACCCTTTTGATGCAAGTCCCGCCGCAAAAGTGATTGCATGCTGTTCGGCGATACCAACATCGAAAAAGCGATCGGGAACCTTCCGCTCGAATTCATACAGACCCGTGCCAAGCTTCATTGCCGCGGTGATGGCAACAATTTTCTTATCCTTGCGGGCAAGCCGTGCAAGGGTTTTCCCTACAAGTTCCGAATATGAGAGTCGATACCCTTCCAGCAGCTGTCCGGTTTCCCTGCTGAATGGTCCGATGCCATGAAAAACGGCGGGGTTAATCTCGGCGGGGCGATATCCCTTTCCTTTTTTGGTGATAACATGCAGGAGTTTGGGACCATCGTTGATGCTCTTCAGCCGCGAAA
Source organism: Leptospira biflexa (assembly GCA_020721925.1). Taxonomy (GTDB): domain Bacteria; phylum Spirochaetota; class UBA4802; order UBA4802; family JAGODF01; genus DYLV01. Next base: position 26,746 of record DYLV01000014.1, read on the forward strand.
AAATATCCATGAGAAGATTGATATCGTGTCCGTCCACAGGCCCGAAATAGCGGATTCCCATATCCTCGAAAAGATGACCCGGCAAAAGAATTCCTTTAAAGCCTGCTTCCATTTTATAGAGAAAATCATAGATACGGTTTCCTATCCGGGGAATTTTTCTGATGATTTCATAGGAGCGTTTGCGAAACCGATTGTAGATGCTGCCCGTAATCATCCGCATGAGATACGCGGGAAGAGCGCCGACGTTTTTTGATATTGAATGCTCGTTGTCGTTGAGCACGATGATGAGATCGTTCTTCAAATGTCCAATCTGATTGAGAGCTTCAAAAGCCATGCCGCCCGTGAGGGAACCGTCCCCGATCACCGCCACCACTTTGTATTTTTCATGTTTGAGATCTCTGCCCACGGCCTCGCCGAGCGCCAGAGAAAGACTGGTACTGCTGTGTCCGGTGTTGTAGGCATCAAAGGGTGATTCCGCGCGTTTCGGAAAACCGCTTATACCCCCGAATTTTCTCAGGGTGACGAATTCCTCCCTCCTGCCGGTAAGAATTTTATGCGCATAGGACTGATGACCCACATCCCAGATGATTTTATCCTGTGGGGTTTTGAACACGCAGTGGAGTGCAATCGTCAGCTCAACCACTCCCAGCGATGAAGCAAGATGCCCACCGGTTGAGGAAACCACATCCACGATATAATCGCGTATTTCCTGCGCAAGAAGAGGCAACTCCCTCGCGTCGAGCTTTCTAAGATCCGCTACCGTTCGAATTGATTCGAGAAGCACGTCACCCACCTTTCAACTTCTTTATCATCATCACGCCGTATTGATTCTTTCAATCTTTATAGCCCTGCCGTCGGAAGATATCGTCAGGAGTATTCCGCATATCGTGGCTTCGCCGCGAGCGACTTCGTGGGACATGTGCGTGTGCATCAGAAAATTCTTTATTGAAATATGTTTGTCCATGCCGATTACTGAATCGATCGAGCCTGTCATGCCGATATCGGTGATGTATGCGGTGCCGCCTGGCTGAATGATTTCGTCGGCGGTCTGCACATGTGTATGCGTCCCAAAAAGCGCGGAAGCCCTTCCATCGACATACCAGCCCATCGCTCTCTTTTCCGATGTCGCCTCCGCATGAAAATCGACAATAATGATGGATGCTTCATTGCGAACACGCTCGTATATCTCGTCGAACTTCCTGAACGGGCAATCTATTGCGCTCATATAAATGCGCCCCTGAAGATTTATCACACATACACGGCTTTCCTTCACGCGAACAAAGCAGTAGCCATAGCCCTCGGCGCCTAAAGGAAAGTTCGCCGGCCGAAGCAGCCTCTCTTCGGAAGAAAGCATGTTCACAATGCCCTTATTGTTCCAGATATGGTTCCCGGACGTGATGACGTGAATTCCATAAGAAAAAAGCTCTCTTGCCACTTCCTGTGAAATACCGCGTCCATGAGCGGCATTTTCTCCGTTGGCGATCACCAGATCGACCGAATGCGCAGATACGAGATTTTGAAGGCGGTCGCGGACGATTCTCCTTCCCGGCCGCCCTACAATATCTCCGAGCGCGAGAACGCGTATTTCGCTCATGGGGTGATTCCTTCTGTTGCGGGTGCATCATTTCGCATAATCGATAATCCTGGTTTCTCGAATCACAATAACGCGCACGATCCCCGGATATTTCAGCTCCGATTCGATCTTTTCTGCGATTTCCCGCGCCAGCACCGCCGCCTTCTCGTCACTGACCAGTTCATTTGAAACGATCACCCTGATTTCGCGTCCGGCCTGAATTGCATAGCATTTCTCAACGCCTTTATAGCTTAAAGCAATTTTTTCTAAGTTGTCGAGCCGCTTCAGATAGGTATCGAGCGATTCCCTGCGCGCTCCCGGCCTTGATGCCGAAATTGCGTCCGCGGCCTGCACGAGCACCGACTCGAAGCATTCATGCTCTTTGTCGTTGTGATGCGCGGCGATAATGCCGGTCACTTTGGGGGTTTCACCGAATTTTTTTGCCATCTCGGCGCCGACGATTGCATGAGCGCCCTCCCCCTCGGCCATACTTCCCTTGCCGATATCGTGCAACAGGCCCGCCCGCTTTGCGAGCATCACATCAAGACCCAGTTCTCCCGCCATAATACCGGCAAGATTCGCCACTTCCTTGGAATGCGATAGCACATTCTGGCCGTAGCTTGATCGATATTTGAGTTTGCCAATATGATACAGCGCATCCTTGCTCAAGCCTGGAATGCCGAGTTCAAAAGCAGCTTTTTCGCCATCTTCAAGCATATTGTCGTTGAGCTCGGCAGTCACCTTTTCAACCACCTCTTCAATCCGCGCCGGATGAATACGTCCGTTTTGAATGAGGCGCTCGAGGGAAAGACGAGCAATCTCCCTCCTGACAGGATCAAAGCAGGAGATCACCACCACCTCCGGTGTATCGTCGATAATCATATCGACCCCGACCAGGCTTTCAAGCGTGCGAATGTTTCTGCCCTCACGCCCGATTATGCGCCCCTTCATGTCGTCCGATGGAAGGGAAACGGTGGTAATGGTCGCTTCAGAGGTGTAATCAGAGGCACTGCGTTGAATTGCGGCCAGAATTATCTCTCTGGCTTTTTTATCAGCCGTCCGGCGGGCTTCTTCCTCAATCTTGTTTATCACCTTGATGGAATCGAAACGCACCTGATTTTCCAAATTTTTCATCAGGAGGTTTTTCGCCTCCTCGGTTGTCATTCCCGCAATGCGTTCGAGTTCCTTTTTGTGCTTTTCAAATTCTCTCCTCAGCTCTTCTTCTTTTTCCTGATTTTCCTGCTCTTTCAGCTGAACGATCTTTTCCTGTTTCTCGAGATGTTCGAGTTTTTTATCGAGGGATTCTTCTTTCTGCAGAAGCCTTCTTTCTATCGCCTGCAATTCCTGCCTGCGTTCCCTCGTCTCCTTCTCAAACTGATTCTTCTCCTTTAGAAGTTGATCTTTCGTCTCAAGCAACAGCTCTTTTCGCCTGGCTTCGGCATCGCGAATCGCATCCTGTATAATCCTTTGCGACTGCGATTCCGCTGAAGTCAGCTTTATTTTGCCCAAATATGCACGAAGGGCATATCCGATAATCGCCGCCAGCGGCAGAGCAATAATCAGGAGGATTGTCGTTATTATCATCGCAAGCCTCCACATTTTTTAATACGGAACCGCTTTCTTCATGAAAGCTGCCCCTCTGGTACAGCCGCCACAATCCCCGGCTAAACGGATGCCGGCGCCTCTGGCATGTCAGGGACTTTGCAGCTGTGAAATAACGGCTAAATTCACCACATCCGTCTCGTCGGCGCCTCTTGAAATATCATTAAAAGGCCTGTTTAATCCGAAAATAATTGGCCCGATGAGTTTTGCCCTCCCAAAAAATTGAACCAGCTTTGAGCCGATATTTGCAGAATCCAGATTCGGGAATATTAAAATATTCGCCTTACCCTCTAATGGGCTTTGCGGCGCTTTTATCCGGGCAATAGACGCGACTACCGCGGCGTCGAGCTGCAGTTCGCCATCAACAATACAATTTGTAAGTTTTTCAGCGGTCCTTTCAGCCGCAATGCGCATTTTATCCACCGACTTTCCTTTCCCGCTTCCTTTCGTCGAGTATGATAAAAATGCGATGCGGCCATTGATCCCCAAATATTTTTCCATGAAATACGCGGCGGCTTCCGCAATTTTGCACAGCACTCCAACGGAGGGGTCAGGATTCACCACCGGATCTGCAATGAGCACCAACCCATTTTCACCAATCTCAGGATTATCAGTAAAAATGAGTAAAAACGACGTCACCACTCCAAACTGCCGATTTGCCTTGATGACATGAATACCGGTACTCAAAACATGCGCGGTTGAATGCGTAAGACCTGCGATGAGACAATCGGCTTCATTGAAACGAAGCAAAAGTGCTCCTGCAACCACCGGGTCTTCAAGCGCATCATCCAATAATTCCCCTTCAAGAACGCTCAGACTTCGGGCCTTTCGATACTCGCTTCTGAAGCGTGAATCTTTTAATATAGAAGCCATCTCAATTATGCGATAGCTGTCTGACGCAAGCTCGATAGCCCTGGCGTTCCTTGTAATGGCATCACGTTCGCCCAGTAAAATCGCTTCCCCAATGAGTCCCTCATCTGAAAGTTTCTTCACGGCTCGAACAACGCGCACGTCCTCGCCTTCTGGAAACACGATCCGTTTGGGATTTTTCCGAACTATTTCCTTAAATACAGGTAAAATGATTTCCTCCCCGGCAGCGGATTCGACATGACATAAAAGCCACACAGCCGAAAGCCGAAAACCGGCACGCAGTTAGTATTAAAAAAGAAACCTGTGTGCGAAGTGTTCTCACCGGCGGGCAATCAAACCACTACCGCTGAAAACCTTTCTCGAAGCTTTTGTTGAACGAATTGGGGAACAAGGGTAGACACATCGCCGCCATAGCTGGCCACTTCTTTCACTATGTTGGACGATATGAAGGAAAATTCGCCTTTAGACATCATAAACACCGTCTCAATATCCGGTGCCAGTTTCTTGTTCATAAGCGCAATCGCGTACTCATATTCAAAATCGACGATTGCCCGAAGACCTCTGACAATAAAATTGACACTGCGCTTTTTGCAATATTCAGCGAGCAAACCCTCGAAGGTGACAATTTCAATTCCATTACGCTCGCACAAACAACATCGCTCGATCATTTCAAGCCGCTCGTCGATGCTGAACAACGACTTTTTCGCGCTGTTTCTCGCAACGGCGACAAGAAGATGATCGCATATTCTTCTTGCGCGCTCGATTATATCGAGATGGCCGTTTGTTAATGGATCAAAGGACCCCGGATAAATTCCAATTCGCATATAAAGCTTTCAAGTCCGCACTAAACATTACTATATTAATAATATCGACGCATTTGTCAAGAAAATATAAGGATACATAGAAAAACTGTGTAAGGTGCGTCTTCAAAACGATAAAAATGAGACATAAAAAATTATGGGCATATTAAAAACTACTTTTCGCCCTTTAAAACACCACCAAAGAAATCGTTTTTAACCACTTTTGCGCTTAAAACGTACCATGCTTATGAAAAGCGCTTCAAAGTGTACATATCCACTGGCGCAAGTAGCAGTGTTGCCATACACACCACTTTTTTTAAAAAA
>DYLV01000015.1 GCA_020721925.1 Leptospira biflexa
AATGCCGAACTGGTAAAAACCCATCTGGCGACATTTCTTCTCATCCCGGCCATGAAAGGCAGACAGATTATCCGCGGCGGCGAGGTGGTGGTGTCGTACTTTTCAGATGAGGGGCTTTTTCCTTTTCCGCGGCAGGCGCGTGTAAATTTGGAGGAGACGGGGGTGGAGGTGATTCCGCCTCCCGAGACGGGAAGGCCTGCTGATTTCAGCGGAAATGTTGGTGCTTTTACAATGAATGTTGAATATGGCAGGAAGAATCTCAAGGTATTTGATGAAACAACAGTGAAGGTCATTATCCGCGGAAGGGGCAATTTTATTACCATGTCGCCGCCCGTGTACGATGAACCAAAAGGTGTAAAAGTGGTACAGGGTGTCGGCGATGCGCAAATTGAGCTCAAAGGAAATGCGGTTGAGGGAGTGAAGGAATTCATCTTCACGATTATCCCTGAACGAAGTGGCGAGATATACGCAGGAGCTGTGCGGTTCAACTTTTTCGATCCGGATTCGAGGGTGTATCGCACGCTTGTTTCAGAAAAAATTCTTTTACGTGTTGAAGATGATGGAACGAGGGGAGGATTGGAACTTGATACGGACGGTTCGGGGCGTATAGAAATTAATTATGTATGGATTGTGCTCATCGTGCTTTCAATTGCGGCTCTCGCAGGAGGTATGATTTACTGGGAGAGGAAGAAATATCTTTCATATATAAAGAAAAAAGAAACAAACGGCACATCGTGCGATAAATCGGAAGAAAACAAAAATGCGCTTATCGATTCGTTTCAGCGAGAAGTGATTATTGCTTCGTCGTTGAAACCGGAGGAATTTCTTCGCACAGCCGAAAAGGTTCTTTCAAAGCTTGAAGATGCCGTGGCGCATAAATCCGACATGCCGGAACAACTGCGCATCACTGCTCGCAAACTCAAGGAGAGGGTGTACAATATCCGTTACGGCGGTTATGAAATTGGCCCCAATGAAGTAAAGGACATTTCCGGAGAAATCCGCTCATTGCTACGTCAGATAAAAGAACACTTTGAGTAAAAAATGTTTCACGTACATTCTCTGCAGGCAGATAAATATTAATGAGATATGCATATCGGGCGGGGAGGGAGATGTGAAATTATTATTGTTTTTCGCGATAATGATCCTTCCGGGAAAGTCCATACGCACGAGAGATATTACTTTTCCGTTTTTGCTTTTTCCCACAGCGCATCCATTTCGGCAAGCGACATTTCGGTAAGTTCTTTACCTGCAGCAGCCGCTTCCTTTTCAATGAACCGAAATCGCGTCATAAATTTATCGATAGTTTTTCTCAGGGCTTCTTCCGGGTTAATGGAAAGAAAGCGTGCGATGTTTGCAATACAGAACAGAATATCTCCGATTTCTTCAACCAGATGCGCTCTGTTTTTCAACGCAAGGGCTTCTTTGAATTCGCCGATTTCTTCATCGAGCTTGGTGACCACATCGTCGATTCGTTCCCAGTCAAAACCAACTCGTGAAACTTTCTGCTGTACACGGTATGCTTTAAGAAGTGCGGGAGTGTGAGAAGGAATGCCGCTCAGGATGGATTCACCGGATTTTTTTTCCTTCTTTTTAATTTTTTCCCAATCGATGGAAACCTGCTCCTTCTCTTTGGGGCCTTCGTTGCCGAACACATGCGGATGGCGCCGGATGAGCTTTCTGGCGATTGTGTGTGCGACATCGTCGATGCTAAATTTCCCCTCTTCTTCAGCAATCTGAGAATGTGCATACACCTGATACAGTACATCGCCAAGCTCTTCCTTCATGCTTTCGACATCGTTCATTTCGATGGCATCGTAGAGTTCGTAGGTTTCCTCGACGAGGTACGATTTGAGCGTTTTCGAAGTTTGTGCACGATCCCAGGCGCAGCCGTTTTCGCTTCGAAGAATTTTTGCGATTTCCTTTAATAGATACAGCGGTCGTTCTTCTTTGAAATCCATTGTCTTGATATTTGAAAGATAATATTAAATAAGAGCTGTGCTGAAGTACCGCTCCGCTCTGTCCGGGAGTATGGTAACCACGCGGTTTCTGCCGTTATCCATGTGGAGTGCGGCAAACACGTTTGCGCCCGAAGATGTGCCAACAAGAAGACCTTCTTCCCGCGATAGGCGGCGCGTCATTTCGATTGCTTCGTCGTCAGAAACTGTGAAGACCATATCGACAATGTTGACATCAATAACGCCGGGGATAAATCCATCGCCGATACCCTGAATTTGATGAAGCCCGGGTTCTCTTCCCAAAAACGCAGCGCTATTTTTTGGCTCCACCGCGACGATTTTGACTTTCGGATTTCTTTCCTTTAAGAAGATGCCGATACCCTGAAGTGTCCCTCCGCTTCCCACGCCTGCGATAAAGATATCGACATCTCCACCCATATCTTCCCAGATTTCAGGCGCGGTAGTGAGATAGTGAATTTCCGGGTTCAGAGGATTGGAAAACTGGTTTACGATGAAATATTTTTCCGGATCTTCGCCCGCGATGCGGGCTAATTCTTCAAGACATCCTTCAAGGCTTTTCTCGGCACTGGTAAAAACCGTCTCGCCGCCAAGCGCTTTAATAATTTTCTTTCGTTCTTCGCTCATATTATCGGGCATGATGCAGAGTACGCGGTAGCCCTTCAGCACTCCGACAAGTGCGAGTCCAATACCGGTGTTGCCCGATGTCGCTTCGATGATGGTCATACCCTTCTTGAGCTTCCCTGTTTTCTCGGCTTTTTCGATGATGTATTTCCCAACCCGGTCTTTGATGCTCCCGCCTGGATTTAAGAATTCAGCTTTGGCAAAGACATTGCCGGACGATACATTGCCGAGTCGGATGATGGGGGTATTGCCGATGATATCTAAGATGGAATTTGCGCGCATGGCAGAGCTCCTTATTGCATGAAAAAACAGGACAATTTGCTCGCCGCGGGGGGAGAACGCAAATATTTTTTTACGTTGTTGGCGTGGATGGGGTCAGAGCCCTTGTGCAGAGTCCCTAAGGGTCAGGGCATTCTTGGGAGTGGAAAGGGGTCAGAGCCTTCTTGGGCAGAGCCTTCTTGGGGGTCAGAGCACTTGGGGGGCCGTGTGGAAGAGAAAGGGATCGCAGCCTTGTAGGCGTTATGCGAGGAAATCGCAGGGGAAGGTCAGGTTTTTTATGTTTTCGCGAGGCAACAGAGAGAAAGGGGCAGGGTGTTTTGAAGTTACGATATCCCGTATTTCTGCTTCATCTCCATTCTCTTTTCTTCGGAAAGAGATCGTAGATATCCCTTCCATCCAGGACAAAAACGGATATGAAAGCGCCAGAAACGTCCAAGAAGTGAGCGGGGATTGGCATCATAGCGCGCGCGAAGCGGGCATTGTTCGCAACGATATGTCTTCATTTTGGATTGCCTCTGAACTGTAATTGAATTGAATGTAAACAGGTACTTATTGTAAAAATAATTTGTAATGGCAACACTTTTTTTGTTGACAATGCAAGATATATGATATAATGTCTATTAAATCAATAGATTTAATAGATAATAGGAGAAAATTATGGGCTATCGACTTAAAACAATCGCAGTTCATGCAGGACAGGAAACTCCGGATACGGCAACGGGATCCCGCGCCGTGCCGATTTATCAGACAAGTTCGTATGTCTTTAAAAGCTCCGCGCATGCAGCAAATCTTTTTGCCTTAAAGGAATTCGGCAACATCTACACGCGTATAATGAATCCGACAACCGATGTCTTTGAACGTCGGGTCGCAGCCATAGAGGGCGGTGTGGGGGCACTTGCGCTTGCGTCCGGTCAGGCTGCAGAAACATTTGCCATTCTCAATCTTTCGCGCGTCGGCGACGAAGTTATCGCACTCAACAATCTCTACGGCGGCACGTATCAACTTTTTCATTATACATTGCCGAAACTCGGACGTGTGGTGCGTTTCGCGAATTCATATGATCCCGAAGGTGTGAAAAAGCTGATTAATGAAAAAACGCGCGCAATATATGCCGAAACCATCGGCAATCCCAAGCTCGATGTGCCGGATTTTGAAGCGCTCGCGGAAATCGCACATGATGCGGGAATTCCGCTCATCATCGATAATACCATTGGGGTGGGTTTGGTGCGTCCCATTGAGTATGGTGCAGATATCGTGGTTCTGTCAGCAACGAAATTTATTGGAGGACATGGAACCTCGATTGGGGGCGTGATTGTCGATTCGGGAAAATTTAACTGGGGCAATGGTAAGTTTCCCGAGTTCACCGAACCGGATCCGAGCTATCACGGGCTGCGTTTCTGGGATGCATTCGGCAATGTGACGGAGATGGGCAATATCGCTTTTATATTGAAAGCGCGGGTGCATTTGCTCCGCGATATTGGTGCAACGCTGAGCCCCTTCAACTCGTTTCTTTTTCTGCAGGGGCTTGAGACACTGCCGCTGAGACAGGAGCAGCATTCAAAAAATGCGATGGCGGTTGCAGGCTTTTTGGCGAGCAATCGGCTTGTGTCCTGGGTGCACTATCCCGGGCTTGCGAGCCATCCATCACATGCAATTGCAAAAAAATATCTTAAAGGTGCATATGGCGCGATGGTGACCTTCGGCATAAAGGGTGGACTTGATGCAGGAATAAAATTTATTGAAGAATTAAAGCTTTTATCGCATCTTGCGAACATAGGCGACGCGAAGAGCCTGGTGATTCATCCTGCCTCTACCACGCATCAGCAGCTCAGCGAGGAAGAGCAGATTTCAACCGGTGTCACGCCCGACCTCATCAGAATTTCCGTGGGAATCGAGGATGTGGATGATATCATTGCCGACATAGATCAGGCATTGAAAAAAGCAGTCCCGCGGTCGTAATTCGTGCATGATGTGAGCATCATGCATAAGCTTTATGATTGAATGTAGAGGAGATTGATAAATGACGAAAATATTTTCCGATAACAGCTTGAGCATCGGCAATACCCCGCTTGTAAAGCTCAATACAATTACCAAGGAGTGCAACGCGACAATTGTTGCAAAGATCGAAGGGCGCAATCCCGCTTATTCGGTGAAGTGTCGAATCGGCGCGGCGATGATATGGGATGCGGAAAAGCGCGGCATTCTTAAACCCGGGGACGGCAGTAAGACGATAGTGGAACCCACGAGCGGCAATACCGGCATTGCGCTTGCGTTTGTGTGCGCTTCACGGGGATATCCTCTTGTGCTCACCATGCCTGAAACGATGTCGATTGAACGACGGCGTATGCTTCAGGCTTTCGGCGCGAAGCTTGTGCTCACCGATGGCGCGAGGGGCATGAAAGGGGCGGTTGAGAAAGCTGAAGAAATAGTGAGCTCTGACCCCCACGCGTATTTTATGCCGCAACAGTTTACCAATCCCGCAAACCCAGAAATCCACTTTAAAACCACAGGTCCTGAAATCTGGAATGATACCGATGGGATGATCGATATTTTTGTGGCAGGTATCGGCACCGGTGGAACCATCACGGGCGTGAGCCGCTATCTCAAAAAAGAAAAAAGCAAACCGATCCGTTCGGTCGGCGTGGAACCCTTTTCTTCGGCAGTGCTCACCGCCATCCGCAATGGCAGGACGCCGCAGCCGGGGACGCATAAAATTCAGGGAATCGGGGCGGGGTTCAAGCCCGCAGTGCTCGATCTTGATCTGATTGATGATATTGTCACGGTTGAAAATGAGGAAGCAATTGATTATGCGCGCAGACTTCACCGCGAGGAAGGCATCACGGCGGGAATTTCGTCGGGTGCGGCAGTGGCGGCAGCGGTGAAAATCGGAAAGCAGCCGGAGAGCCGCGGCAAACTCATTGTGGTCATTTTCCCGGATGCGGGAGAGCGCTATCTTTCAACGGCGCTTTTTGAACAATAAAATTCGGGAAGGGGAAAATGAAGCTTTCAACGCGGGTGCGGTACGGTATACGGGCAATGCTCGAAATTGCGCAGCACGGCATCGACAAACCGGTTGATCTCAATGAAATTTCGAAAAACCAGGGTCTTTCCAAAAAATATCTGCATGCGCTGCTGGTGCAATTGAAACATGCGGGATTGCTTGCAAGCGTACGGGGTAAAACCGGCGGATATCTTCTTGCAAAAAGGCCGGAAGAGATCAGTTTGCTCGATATATTTCTGGTGCTTGAAGGCGCCATTGAACTCGTCGATTGCGTCGTTCATGAAGAATTTTGTTCCCGCGCGCGGGACTGCGTTGCACGGAAAATATGGCTTCGGCTTGGCGATGCAATTCAAAAGGAACTCCATGCCACATCTCTGGCAGATTTGATGGAAGAATCACAAAAATCATCGCAGGGATGTTATGAAATTTAAGGCGCTTCAGCGGTGCGCTGGAATATGCGATCAACGTGATATATGTACCGGGTATTGAAGCGGGTGTTTCGTGAAATAATTCCTTTTCACGGCATAGGTACCAAGGTCATTATATCAAAGCAGTTGACAATATTAGTGGTCGATGTAGGTTCGGTAAAATTTTTTCCACGTCAATTTATTCGGGTGCAATATGAATACGTTTAAAAGCTGGTTTATATCATCATGTTTTTTTGCTGCGGTAGGTATCACCTCTCCAATCATGTTTGTCATAGCGCTTGCGATACGGATTCTAACATTTCCTTTCGACCGACGCCTTCGGCTTTTGCATCTTTTCACCTGTTTTTGGGCGAGTATGTACACCTATATCATGCCGCCGTGGAAGATAAAAGTTGAAGGCAGAGAGAAATTTCGCCCGAATGTCGCCTATATGGTGGTGTGCAATCATCAGTCCCTTCTTGATATTTTGGTGAATTTCCGCCTTTACAAACATTTTAAATTTGTTTCAAAAATAGAAATTTTCAGAATTCCCTTTATTGGGTGGAATATGGTTTTGAACAGATACATCAAACTCAAGCGGGGCGATAAAAAGAGCATTAAGGAAATGATGCAGGTTGTAGGCAGGCGGCTTGAAGAGGGAAGTTCGGTGCTGTTCTATCCCGAAGGCACCAGGTCGGAAACCAGTGAGTTCCGTGCGTTCAAGCCTGGTGCATTCATTTTGGCGAAGGAAAAGAGAGTTTCCATTCTGCCGATGGTAATCAGCGGCACCCGCGAAGCGCTTCCCAAAAAGAGCTTTGACTACCATGGTATGCACCATATATGGCTGAGGGTTCTTGATGAAATACCCTATGAGCGGTTTGCGAACATTGAGCTTGAGGACTTGATTGAAATGGTTCGCACTATGATGCGTGAAGCGTGGGAAAAGCTTGAACAGGAGCGGCGTGGAGCGGAAGTCGTCGTATGATATATACAAAAACAAACCCGCCGGCGATGGCGGGCTTGTTGTATGCGCGAAATGCGTTGCAGTATTTCATCCTTTCAATTCGTTGTTTGCGATCACCAGGCGCTGAATTTCCGAAGTGCCTTCATAAATTTCAGTGATTCGGGCATCGCGGTAATATCGCTCGACGGGATAATCTTTCACATATCCGTAGCCGCCGAAAATCTGAATGGCTTTGTGTGTCACCCGATGAGATGTTTCGGAGGCGAAAAGCTTTGCCATCGCAGAATACTTCGAATAGCGCTGACGCTCTCCCGTGTTCATGTAGTTTGCCGCCTGATAAACCAAAAGCCTGGCAGCTTCAATTTCGGTGGCCATGTCGGCAATCATCCATTGTATCGCCTGGAAGCTGGATAGAGATTTGCCGAACTGCTTGCGTTCAATTGCATAGGCCTTCGCGGTCTCAAAAGCAGCCTGCGCGATACCGAGCGCCTGTGCGGCGATGCCGACCCTTCCGCCGTCGAGCGTATGCATCGCGATTTTAAATCCTTCTCCCTTTTTACCGAGGAGGTTTTCCTCCGGAATTTCGCAGTTATCGAAAACCAGCTCGGTGGTTGAAGATGCGCAGATGCCGAGTTTATCTTCGGTTTTCCCCACACTAAAACCGGGTGTACCTTTTTCGATGATGAAGAATGAAAGTCCTTTGTGGCCAATCCCTTTCTCTGTGACCGCCATAACCACTGCGACATTGGAGACCCCGCCGTTGGTGATGAAGTTTTTCGTACCGTTTAAAACCCACTTGCCATTTTTAAATTCAGCTGTGGTTTTTGTTCCCGCCGCGTCAGAGCCCGCTTCAGGCTCGGTGATGCCGAAGCAGCCGATCCATTCTCCCGTGCAGAGTTTGGAGAGATATTTCATCTTTTGCTCTTCCGTCCCGAAATAGTAAATCGGCGACAGACAGAGCGAATTGTGAGCGGAACAAATAACCCCGGTGGAAGCGCATCCCCTCGAAAGCTCCTCAACGGCTATGGCATAGGAGAGATAATCCATCCCGGCGCCGTTGTATTTTTCCGGGTACACCACCCCCATGAGCCCCATCTCGCCCATCTTCCTGACATGTTCCCACGGAAATTCATGGGTCCTGTCGTAGTGCTCGGCTTTCGGCTTCAGTTCGTTTTCGGCGAAACTTCGGCACATCTCCTTTAGCATTTGTTGTTCATCTGTCAGTTTGAAATCCATACATTGCTCCTTATGTAGTGTGTGATGTTGCAACTTTCGGGGCCTTTCAGCCCTCTTTCATTTCGCGTGCATGATAGCGTTACGGAAAATATATCTCCGGTAACGCGGGGTTGGTGCATCGGGGAATTTCCACCCCGCTTTGTATGGCGTATCTTCAGGCTCTTTTTGTCAAGGCAATTCGATTAAAAAAATAGTACTTGCCATGCAAAATAAATACCTGAGGATGGGGGTCAGGATAGCGCACTACAGACATCTGCGGTTCATTCCAGAGAAGATTTATGCGAGGTGATATGAGACATGGTGTGATTGCATACGCGCTGTGCATCTGTGCGACGCTCGGTTGTGGCCACTGGAAGGTGAGCACGTACAATCCCAGCCCGATCTGTTCAATTGAAAATGGAGTCGAACCCGGAAAAGTCAAGCTTGTATTCGGGGAGGATGGAATTTTCGATCTTACCTTCGGGGTGCGGGTGTACCGGGGGAAGATTTATATTGCCGATAACAGTCTGAAGCGCCTACAGGTTTTCGAACGCGACGGCTCGCTGGAACTGTTGATTGGACCGCGCCAGGCAGGTGCGCCGAAATCGGGCAGTGCAAAGAATACATTTTTCAACTTCAGCGTGATGGGCCATCTCGTCACTGACTCGCGGGATGTGATTTATGTCCAGAACAGAATAGTGCCGTCGAATCCGACGGGCGGGGATGATCTGGATTTTTCCCCCTCATATCTTCTGGCGTTCGATGCCTCAGGTACTCTGCAATACACGCTCGGGAAGCTCGGTACGCCCAATATGCCGTTTGATTTTATCGAAAGCATAGAAGTGGACAGAAGCGACAGGCTCTTCGTCGTTTCCAGAAAATTTGCAACATGGACGGTGAGCTGCTTTAAGGAGCAGAAGCTCACCTTTACCGCTAATTTCACCAATTCCGGTTTTACGGAGCAGGAACAGGATAAAACATATGACGGGAAGATCGATTGCGTGAAAATTTTCCGCAACGGGGAGGATTTTTTGCTTTCCGTGGCGTTTTATCAGGGGCTTCGCTTTAAGTATAGAAAAATTTTTAAATATTCAATTAAAGAACAGAAGATCACCCAGGCGGTGCTTGATCTTCCCGATCCCAAGAACGAACTCTTCGCGCTGGTCGACGATTCACAGCTGTATCTGTGGAACGTGGAGGAACGCCGCACCCGCTTTGTGATAATGAATTTTTCCGGCAACATTGTGAACAATATTCTTTTGAAGTTCGATGAGCGGAGATATTTTTACCAGGACATCATGCTCGATGAGTCTTCGTCGTTCTATTCGTTCCGCGTAAATAAAAACAACCTCGAAATCATGGAGTGGAAGTGATGAAGGCCCTTCGCGCGGAAGAAATGCGCCGCATCGATGAAGCCGCAATTAAAGATTTCGGTATTCCCGGAGAGGTTCTCATGGCTTTTGCGGGGAGGGTTGTCGCGAATTATATTATCGATGAATTTCCCCTCATTTCACGCATAGCCGTGATATGCGGTTTTGGCAACAACGGCGGAGACGGTTTTGTAGTTGCCTATTTGCTTTCCAACAGCGGGCGCAGCGTCCGCGTGTATTTCGCGGGAAAGGAAGAGAAGCTGTCGGGCACTGCGTGGATATATTATTCCCTCTGTAAAAAAACAGGGGTGCCAATCGATGTGTTTGATGATGAGCAAGCCGGGAAAGAATTGGCACAGGCAGAGCTCATTGTCGATGCACTTGCAGGCACGGGCTTCAGCGGCACGCCGCGGGGAGCTATGGCCAGAGCGATTTCTGCAATCAACCGCTGCGATGCGATTGTTCTCTCAATTGATGTGCCGAGCGGCCTGCCGTCAGATGGCGATGCTCCCGAAGGTGAAGCAGTATTTGCCGATATCACCGTCACCATCGGTCTTCCGAAAATTTCACTGGTCACCTATCCCGGTAAACAATGGACGGGGAAGCTGGTGCTTGCAGATATTGGCTTTCCCCGGAATCTCACCGAATCGAACGAACTTACCGCGGAAATTGTCGATGCGGGATACTTCAACGCGCGGTATCCCGCCTTTTGTACTCCCGATGTGCATAAGTATCAGCGGGGAAATGTTCTCTTCGTGGGCGGATTCGATGGCATGGAGGGTGCGCTTCTTCTTGCCGCATCTGCGTTTTTTGAAACGGGAGCGGGAATTGCAACAGCTTTAACAACAGCAGAAGCAAGAAAAATTATTGCGGGGAAACTGCCCGAACTCATCACATTGTCGCTGGAACAACTTGAAGGCTTTCAAGAACTTGTTCGCGATTGTGCTGGCACTATTGATCCCGGGATCGAGAAATACCTGCCTCGTGCCAGCGTGCTCTTTAACGCTTTTTTTAAGATGAGGAAGCAATACGATGTGGTTGTTGTTGGACCCGGGATGGGAAGAGATACGCTTTCACGGGTATTGGTGCATGCGCTTCTTGATGGCAGAAAAGAGTGGAATGTTTCCAGGATCATCATTGACGGAGACGGCCTTTTCCATTTTGCGGATTATATTAAATCCGGGAAAAAAGGAGGAAGCGATATTCTCATCACTCCTCACTTTCTTGAAGCGTCGCGGATTACCGGAGAACCTGTGGACCGACTCAAAGCAAATCGATTTGCCTCGGCATCGAAGCTGGCATCTGTTTCGGCTTCGGTTGCTCTTCTCAAAGGCCCTGCGACGATAATTTCCGATGGAGTTTCTCACCGTATTAACACCACCGGAAATCCGGCACTTGCGACGGCAGGCTCAGGTGATGTCCTTTCCGGAATCATTGCCTCACTGGTTGCAAAGGGTTTGCCGCTTCTTGATGCCGCCGCGCTTGGCGCATGGATACATGGACGCGCCGCAGATATTTTTGTGCAGGAATCGAAAAAGGACGCGATGAAGGCGTCGGATATCATCGCGCATATCGGTGCGGCGATGCGAAGGATTGATGATAAATAAAAAATGATGTTGAAAGAAATGTGGAATATACGCAACAAAAGAAAGATCACCATCTGGTGTCGTATTGCGTCATTGATGCTCGCAGTAGGTATTTGTGGCATTAATGTGATGATTGTGCGCTATTCGAACTCATACATCATCTGCAATGAAGCCGTGACGCAACCATTGCCGGTCGCTCTTGTGCCGGGCGCAGCCGTATGGCGCGGCAGCAGGCTTTCACACGTGCTTGAAGACAGGGCAATTACCGCTCTGGAAATGTATCGAAAAGGGCAAGTGAAAAAAATTCTCGCAAGCGGCGATCATGGGAAAAAACGATATGATGAAGTCAATGCGCTGAAGAATTTTTTCTTAAAAGGTGGCGTGCGCCCGGAAGACCTTTTTCTGGATCACGCCGGGTTTGATACCTATAGCTCGGTTATCCGTGCCCGTGACGTATTTGGCGTACACGAGATGTATATCATAACCCAGCGTTTCCATCTCCATCGGTCGCTTTTCATCGCACGGCAGATCGGAATTGATGCAAAAGGAGTGTGCGCCGACAGGCGCACCTATGTGTTCAGCGCATGGTATAATGTGCGGGAGTTGTTTGCGCGCGTCAAGGCGGCGATAAACGTCTTAACGGGGCGAGAGCCGCGGTTTAGAGGCAAATTCATTTCTATTTATGGTGATGGCAGGGCAAGCTGGGATTGAAAGCAGAAGGGATGCAGACATGCGATATTACCTCGTCTATATCCGTGTTGTTGCAATTGCAATGGCTGCTCTATTGAGCGCGCATGCGTTGGTGGCGCTGACAGTTTCAGCGGCATTCGCATCAGAGTCCCATGCGGAGGAAAGGAAAAGCGGATGCGATGAGTGCGCCGCTTGGCGCACCCATGAACGCGCGCTTTGTTCGGGTAAGTATCTCATATTATTTTTCTGGTATGCGTCAATGGCTGTCGCTTTTGTGGTGGTGATCGTGATGGATATTACGACCGGATTTTCGCAGAATTTCGTGAAATCGTTTATTGACTGGTTCAAAGATTCGGATGCGGGATTGAAAAAATTTTTCCGCAAACTAGGGTGCTGAGACACGAAAAAATGCTTGTCACCAATGCGTATATGGGTATACTGATTTTCCCATTATATTAGGGGATTGCTGCCATGATTGAAAAAAAGAGAAAGAAAGATAGCAGGAAAAAATCCAATACCGCCGATGACAGTGCCGTATCCCGCCACATTGAAACAGAAAGAGCATCGGAGCAGGCGCATGAGGAAACCGCTCCTGTAAGTCAACCATCCACACATCCCGGTTTTCGCGCATTGCGCATTGTCGCAAAAGGGGCAAAGATTGTTTTACTTTATATTCCGCTTGCAATCATTTCCCTTGTTGTCATTGCCGTTGCCGGACTTTCCCTCTACCTGACGCCGCAGAGAGCCGAGCAGATTATTGTGGCGCAATTCAACGCGCGTTCATACGGGGATATTTCCCTGAAGGTAAATAAATTTGGGCTTTTAAGCGGTTTTGAAATTGAGGATCTCCGCATCAGAAATGGAGAGGAATTCGGCCGCACCCCATTTGTCGAAATTAAAAAGCTGGTGTGTGACTACCGCATTCTGCCCATGCTCATCGGCAACGTGCGCATTCGAGAAATCGGCATCTACCAGCCGCGAATTTATCTTAAAGAAAAAAATGGGGTATGGAATGCGGCACGCCTCATGAAGCCGGGTGAGCCGAAAAAAGAAGAAAAGGAAGAGGAGCCCGAAGAAGAGAAAGGCTCTGCGCCCGAGGAAATTTCGCTGCCCATTTCCGTTGAATTTCTTTTTAAGTTTGTGCTCGACGACCTTCGCGTCTATGCGGAGGGAAGCGGCATGAAAACTTCTCTTGAGGGCCTCTCTTTCGGAATCGACGTGTATGTGCCGCCGTTCAAAAGGATTCCGCTTTCCCTTGAAGCGGTATCCATACTCGATCGGATGAATATTGAACTCAATCCGCGCGAGGAGCTTGACGTGCGGTTTGTGTCCGAAGTTGCTGAAGTAAGCCCTCCGTTGATAGTGCACTGGAAACTGAATTATCTAAAAGAAGGAGGCGCGGATGGGAAACCGCAATTCGAAAGCAGGTTGCGCCTAGGGACGTATCGGACTCCAGTGCGCTTTAAGCGCGTGCACCTTGCGCCTCTCTCTTTTTTAGTATCGTACGATCTCGCGTACGAACCGTCCCGCGATTATTTGAATCTCAATCATTTCACCGTTTCATTTTCAAACAGGAAGCTTTTAAGCCTTGCCGGTGAAGTTCGCGACGTGACGAAAAACCAGCGTTTCGATCTTCGGATGGTTGAAAGTTCCATTTCGCTTACGGAACTGTATCCGTACTATCAGCGCATCACGGGCGACCGCGCCATGCGCTTTGCGGGAAATCTTTCGCTCTATCCTTTTATCGTAAAAGGGGATCCAAAAAACATCGATGTTGATGGCCAGGTCCGTATCGGGAATCTCTATTTTCGAAATCCCGCGATTGAGGCGCGAGTGCCGTCGATGGTGTTTGGCTATGCGGTGCGGATGCGCGGGAATGAGGTGGCGCTTCTTACCGATATGAAAATTCCACATTTCGATTATGTATTAAACCGCGGAAAATCAGGCGACAATGGGCTTGCGTTTTCTTTGAATGCGCACTACAATCTGAAAAGCCAGAACCTGCTCATCAACGACATGTTGCTGAAGTTCTACAGCCCCGCAAGCGGCACAGATGCGCTGCGCCTTGCGATGAACGGCGCGATTTTGCTCGCGCCGGCGTTAGCCGGAAAGGTGCGCGTCTCTTCTCTTCGATTCAAAAAGGATCCTCTTTTGGAAATGGTTCCGAAGTCAATGGCGCGCGAGTTGGGTGGTTCTCTTAAAGCGTTCAAAAATCCGATCGATCTTGGGCTGGAAGCCGGCTTCAATGTCGGCAAAGAACTTCTCGCGGCCGACGTGCTGGTATCCCTCAAGGTGCCGGATTTCAAAGTAAACGACCTATCACTCCGTGCAGACATTGTGCAGAACAATCAGCGCAAGATGCTCACCATAAAAAAGGTGAATATATCCAGCAGGGAAAGAAATCTCAACATCGATGTGAACGGCCGGGTTGATTTAGACAACGCGCCCGGGAAAAATACCGATGTTGCGCTCAAAGTTCTGTTTGATATGCCCGAGCTTAAAGAAGTATTCGATAAATGGGCGCTTTCCGGACGGGTTGAAATAAACGCCAGGCAGCGTGGAGATATTAAAACCGGTGTGGCTTCCGGCTCGGTCAAAATTGCGAAGCTGAATGTAAAAAATCCCGAGGGGAAAATACATATTGAAGATTTCAATCTGAATTTTCCTTTTGAATACAATCACCGCATCACATTGACCGAATCCCGAATTGCAGTGGACAAAAGCAGTCTCATCGACAGCGCATTTTTCCGCGAGAAAGACAATTTCACCATCAAGTCGATTTCAATCAAGCATCCGGCGCGTAACATCCCCTTTCAGATTATGAAGGATTTTTCAGCAACCATGTTTTTCCGGGACAATACATTTGAAATTCAGACGATGAAGGCGTACGTCATGGGGGGGGGATTTTATGGACGTAATATTCTCTTTGCGCTTCGCGATCTTAAGACGGAAAATATGGAATACAGTCTCACGCTCGATGTGACGAACGTGGACATAGGCCTTCTTGATGATCCCGATCCGAGGAAGCGGACGCGAGACGCGGAGCTTTCATTAAACGCGCAGTTTAAAGGGCGTGGTGTCGATGTTAAAAAGGAGCTCACGCCGGCGGGCTACATCAATATTCACAAAATCGGCGACGCTTTTGCAAACAGGCTTCTGAAAGGTCTTTCCAGCGAAAAGGGAAAGTCCAAACTCGGCATTGCGCAATTCCCGGTCGATAATTCAATGAACGTCAGCGGCTTCAATTTCAATCTCGATAAAGGATTGGTCTATACCACTGTTACTTTTAGACGAAAAGCCATTGGATGGCTCATCGGTGTTGAACAGAACAAGGTTCAGTTTGATAGGATGAAGCTTCAGGAATATCTTCGCAATATATTAGGAGGGGAGTGATGCGCCTTGCAATAATTTCACTCGTATGTGCGATTTTCGCACTTGCTCTGACGGGCTGTGCTTCCACCAGCGAAATTCCGAGCTGTTGCTGGATTGCCCCTCCGGACATTCATCTAACGGGGCAGAAAACCGTTATTGAACGGCAGATTGTGGGCGATTACCGGGAAATCGAAAAAGATGCATGGGTGGTTGCCTCTGTGAAGACGGGCATTGCGCCCGGCACGCAGGTACGGGATGATGAGATGTTCAAGGCGTTCATGGCACGTGAAAAACTTGCACCGGAAATCAGACGGATGAAAGATGAAGGTGCGATCGGCGAGGCCAATACCGGTTATCTCGCGTATGTGGGCACGCCCGCATATGAAAGCGACGCAAACCGCAAAAAAGCTCTTCACTCGATAGTTACCAAAGAAAATGATGCGCGCAAAACGATATTCACCAGAAGCCTCATAAAATCAGGAGTGGCTAATCCTACGGCTGAACAGGTCGCCGCGCTCGGGAAAAAATTTGCGGAAGAGCAGTGTGCGTTTGCCAAGGTAAATGACTGGATCCAGGAGGCAGGCGGAAGATGGGTACGAAAAAAATAAACGCACTTCGGTGTGGCATCGCACTTTTTCTGATAGTTGTTTCGGGTATACACATCGGATGTCGGGGGAGATCGAGCAGGGAAGTCCGTTTCAGCTACGGAAAAATCCTTCGTAACGAGTTCATCTATAATGTGGGGAAAGTCGTTCCCGTCGCCATCGAGCAAAACATCGAATTTGACGGCATTTTTTCTGAAGATGGGATGTATCTTTTCTACGCATCAGACAGGGAGCGGAGCAATTTCGACGTGTATCTACGCGCCCTGAACGATATCACCACGGTGCGGTTAACCGCGCATCCCGCGAAAGACATATCGCCTGCAATATCTCCCAATGGGGAAAGGCTTGCGTTTGTGAGCCTCAGAGAAGATCCCGAAGGCGATATTTTTGTGGTCGATATCAACCCGGCTGCCCTGATCGATAAAGCAGCTGAGTCGCCCTCAGAAATTTCCACACTTGATTCCCGGGCGAAAAACATTACACAATACCGTGACCCCCTGAGCAAGGATATCAGAATCATCCGCGATTCGTCCCCCGCGTGGTCTCCGGACAGCAGCTGGATTGCCTTTTCGTCCAACAGGGATGGTCAGGACAATATCTGGATGATCGACAGAAAAGGGCGAAATCTCAAACAGATCACTACGAAGGGTGGATTGTATCCGCGGTTTTCGCCCGATGGCAAAAAGATTATTTTTATTTCCTACCGGGATGAACACAGCAGGGGAGATGTGTATGTGAAAAATCTTCAGACGGGCGCGGAAACGCGAATTACCAGCACCCCGCATATTGAACTCTATCCTTCGTTCATGAAAAACGATCATGAAATCGTCTATACGCTCATCGACCGGGATACCAATAAAGATGGCGCAATCAATTTGAAAGATGCGTCAATTATAATGTACAAAAACATAAGGACGGGTATGGAATATCCATTGACCCTCAGGTCGGATTTGTCATTTGCACCGAGGTTCAGTGAGGCCCTCCGCAAAATAAAGAAGCACTACTTCAATGTGATTATTTTCTCCAACCAGATCGGCGAAAACATAAATATAAATATCATCCCTGAAGAGGGAATAATACCAAAAAAAATCAACGCGCAGCGGCAGTACGAACTCGCCCGGTCATATCTGGAGGAGCACGATGATGGGGAGCGGTATTTGCTTGGCCTGGAGAGAGTATATCATTTTTTCGGCGATAAAAAGGACAAAATTTCTCAGATTTATCCGACGAAAGCACTTGTGGAAGCGGGCAAGGCATATTTGAATGCGAAAGATAGATTGGAAGCAGTGCGGATAGGGAAATTATTATTTTCTATTTCGAAAGGGAAAAAAGATTATCGCGCGGCCATGGCGCAATGTTTCAGTGCATATCTTGAAGGCAAATCCGCCGAAAGGGTGCTTGCCGGAGCGCTCGACCGCATGGTGCGGGATTCAAAGGCGTCCGAATTCGTGCCGTATTTGCTTGAGGATCTGGGTGATGAACAGAGCCGAATAGGAAAGTACGACGCCGCGCTTCGAACATACAAAAAAATTATGGATGAACATCCCGCACACGGGCGTGCGGAATATATTAACTTTAAAATTGCAAAATTGCAGTATCGTGCGGTCTCTCCTTATCTGCCTGAAGCATACGCAAAGGCCATAAATTCGGAATATGCGAATGTAAAAGTTGCTGCGGCCAAGGAGCTGGTGAGGATTTTTTCTGCAGAAACAAACATTGAAAAGCGTATAAATGCTGCAGGCGCCATCCTTTCAAAATCAGAGAAGAAATCCGGAAATGATGTGCCGGCAATGATGCAGTATCTTCTGGGAGACGCGTACTTCGCGAAAAGGGATTATGCGAAAGCGAAAAAATATCTCGAAGAGGCGCTTGCGGGAGTAAGGCACACCAATTTTATCTTCTATAAAGCGAACAAGCTTCTTGGCGATATCGCGCATATTCGCGGCGATTTTGAAACAATGGAGAAGCATTATTATCAAAACGTGAAGAATTATCTTTTGATGTGGAAACAGGCCGATTTTCGCAATATACTCACCCGGCTTGTCAGTTATTATGAAGATAGGGGGGCGCAGTATTTAGCTCAGAAGAAGGATAAGATGGCGAGCAATGTGTACGAAAAATATATCGAAGTGGTAACCACTGCCCACCTTTTGCGCGAGTTCGGTGATATCTATCAAGCCTATGGTTCCAGAGCGCATGTGCTCTATATCGATTCTTTTGCGCGCAATTCGGAAAAGGAAAAGCTTATTACACTCGATGAAAAGTACAGCGATAAGCTTCCCCTGGCGCGGATTAATTATGACAAATCGTACATCTACGGACTTGCATATATTTATGCGAAGCTGGCTGTCATCAATGATGAAGGTCAAAAGGGAGGCGATCTTTCGACATCGCTTGAATATTTCAAAAAAAGCCTGGATCAGGTGGCATGGGCGCTTTTTATGGATGACACGTATGTCGAACCGTATATCCTGCGGGGGTGGATAGGGCAATATGTTGATTTGCGGCGCAAAGAGCTGGGTGAGGGGAAGGAGCACGTTTTCGGCAAGTTCTTTCCTCGCCTTCTATGGGAAGCGAATGTTCCTCTCTACGAGCGCGCGCTTGCCGCGAATGACGAAACAAAAAACCCCGACGCCGAAGGGAATATACATCTCAACCTGGCAAACACTTATTTTCTCCTGAACAACTATCCGCAGGCCCTGCGCCATTTTGAAAAAGCAAAGGGCTTCAAGCGCGATTTCGCCTCTCCTGTGCAGGAAGCGCTCTTTCGTTTTCATCTTGGTGTGTGCTACTGGCAGAATGATCGAATCGAAGAGGCGCGTGAGGAAATGCGCAGGACTCTCCTTTTGTATGATTCCATGTCTCAGAAATCCGGATATGACCGATTTAAAGAACAAATCTATACCCTCTATCGCTATTTCGCGCTTTTCGACAGGGCAGAACGCAACTTCAATGGCGCGATATCCTGGTATAATGAGATTCTGGATTTTTCGGAAAAGAAAAAAATTTCCGTGGATCGCGCCAGAATGCTCCAGGAAATCGCGACATGCTATAAGGAAATCGGAAACCGGGAAAAGGCGATTGAATATCTAAATCGCGCGGATAAAATTCTTGAAAAGGAAACGGAAGAGGAAAGAACCTATAAACTGCGATTCAAATTTCTCGGCCTCGGGCCGGTGAGCTTTATCGACCTTGGCCCGGATACGGTGGTGATTGGAGATAATAGGCTGTATACGGAACTCGATACTGAAAATAAAAAGATTTTAGGTTTTTCGCTAAGAGAAGATATTCATTTCGACCGGGGCGATTATGCCGCGGCGGTGAGCTATTTAAAGAAGAAAATAGCACTCTGGGAGGAGAAAAACCATCGAATCAACAAGACGGGGAAAGTGCGCGCGCTGAATAATATTGGCTATTGTTTCTATAAGATGGGGCTTTATAATAATGCACTTTCATATTTCAAGCAAGCATGGGATTATGCCGCCGGCGATGATGTGGCCGACATGGAGGGGATGTTCAGCGCCATTTTGAATTATTCGAATCTCTGCGCGATGCTTCTTGAGCGCGGATATGACCCTATCCCGGGGAGGTATGATGAACTGTTTGAGAAGATTTCCCGTTACAGAGATAATTACGAAAAACAGAAATTTGAAGCAGACCTGGAAGCAAAGAAAAAAGAGGCAAGGCTCAGGAAAAAAGAGCTGACAGGCGAAGACATCGAAGCGCTTCGGAATCAGGCCGCTCTTTCTGCGGGCGAGGTGTATCACTTTCTCGATACTGCGCTGGGAACGCTCAAGTTTGTCCGGGCCGAACACATTGCCCGCCCATCTGAAGGGACCTTCGCGAAGGGGGAAAGTGGTGCATACCAGTTATACCGCGACAATAAAAAACTCTATGAGCTGTATTCCGGCGCCATGGCGCACTTTAAAAGCGCGCTGACCTATGCAGAAAAGCAGGGAAATAATCAGGCAAAGGGGAAGCTCCTTTTAAATATTGCCGCTTGCCAGGAAAAAATCGGGGCGTATGAAGATGCCTACGATACCCTTTCCCGCGCCGAAACGATTGCGGACAATTTCGAATATTCCACCCTCTTGTGGATGGCGCAGTATAAACTCGGCGAGTTTCTCAGTAAACATGGGGCTGAAGTTGAAGGTGCCGGTTCAAAGCGGATGGCGCGGGAGTATTATGAAAAAGCCGTCGGAGAAATTTATCGATGCCCTCAATGCTATGCAAATCACTCGCATCATGCAAGTATGCTGTTCGACGGTTTTACTCGTTCTCTGCTTGAAGCGGGTGACTGGCGGGAGGCGTTCAGCGTGATGGAAAAGGGCTATGCGATGGTGCGCCTCATGCTGTTTTCGCTGGCGGACAGGGATTTTCACAATCCTTCCCACAGGGAAAAATTTTTAGAACGGCAGAAGATTGTGCAGGATCTCATTGCTGCGAAAAGCGGGCTTACGCAATTGCTCGAAGCAGGCGAGTCGCGCGATTCAGAAAAAGTGAAAAACGCCCGCAATGCGATTGCACAAAAAGCACGTGCGCTTCGCGCCAACGATGCGGCACACAAAAAAGACAACACGCTCTTTTCTTCATTTATCTCATTTTCGGAACAACCGATAACGCCGATTCAAGGCGCGGTAGTTGTGGAGTTTTTCGGATTGGAGGGAAAACTCGGCGCATGGAAGCTCGATTCCACCATTTCCTACAGCGAATTGAAGGCGACCAGAAAAGAAGATGCGGTAAAAGCGGTTTGCGACTATCTGACCGCGGCGTGCGGCAGCAGTGCGAGGCGTTGTTTTGTAGTGCTGAACGAAACCGCGCTTTCTCTTTTTTCACATGGCAATTTGAAGCAGTTCCCGGCATTCACATTTGTTCCTTCATTCGAGCGTGCGAAATACTATACCGGGCAGAAGATTGACGGCGCAGCCGCGTTGTACGGCGCATCCAGAAGACTTGCCCAATTGCTACGGGCTGAAAAATCACTTTCGGGTGCAGTTGTTGATGAATACAAAGAAGCAGGCGCCGATCTTTCAAGGTACTCCTTACTCGTTGGTGGTAGCGATGAACATTCGGTGGAGCCGCAGGCGCTTTTACAGAGGAAGCCGGCTCCGGGGTTGTATGTGAGCCGTGCGTCGGCTAATTCCTTTGAAAGAATTATGATGGCCGCGGAATCATCGCTGTACGCAGGGATGAAGGGGCTTTTGGTCCACGATATATCTGATGAAGGAAAACTTGCAAAGCTCATTGCTGCGTTTCAAAATAAACCACTCGGATCGGCCGTACGGGAAATGGAAAAAGATTTCGTGCTCCCTTTCGGCCGCGGGCTTAAGGAGTGATGCACGCGGCATGGTTAGCGGCTCTATATGGCCTGAAGGCAATGGCAGGGCGCGTGTGGTTGTTGTCGATGATGATGCGATGGTGAGGGAGGCGCTCGAGCTGACTCTTGAAGATTCCTGCTCCGTGTTGATTTTTTCTGCCGCAGAAGAAGCTCTTGCCTCTGGTGCGATTCTGCGCGCCGATGTTGTAATTGCCGACATCAATCTCCCGGGGATGGACGGCGTCGAGTTTCTGGAAAAAATAAAAGATGCATCGCATGCCGCTTCGGTCATCATGATCACCGGATATAAAGATCTAAATCTTGCTGTTTCAACGATGAAAAAAGGCGCGTTCGATTTTATTCTGAAGCCTTTTAATACTGACCAGATGCTCATCGCGGTGGAAAAAGCCATTGAAAAGAAAAGGCTTTCAGAAGAGAATGTGAAGCTTTTCGTTGAATTGCAGGAGAAGAATGTCGAACTTGAAAAGCTGAATCGGGAGATACAGGAAAGAAATGTTCAAATAGAAAAAGAGCTCGATATTGCCCGAAACCTTCAACAGTGCCTTGTTCCGGTTTCGTTGCCGAAAATGGAACGAGTAGATCTATATCAAAAATCGATCTCTGCCAAGAAACTTGGTGGTGATTTTTTCGACATACTTGTTTTCAACAGAGATGTATTTGCGCTCATTTTTGCGGATGTTTCGGGACATGGAATTCCCGCTGCGCTCTATGCGGCGATGATGAAATCGGCAATACACGCGAGCGTCGATCCCGCTTCGTCTCCAGAGATGGTCGTGGGTCGCATAAATACATTCCTCATTGAAGGTCAGAAAAAAATGAGCTACAACTATGCGACGGTATTTTACGGCATTTTTGACTTCGCATCCGGATTGCTTTCCTATTGTAATGCAAGCATGCCCTCGCCCGTTCTGTATCGGGAGGAGGGAATTTCCCTTCTTGCACCAACAGGGCCATTTGTGGGCATTTTCTCCGACTCGAAATACGAATACAGGATATTGGATTTACGGAAAGGGGATAGAGTGCTGTTTTATTCCGACGGTATTTATGAGTGCCAGAATACAGGCGATGAGATATTCGGGCACGAAAGATTTTTAAATCTGCTGTACAAATATAAAGATACCAGTATAGAAACACTGATTGAATCTGTGTATCGGGAGATAGCGAATTATTCTTCGCCGGCAGGTTTTTATGATGATGTGATGCTACTCGGAGTCTCAATCAAAGAGATTTAGCGTGTGCGTAACTCGCTTCACAAATTTTACCGCGGCATTTCACTTTTTCCGATGATTGCGAAGAAGGAATGATGTGCAGGCCCGCGTGTTCGATGGGACCGCATTGAAATGCTCTTGACAAAGTTCGTATTTTTCCTTCTTTTTGCTTGACATGAGTTTACCGCATGGGACAAATGGCATTCCATCTTCGGGCCCATAGCTCAGTCGGTTAGAGCGGCTGACTCATAATCAGTAGGTCCAAGGTTCGAATCCTTGTGGGCCCAATGGGGCGACCCGAATAAAGTCAATAATTGTAAGGAATAAACGCCATGTATGCTATTGTAGAAATATCAGGAAAGCAGTATAAGGTTGCGAAAGATCAGACAGTGTATGTCGATAAATTTGCCGAAAAAGAAGGTGAAGTAACCCTCGACAAAGTGCTTATGATTGTCGATGGCGATAAATCCATTGTTGGTAAGCCCTATCTTTCTAATGTGAAGATTTCCGCGAAGGTGATGGGCGTCGCCAGAGGGAAAAAAGTCCGGGGAATTAAATTTAAAAAGCGGAAGAACTATACGAGGACTATCGGCCACACGCCGCTTTTCACCGAGCTTAAAATCGGTGATGTGGCTGTGCTCTAAGGTTGATAAGGATTACATTTGAAAATATTGCCGTTGGCGCAAAAGGCCTTGCCGAATTTAGAGGCGGGGATATATCTTTTGCAGCGGAGGGGCATTTTTCGCTGGATAAGGGCAGTGATATTTACTGCGCGGGAGTTTCGGCTATCGTGCAGAGCTGTGTTGTGGCTCTCTCGAAATTAGGTGTTCATCAAAAGATTGAGCGCCGCGAAGGCTATTTAAAATCGTCAATGACAATCGCCGACGATATGCCCTCCCTGAAAGAAGCAAGGGCGATTGTCGGAGTGCTGATAACCGGAGTAAGCTTGATGGCTTCGCTGCCCGGATCAAAGATTGAAATTTTTCATGTAGAGGTGTAAGTTATGGCGCACAAGAAAGGCGGTGGTTCTACAAGAAACGGGCGCGATTCCATGTCGAAACGCCTGGGTGTGAAGCGGTTCGGCGGTCAGGTCGTAAAAGGCGGGACCATCATCGTTCGTCAGCGCGGGACGAAAATTCATCCCGGACAGAATGTAGGCAGGGGACGGGACGATACGCTTTTTGCCTACATCGACGGAGTGGTGAAGTTTGAACGGCTGGGCAAGGATCGAACGCAGGTTTCAGTATATCCGGTTTCGTAAAAGGCTTCGTCGTAATTGTGTGTGCAGGCCCCGAAGCGACACCTTCGGGGCACGGTGTTTTTACGGGGATTCGGTTTCGTGTATGAGGGGAGAGTGAATGCCCCGCATTAGTAAATAAGTGAACTGCTAAAAACTGTTACAATAGATGTTCCTTTGTGTGCACATGTATAGGTAAAACCGTTTTTATGCGATTGATCATGATCACAGAAGTTTTTTAGAGATACCCATAAACATGTGCGTAAGTAGCAGGCGCTGTCGCAAATAACAATGCCGAAGATTTCCTTGCAAGACAGAAATAACTCATGCCAAAGTTTACCGATAGTATCACAATAAAAGTGCGGGCAGGAAAAGGCGGCGCGGGCTGCGTGTCGTTTTTTCGGGAAAAATACATCCCGAGGGGCGGTCCCGACGGCGGCGATGGCGGGCGTGGCGGTGATGTCTATATTGAAGCGGATTATAACTATTACAATCTATCCCATTTTTTTCGCGATCGCACGTATCGTGCGGGCGATGGAGCGCGGGGCAGAGGACAGAACTGCCACGGGGCGGATGGAACGGATCTGGTGCTCAAAGTCCCGCCCGGCACCAGCATCGTTGATGAGGATGGAACGATTATCGCCGATCTTCTTGAAAGCGGCGACAGGGCGCTTGTGTGCAGAGGCGGTATCGGCGGCAAGGGCAATGCATTTTTTAAATCATCAACGCATCAGACACCGCGATTTGCACAGCCCGGGATGCCGGGTGAAGAAAAAAATATCATTTTAACTCTAAAGCTCATTGCGCATCTGGGGCTGGTGGGGCTTCCCAATGCAGGGAAATCGACGCTCCTTGCGGCCATCACCAACGCGAGGCCGAAAATTGCCGATTATCCTTTTACCACGCTCATCCCCAACCTCGGAGTGCTTCCGCTGAAAAACGGCACCTCCTGTACCATCGCCGATATTCCCGGCATCATCGAAGGTGCTCACCGGGGACTTGGACTCGGCCTTTCTTTTCTTCAGCACATCGAGCGGGTGAGGGCGATTTTGTATCTCATTGAACTTACCGAGCTGGATCCGCGCTACAATCTCTCGCTTCTGCGCGCTGAGCTTGCGGCATACAATCCCGCACTTCTTAAAAAACCATACTATATTGTCTTGACGAAATCCGATCTGGTGAGTCATGGGGATATGCAAAAGCGACGTGACGCACTGGAAGATCCAAGAGTGATTGTGGTATCGGCGCAAAACGGCGATAACATGGATGGGCTTCTTGATATCATAGAAACATTGATGGAGGAAAGCGTTGCCTCGGCGTGAGTTACTGCGCAATGTACGTCGTATTGTGGTGAAAATCGGGAGTTCCCTGATCACCGAAGAGGGGGTGATCTCGAACCGAAAACTCCTTCGATTGGTGCGCGATATTGCGGGCATTCTTCGAAAAGGATATGAAGTGGTTGTTGTATCTTCGGGTGCTATCAGCGCGGGATGCGGTGCGCTTAAAAAAGATCGTCGTCTCATGTCGATTCCCGAAAAGCAGGCCGCGGCCGCAATTGGCCAGATCCTCCTTATGAATGCATATAGGGCATGTTTTAAGAGAGAAGGATTTGAAATAGGCCAGATACTTCTCACTGAGGACGATGTGAAGCACCGGCGTCGATTTTTAAATTCGCGCCATACAATGAATACGCTCATCGAGATGGGCGTCGTTCCTGTGGTAAACGAAAACGATTCCGTAGTGGTGAAAGAAATCAAGTTTGGAGATAACGATACACTCTCCGCACATGTGACCAACATCGTGCAGGCGGATCTCCTCATTTTGCTTTCCGATATTGACGGATTTTACATGGATCTGGCCGATCCCTATCCTGTCGAGGAAATCTATAAAATCGACGAGGGTCTCATCGCGAGGGCGGGTGGCTCCGGCTCGGTTCACGGCACAGGCGGTATGATCACAAAACTACGCGCTGCCGACATCATCATTAAATCCGGAGAAAAAATGATTATTGCCAACGGAAACATTATGGGCGTGCTTGGCCGCATCATGAAAGGTGAAAAGATCGGAACGATTTTTGTGGGTAAAGGAAATTCCTTGAAGGGAAAGAAGCGATGGATTGCCTTCAGCGCAAGCACGCGCGGATTTTTAACAATAGATGACGGTGCGGTACGCGCGCTTGTTGAAAGGAAAAAATCGCTCCTTGCCACCGGAGTTGTCTCTTTCGAAGGTAGGTTTGATCTCGGTGATGCAGTTGAGATTCGCAGCCCCGGCGGAATTTCCATCGGCAAGGGAATCGTGAACTACAGCTCCGAAGAGCTTGAAAAAATTAAAGAAAAGAAAACAGGCGAAATTCGCGCTATATTGGGTGAAACCTTTTTTGAAGAAGTGATCAACAGGGATGACTTAATTCTCTATTGATGACGCCTTCGGGTTGGCTTCTCATTTCCTTCGCCTGATTGTTGCCTCGAGCCCCTTTTTGATTTCTTCCGCACCTTTCTTTGCCTCTTCCTGCTTGCTGTATGAGCCGATTTTTTTCGCCACGAGCTTGTTATTGTATATGAAAAGGTAGCTCGGCAGAATTGGCTTGCCCAAATATTTCTGCACAAGATTTTTCTGCGCACTTCCGCTGAATGTTGCAACATTCAGTTTGTAGAACTTAACCTGCGGCTGAAGGGCTTCTATAAATATACTGGCAGTATTATCGCCTGATGCAATATGATCCGCGCCGAGTTTGGAATTGTACAGATAGATTCCCACTACCTGCTGCGCGGTGTCGATCTGCTTATAATTTGCTTCCGTGAGATCCGGGACATTGATAGACGAATTGAGCGCAGCGGGCTGGATGGAAGCACAGAATGCAAAAAGAAGCGGAAGTGCGGCGGTCATAAGATACGTGAGAGTGCGTTTCATGATTGTCCTCCTAAAATGAGTGTTGCACAGATGTTACTCTAATGAAATAATTGGAAAAAAGCAAACATTTTTTCTCATCGTAAAAATTCGATCATCATCATTGTACAGTCATCATTTATTTTTACAGCGGGCGAGGTGAGATAATTTGTAATGTGTTCGAACTTCTTTCCGATGGTGACATTATGCTCATTGAGCATGTTGAAAAGCTGTGTGATGCCGTAATTCCCATTGTTTTGAGGGCCGATGTCTAATATACCGTCGGTAAAAATGAACATTCCTTCCCAGTCGGCGATTGAAGTGGTGAATGTGGAAAACTGCGCATTTTTAAGCGGCCCTAAAAATTGATCGTGTCCCTCCAGAAGGGTTGGAATCCCGTTTATTATGAAGTACGGAAAGGGATGTCCTGCGTTGGCATAATGCAATGTTGTTTTCGAGGGATCGACCAGCCCGCAGAACATCGTGACGAACGTTTCAACGGGAAGGTTCTCTGCAATTTCCCTGTTCAACTGAGTGAGGATGTCACCGGGATTATCGATTTCTTTGATTGCTTTTCTAAACATCATTTTCAGCATCGCGATATACATTGCCGCCGATATGCTATGGCCGGAGATATCGGCCACACAGAAAAGAAGCCTTTCGTCGCGGAATTTGATGTAATCGTAAAAATCCCCGCCAATATCGGAAAGCGGACGAAACAGCACTTCTATGCGCGAATGCGCATCCCGCATAGCGGGTTCGGGGTACAGGTATTTCTGGAATTTCCGTGCGGTGTCAAGCTCGAGTTGTATGAACTCGTGGAAGTAGATAAGCTCGCCGATTTTGAGGCCGTTTTCAATCCTCTTGAGCATGATCTCAAGCTCTTCCGGCTTTTTTATGAAATCGTACACGCCGAGTTTGTAGCATTCGAGCATGGTGGTTTTGTCGTAGGATCCGGTGAGCATGAGCACTGGCGAGGTGGTGATTTTATTCTCTCTGATGTGACGCAAAAATGCGATTCCATCCATCTTCGGCATGTTCATGTCGAGCATGATGAGGTCAACGCGAATGCGCGCTAAAATCGCAATGGCGGCCTCGCCGTCCTCGGCTGCGATCGGTTCATAGTTATTCTGACTCAATAGGTCACACATGAATGTGCGTATATGCGCTTCGTCGTCGACTATCAGGATGGTTTTTTTCATTGCGGGTACCGCTGATATAATGCCGATAGCGCACTATAATGCGTACTGAGTTCGATTGCAATAAGTTTTTTGCTGAAACTGAAAAAATGCCATACATAAAACCGCTTGACGTGAGATGCCGTGTATTCAGATAATCCTTTCCTCATGTGCATCCCGGGGTGCGCTATTCCCTGTGATGAATGAAATAAAGGGAATTTCTTGAAGCTGTACAACAGGCAGTTCCCATGTGAGCACGCGCATATTTGTTCAATTGCTTTCTTTGATGGTGGTTTCACGGATGAAAGCGATTTGAGAGGGGGCCATGATGAAATGTGTGTCTTCCTTCTTATTTCATCACCAGTGGAATGGATATAGTGTGCGTTTATTTATGAATATTATACTTATATGACTGTGAGGATCCATAATGTTTGATAAAATTCTCTCGCTTTTTTTCGGCACAAAACACGAAAGGGATATTAAAAAACTGAGGCCGATTGTCGAGCGGATCAATGCGCTCGAAAACGATATGAAGAAAATCCCCTCTGACCGTTTCCCTGATAAAACTGCGGAATTTCGCGCGCGCCTTGAACGGGGCGAGGATATGGATAGCCTTCTCCCCGAAACGTTTGCGCTGGTGCGCGAAGTGTCCACGCGCGTGCTGGGGCTTCGTCACTTCGATGTTCAGCTTATGGGCGGTATCGTTCTTCATCAGGGAAAAATCGCCGAAATGAAAACAGGTGAAGGAAAGACTCTGGTTGCCACACTGCCCGTGTATCTTAATGCGCTTCCCGGCATGGGTGTCCATGTGGTGACGGTGAATGATTATCTGGCGCGCCGCGACGCCGAATGGATGGGAAAAATTTATAAGGCACTCGGGCTTCGGGTGGGAGTCATCCAGCACAATTTGAACCATTATGAACGGCAGAATGCCTATCGCTGTGATGTGACATACGGAACCAACAACGAACTCGGCTTTGATTATCTTCGGGACAATATGGTGGAGCATACGAGCCTGCGAGTCCACAGAAAGCTGAATTATGCCATTGTTGACGAAGTCGACTCAATTCTCATAGACGAAGCGCGAACACCGCTGATCATTTCCGGTTCGACCGATGAATCCACAAAAAAATATTATTTAATTAATAAAATAATTCCCAGCCTCAAGGAGGGCGTCGATTACGAAATAAACGAAAAAGAGCGCAATGCCCTGCTCACCGAAGAGGGCGTGCACCATGTGGAGCGCCTGCTCAAAATCGAAAACCTCTACGATTCGCGCAATATTGAAATCGTTCATCACGTCAATCAGGCGCTCAAAGCCCACGCGATTTTCAAGCGTGACATCGATTACATTGTGAAGGATGGTGAGGTCATCATCGTGGACGAATTTACCGGCCGTCTCATGCCGGGGAGAAGATATTCCGACGGGCTTCATCAGGCGATTGAAGCGAAGGAAAATGTCACGGTGGCGCGGGAAAGCCAGACCCTTGCGACCGTGACATTGCAAAACTTTTTCCGCATGTACAAAAAGCTCGCCGGTATGACAGGGACAGCCGACACGGAAGCGGTGGAGTTCAAAAAAATCTACGGTCTTGATGTGGTGGTTGTTCCCACGCACATGCCGATGATTCGCATTGATTATCCCGACAAAATTTACAGAACAGCGAAAGAAAAGTACAATGCGATTGTGGCTGAAATAGAGGAGCTGAGCAGGAAAGGGCAACCGATTCTTGTCGGCACAATTTCTATAGAAAAATCAGAGAAGCTGTCGCAGATGCTGAAGGCCAGGGGCATTCCGCACAGCGTGCTGAATGCAAAATATCACGAGCAGGAAGCGAAAATCGTAGCTGAAGCGGGAAGCCCTTCAACGGTCACCATCGCCACAAACATGGCTGGCCGTGGAACCGACATTGTGCTCGGTGGTCGGAAGACCTATCTCGACGAACTCGATAGTCACCTTCCCGTGCACGATGCAAAGCTCTGGGATGATTTTCGTAGTGCGGTGCTGGAAGGAGATTTCGACCGCGCGGAAGGGCTGGCGGAAAAAATGGAGGGACAGGATCTCCACCGCGCGAAAAGCATTGTGCGCGGCGGGCGCGATTGGACCGAGCGCCATAATCGCGTTATTGCGGCAGGAGGTCTCCATATTCTGGGCACCGAGCGCCATGAAGCGCGGCGCATCGACAATCAATTGCGCGGGCGATCGGGGCGCCAGGGCGATCCCGGATCTTCGCGGTTTTATCTTTCCTTCGAAGATGACCTCATGCGGATATTTGCCGCGGAGAGGATTTCGGGACTCATGCAGCGTATCGGCCTTAAGGAAGGGCAGGAGATTGAAGGCAGGATGGTGAGCCGTGCGATTGAGAATGCGCAGAAGCGGGTTGAGGGGCGCAACTTTGAAATCCGCAAACACCTCCTCGAGTATGACGAGGTGATGAATGCGCAGCGCGAACGAATATACAAGGAAAGAGATGAGATTCTTGACGGTGAGGATATTTCGGGGAAAATTAGAGAATATCTCGAAGAGGTGATAGAGAATACCATCGATTTCTATATGGGTGAAGGCGCATCAGACGGCGCTGATATCGAAGGGATGAGAAACTGGTTGCGCAATTCCTTTCTGGTGGAATGCGGCGCGCTCGATTCAGAATCAATATCCCGGGATGAACTTGTTGCAAAGGTGAAGGAATTGCTTTTTGCGCGCTATGAGGAGAAAGAGCGCGAAATTGGAAGCGAAAACATGCGCATGCTCGAACGCATGATTGTACTTCAGGTGATCGATAACAAATGGCGTCAGCATCTGCTGAATATGGATGAGCTTCGCGATGGGATTTGGGCGGTTGGCTACAGCGAGCGCAATCCGCTTGTGGAATACAAACTCCGTGGATTTCAAATTTTCAATGAGACCATGGATACGATGATGATGGATGTGCTCGAATTTCTCTTCAAAGTCCAGGTGCGCGAGGAACAGATCCCGACGGATGAGCGTGAGTACAAAATAGTGGGGCAGGAATTTCATGGCGAACTGTCGCAGTTCGATGCTGACTCGCCGGAGAGGGGGCCGGTTTCGGGTATGAGCGCACGCTCCACGGGGCATTCGCAGCGCCAGGAACATGCGACAACCGGCGGGGTGAAGCGAAAAAAAACAAGGCGTGACAGGAGGCGTTGAGCTATGAAAGCGCCGCTCATGAAAAGCGTATCTGGCATACGGGGTGTGGTGGGCGAGAGCCTCACTCCCGAATTGATAGTGCAGGTCGCAGCGACGTTCGCCCGTTATGCGAAAAACGGAAAAATTGTGGTAGGAAGGGATTCCCGTCCTACTGGCGCGGTAATTGCATCCTGTTTCGAATCTACGCTGGCGATGGCTGGATGCGAGGTTTTCGATGTGGGCATTGTTCCCACCCCGACCGTGCAGGTGGCGGTGGAAGATCTGCGCGCTGACGGCGGCGTGGTGATTTCGGCCTCGCATAATCCGATTCAATGGAATGCCTTTAAGCTGATCGATGCGTCGGGAAGTTTTTTAAATGCGAAAGAAATTAAAAAGTTTTTCGGCATGATGGAAAAAACCGCATCTTTCGTGCCATACAACCGCGTGGGAAGTATTTCGTCCTATGGCGGCGCAGCTGAAGCGCATATCCGCCGGGTAATGAATGTCGTTGATGCGGATGCAATTCGCTCGAAGAGATTTACTGTCGCACTTGATTCCGTCAATGGGGCAGGATCAGAGATCACGCGCATGCTTTTAGAGCGGCTCGGCTGCCGTGTTGCACCCGTACACTGCACAATTGATGGAACTTTCCCGAGAGGCGCAGAGCCGATTGCTGAAAACCTCTCCGATCTTTCGCACGCGGTGAAAATCCATGGCTG
>DYLV01000171.1 GCA_020721925.1 Leptospira biflexa
ACCTGCAGCAATACATACTGCAATAGCAGATCCGATTAATGGTTGAATGGAATCTCTATTCATATAATCTCCTCACTGTAATATATGCAATTCAGACATATTTTATATACTGCACTGCACATGCTTACGCAATACTATTTTTTGTGCCGCATTATCAACTCTTAATTATTTATAATTATACTGTTTTTTGTAGAAAAATGCGCAAACCCTTAATCATACACGAGCATACACAATGAGTGGGTATGGAGTATTTGCGTTACATCATACCTGCACCGAAGACGATATGGGGTGCATGTCTTTATGCGATATCGCTTCGTCTAAATTTCCGTCCTCACTCCCACCTGCGCGGTGAAGCTTTCGGTGGGACTGGTAAGCACAGTAGAAGCCTCAAAGGTCATCTTGAAAAGGAAGAAATCAAACTCGAGCCCCAGAATATAGCGCGGAAGAAGTACCTGCGGTGTCATGGAGGTGTCCGCATGCAACACTGCGCTCGCAATGGTTGAATTTGCAGGGACAAGAATTATGGAATGATTCGAGGGGTCAGTAATATCATGTGTGTTTTTTATATATCCTTTTGCATCCGTTTCAAAAGTTACTGCGCCGCGGTTTATTGAAAGAGCAAATCCCGTATAGAGATTTAACGCATATAATACATTGAAATACGTGATAACTTCAGGTGTGATCGAGAAAAAATGCCATTGGACCGCCGCGGATCCTGCGACAGATGCAAACACCTCAGTGGGGATGGGGTCCCCCGCCATGAGCGGAATAGTAAGATCAACCTGTTTTGTTGTTTTATACTCCCCTTCTGCCGCAAATCGCGCCGACATGTAGTCAAATGCAAGATTTACATTCAAACCGCCAAAAGACATAAACGAGCGGGGGCGCGATCGAATGAGATTGTACCTTGATTTAACTCCAAATGAATATATGCTATTATCGGTCACCTCAAGGTTGTATTCGCGATCTACTGTTGAATCGTGCGTCACGGATTGATCAAATTGCCTGTCGTACACATAGAATGAGCCGAGAACAAATATTTTAAACATGACATCCATGCGGTCATCAATACCAGTGCCAAAATGAACGACGCCATTGACGCCGGCACCTGGTATTTCGGGATTTTGGATGTCATAATCGCGATAGCGAAAAAGCTGGTATGTCGCAACGCCCGCACTCACGCCAATTTCGAAATGGGGAAATTGCCCAATCATGGCTCTTCCGTTTGGATAGCCAAGCACATTCGCCAGTGCCAGGCCGGTGGGAATCACTTCACTGTTTTTGCGTACAAAGAGGTTTGGATATTCCGTTAAGGTTTGTGATGCCGCTTCATAATCATAAAATTCCAGACCAACCGCGGTAAGCGCTGAGCCGGGAGTAATCTGCATTTCAAACGTTGTTGCATACACAGACGCAGTGAAAACATAACAGATACATACGGAAAAAAACAACCGGAAAAGAGCATTTCTTTTCATCGCTGTCATCCTTTTGATTTTACTTTGTATTAATTTTAGTAAATCCCATTTCTCACCGCATTATAAATTACTCAAATAATTGTAGCCATACATACATAAAGGACTCTCTTCATTTACAATTACATAAAAAATCGGTGTTATGTTTGTTTCTCGCGTGCTCGAAAGTACATACACAAATAATTTTTCTTTCCAAATTGTCCCCTTTTGTCCCCTTCAATAATTACAATAGTATCTCTTACTGAGCCTTTTGTATGACAGGAAAAATGTCAACTTATAAAGATACATCTCTGAAGATTTTTTCATTCAAACGAATAATCATTCACCCATGCCGAATACGAGGTAATACCAAACTGCGGTGCATAATGGGTAAAAAATAAATATGGATTTGTGCAATTTTTGCTTTTTGACAAAATTCTTTAATAACCTGATGCGCTGCTCAGCGTACAGTGCTCATGGGCATCTCTAACCGCGGCATTGATTTTTTGAATGAACCACAGATTCTGCCATAATTTCATCGATAAAAACTTTTGATCATGTATGTAAATAACTTGACAACATTATCGTTAAAATTTTATTATTTTTTCGCTGAATGAAATATTTTTTGCATTGAATCATCTTTCGAGCGATATTATCAATCAAATCCCTGATTCAAGTGCAAGGAGGATGTAATGAAACTACGATACAGCGTGATTGCATGTTTAATAATTATACTCTGCATGATGCCCGCCTTCGCGGTGATCACTGTAGAACATATCAACGGCAAAGCCGCCTATAAAGATAGCCAGCAATGGAGGCCTCTGGCGATTAACCAGAAACTTGAGGTGGGAACGAAAATCAGCACGGGTGCCCATTCTTCGGTCGTGCTGAATATCGACGGCAGCAAGGTGACCATACGCCAGCTTTCCATGGTGCGTATCAATCACAACATGGCAAGCTTTAGAGAATCGAACACCAATCTTGGCCTCAAATACGGCGCCATCAATGCAAAAGTAAAAAAGATCGGAGCGGTGAGGACGCAATTTAAAATTTCGACGCCGGTGGCGACGTCGAGCGTGCGGGGCACTGAAGAAGAAGTGTCTTTTGGCCCTCAATCCGGCATGATAGTGAAAGTGCTGGAAGGCGCGGTAGGCACGGAAAACATGAACGGCATTGCAAACTTACTCAAAGGAAAACTAATTTTTCATCTCAAGACCGACAATGCGCGTCCGGAGTTTCTGCTTTCCGACCGCATGGGGAATACGCTCGTAAGACTCTATTTGGACAGTATGACCGATAAAGAGCAACACATGCTTGAGCAGTTCGGATTCGATACAGGAGCTAATCCTGGAAAATTTACCACACCGCTCGATCAAGCCAGAGCAAAAGCCATCTTCAGGCTTATCGGGTTACAATAGAACCGAATTGCGCACTGCATGCATTGTGGGTGAGAGTTGAGCACATATTTCTTTAAAAAGTTACCGCGTGATAACCGGTAACTTTTTTCGTAGACTCAATCATTTGTACACATACGCATGAAATTTACTTGCGAGGACAATCGATGATAAAAAGGACAGCTGTGCTTCTTGTTGCGTTTTTATCGTTGCCGCTCATCGCGCAGGAGAGCGGTTTTCAGAGCGTGGCGGATATTGAATTCGTCAATCAGGTGGCCGATGCACCGCTTGCCAGAGTAAGCGATGCGGTAGGCCTCTTCGCGATGTTTTATGGAGCGCGCAGGCCTGATTTCCAGAACAATATCGCTCTTCTTCGCAGTAAGGGCATTTCCATTCCAGAAACCCTGCAGGAAAATGACGTGCTGCGAAGAGGCACCCTTGCGCTTCTTGCGGCGCGCTATCTTGATCTCGGCGATTCATTCATGTATCGGCTATTTCACACGACGCGCCATGCAGTCACCGCATGCGTCGCCAATGGCATTATGGAAGCAAGCGGAAGCGAATGGGATATTTTAAGCGGCGGTGAACTCGTCGAGGTTGTCCGGAAAGTGGCGGAAAAAGCAGGAGGAAATAAGTGAAAAAGATTATCGCGTATTCATTGTGTATTTCCGCAATCGTATTGCTGTTTGCAGATCGTTTTCTTTCCGCTCAAAGCGCCTCGGATGAATCGCTCAACCACTATATCACTGATGAGGACATGAAAGCCCTCAGCGAAAAGAAGCGTCCTTTCAGCCTGCGGTACGGAGCATGGCTTACGCCACTCTATTTAGATGAAATTGAAGGAAGTTCCCGCATTGCGATGACGCAATCAACCTTTCGCGCATGGCTCGACGCGGGGCCCTGGCAAAACATTTCATGCTACCTGCGCGTTATGGATAAATATCAGGGCGTTTTCGTAAAAAATGAACTGGGAGATGCCGGTGAATCAATTGACGATTCAAAAAACACCTTTGACCTCGAATTGGGTTTCTTTCGATATGCCACCGACAACAATATTTTTAAAATTGAAGCAGGGCGAAGGTATTTCAGTGTAGGAAGCGGCCTTGTCATGAATGGTCGCGGAGACGGTGGTGAGATGAATCTTTTTACGCCGATTGCAGATATTTCTGTCCTCTTTGCCTATACCGGTTTTCTTAACAAGAATGAAAACCCCTACAATCTCAGCGAACGCGACATTTCAGATGGTGCAAAAAGAATTTTTACCGGCGGCGTGCTTGAAAAACATTTCGGCAACCAGACGCTGTATTTTTTCAGCATCGTTGAGATAGACTTCGCCGACGATGACGATCCTTCCGTGAAAACACAATACGATGCTGAATACTATGCGATGGGACTTCGAGGCTATCTGGGAGGATATGCCAATTACTATTCGGAATTCGTCTATGAGACCGGTACAAGCTACAAATTGAACTCCACAGATGAAAGAAATATTAATGCCATTGCACTAAATTGCGGGCTCGATATCTATCTCTCACTCCCCACCCTGCCTATCCTTTCGTTCCAGTACGCCTTCGGTTCCGGCGACAGAGATAGGGGAAGCTATACTTCGCCGAACGCAAACACCAACAGTGATGACAATGGCTTTATGTATTTCGGCACATTTCACGGGGGCTATGGTCTCAGGCCTGCTCTGGCAAACCTGCATGTAATTAGAGCCGGCTTTTCACTATCACCATTCTGGAACAGCACTACCCCCGCACTCAAACGCATCACATTCATAGGAAAATACTCGTACTATTTGAAATACTACGCATCCGGGGTTATAAACGCAGGCGAGGCTCCGCTCGAGGACCGCGATGTAGGCCACGGAATTGACCTTGCGCTGAAATGGGGTGCGTTTTACGACCTTGTGCTTTTTATAAATTATGGTCTCTTCTTGCCGGGAAGCGCGTACTCGTCCGATAACAACAATCCGAGAAATTTCATCATGGCTGGCGCAAATATTGTGTTTTAAAAACACTCCAAAATCAAGTATATTTTTACAATAATAAAAGAGCAGAAAACATCGCGTTTCTGCTCTTTTATTATGTTTTATTTCCTTTATTATTGCATGAATAATACAAAAAGGGAAAGCATATCATGCCTAATATTAAATGATAATAGGTTACATGGATATCAGTGGTGAATGAATATCAGCGCGGTATTTTTTGAGCGAATTTTTCGTCCAATTCCCAGATTATATGCCAACAAAAATTATTTTTGTTCAAATTTCCTTTGCATTTGTAATTATGAATATGATAGTTATCACAATCCTGCTGGAAGTTTTGTATGCCATTATCTAAAATTTCT
The DNA here is from genome assembly GCA_020721925.1 of Leptospira biflexa. Lineage (GTDB taxonomy): Bacteria > Spirochaetota > UBA4802 > UBA4802 > JAGODF01 > DYLV01. The sequence goes on from DYLV01000171.1 coordinate 5,195, forward strand.
ATTAAATATTTTCGAATTGCCATTGCAAGTAGCGCTGAAACCGACCACTTAAAACAATTTCGCATATCCGTAAAAACTTCATAATCCACTTTCGAAAAAAACACATGAAGTGTTTTCCACTCATCCTTTGAAGAGCTTGTCTGGTATTTTACAGAATAAAAATTACACTGCAAATCCTTCCATTCTATCAGCAGTTTTCGCATAAGAAGCATCGTAAGACGTGATCGCTTTATGCCAAGCTTTACCGCACTTTCATCAAGAAGCGATGCATCACTTTTTGTAATGTGTACAGTAGTATGAATGTTTTGAGATTTCATCACGTTTCTCCTTATAAAAATTGTCTCTCATACATACATACGATTGAAACTGCGATTACATAAAAATTTTTTTTTGATTGCATGTTTTTTTTTATTTTTATCAGCAATTGCACTTTATGCGAACATACTAATCTCTATTTTACTCATTAAGGAACTCCTTAT
>DYLV01000172.1 GCA_020721925.1 Leptospira biflexa
GAGCGTCTGCGTTTAAGAGCGTCAATAATGGCAGTCGGGTCGAATGAGTCGCTGACGGGAATATCGTGAAAAAACGTGCGAGTTTCGCTATCCTCGGGCACAAAGAAGCCGTTTGTTGCAGTATCGGCAAGTGCGTTTAATATTGTAAAATATGGTTCGGCAGGCTTTGCAAAAAGGATGCTTGTGATGTTGAGATGGGCAAATACTTCCTCCAGAAGAGAGATGGAGTCGTCGTCTCTGTTCCAGTACAGCTCATCGTCGAGTGCACCAAGGAGAGGCAATCCTTTTTCGCAGAGCCCCTGACTGATCAGCTTTGCTTCAAATTTTTTTAAAAGATCAATCATAAAATGCCAAGTTCCTTCATTTTTTCTTCAAGGGGCATGCCACTGGCATCGAGACTTCGGTTTTTGTAGTATGCCTCGCGAGCGAAAAGAAAGGCATTGCGGTCGATGGGAGGTATTTCCATACCGTCCCCGCTGCTTCCGGGCTGTGAAAAAAAACGCAGAGGAAGATCATCATCGTACGCGGTAAATCCGTTTTGCGCATTCATCACCCTGTCGCAATAGTAGATGCGCTCGCCCGCGAAAAGCAAATCCTGTGCGGTTGCTTTCACTCCCGTTGCCCCGTAAAATGCTAAAGAGAATTCCTCAAGTGTCGCCGCGAAAAATATAAATTTACATGCGGTAATCGAATCGATAATGGCATTTAAGTCTTCTGATATTTTGATGATGCGCGCTTTTCCGCTGAAAGAAAAACGATCGGTGGCGATGGGCTTTCGCAAAATTTCGTGCGAGATTGGATATGCACGCAGATGACATCCGCCGCGCGTGGACGTTGCATACGCGAGGGCCATGCCATACGCGCCGCGTGGGTCGTATGCAGGGAGTTCAAGCTTTTTCACCGTCATCGAGGCTTCAGGTTTACTTATTCTCCGGGCATAGCGAAATGAACCTTCTTTAAGAAATTCTCCTTCGTTTTTAGAGTGAGCAATTGCGTCAAGCAATTCAAGAAACCGATTCGGGGCAAGCGTTTCCCCTGAAATTTCCGAAAAGGTGGAAAGCGTCACCGCAGCGCTGATGGTGTCCATACCGTATTCATTGCACAGGCGATTTGCTTCGACAACGGCGTCAATGTCTGAGTTGCCCAAAAGAGCGGTGAAATGCGACATCGTTTCAAATTCAGGCAGGATGGTGCCATCTGCCCCCTTCTTTTTGCAGAGAATCTGACAGCCTGCGCACCCGGTTTTTTTTGATTTATATCGAGATCGATATTGATACGCATTCACCGCGTGCGCTTCCGGAAAGAACGAGCCGGTGAAATTTCTCACTGGCGTCATGTGCCGTGAATTGATAAGATCTAAAAGCGCGCCGGTTCCGAAATTCGAAAATCCGAATTCTCCCATAAGCACCGGTGAGGCAGATGCCAGGCGCATAATTTCCTCGCGCGCGCGGCGAATGATTTCATCATCGAACACGGGCGTTTTTGAACTGCCGTAAACCCGAAGATACAGGAGATTTTTCGATGCCATCACGCATCCAATTCCTCCGCGACCCGAGGAATAGTGACCGTCGATCATGATGGAGGCAAAAAGGACGCCGTTTTCCGCCGCCGGGCCTATGAGCGCCGCAGATCCTTCGCCCGGAATGAGAGAGAGCCTCTCGGAGACGGATTTTCCCGAAAAGTGTTCTGCGCTGTGAAAGTTTATTTCACTGTCGCGCACAGTAATCCCCACCGGTTTTACGCTTTTGCCCGTGATGATGATGCCATCGATTCCTGCGCGTTTGATGTACGTGCCGAGCATGCCTCCCACAGAGGTATCGCCCACTGTGCCGGTGAGCGGCGAACGCGAAGCAATCGTCATTCGGCCTGAAGTTGGCGTGACGGTATCGACGAGGGGGCCGGTGAAAAATAGAAGCGGCATATCCGGATCATCGAATGCGCGCGTGATGAAAGGCCGAAGGTAGTATCCGGCAAGCCCTTTTCCGCCGATCCATTTTTCATACAACTCTGTCGGAGGTGTTTCAATGAAGATATTTCTTGTTGAAAGATCTATTTTCAGTATTTTTCCGCGCCATCCGAACATAGAACCTCACACGTAAATAAGATAAACACCCGATTGGCTTGCCCGCACGCGAAGCGCGTACATGGCGGCGTACATTTCACCGTCCATTGTGTATCGGAAGGGAGAGCGCGCTTCGATTGTGAGCGTTGAAACTAAATCGTCAAAATGATTTTTATCGTCAATGCGCGATCCGGAGTAGAGGCGGAAAATCTGGGTGAGAAACTCAAGCGGCTTCAGCGCTGAAACGATGAGCTGAAAGCGATTCACCGCTTCTGCTGTGCGCGAGCCGGGATTGAAGCCAAGACCTACGGAAGGAATGGTGAGGGCAAGGCAGCCCAGAATATTATTTCGTTTCCAGTTTTTATCGTCTATCGTGATTTTCGCATTGAAAGGCGAAAAATAGCGGCGCGCTTCAGAGGAGTTCGCATTCTTCAGTGAGGATACCATTTTCGTCAGCACTTCAAACGCTTTGTTCTGGGTGTATTCTCCCATTTCGTAATATAGATCCATGAACGTGGTAATTATACCGCATCCGAAGATGACGCAGTAACGGTCTTCAATTTTTATGAGATTTTTTCTGATCACGATTGGGGTGGTGCCGGATTTGAGCGTTGCCGCAAAGCGCGATGCGATTTCTACGCCGTTACCGCGAAGGCCGATCGATTCCGCGATGGTGTTGATGTGGCCGGCTTTTAAAAGCAGAATGTGCGGAAGCGACTGGTCGCGAAAGACGGTTTTAAAGCGCGATACCACATGGTGGAACGTGCCATTGCCTCCGGAAAGAAGAAGATATTTCAATTTTTGCGCCTGAAAATCTTCGGCAATTGAATAGATGTCGTCGATTGCCGATGCAATATATATTGCCGGATTGATTGCGCGTGAAGCTTTTTCAAGCCTGCGGGCTGAAAGTCCCGGCTCTTCCCTGTTTTCAGCAGCCTGAGGATTTATGAGAATTCCCGTCTCGCGTTTTTTCCCAATGCCGAACATACTCTCTCCTATACATATACGATGCGGACGCGCGGTCCGGCTTCTACCTTCAGTTCATCGAAAGCCTCATAGAGATCTCCGTCCATCATATACTGGAACGTGTGCGGCCCGCGTACAATTAATGTGGAAACAACGTTGTCGAAATGACGGGGATGATGCATGGGCCTGCCGGTTTTCAGGCGCCAGATTCGCGCTACCACTTCAATGGGTTTCATACCCGTCGCGAGCACGTGAAATGCATTGTCTTTTTCGTATGCGCGGTAGAGCGCCTTAAATCCGATTCCCACACTTTCCACTGTTGCGGCAAGGATTCCCAGAAAATCATCAAAGGGGATTTGATAGCCGTCGGCAATCACGCGAACGCGAAGGCGTTTGAATAACCCGGTATTGGAGTTGAAAATTCCCTTACATATGCCGCCTATGGTAACCTTCACCGCTTTCCAGGGGCCGGTGTCGCCGCCGCGGTAGTATTCCACAAGAAAATTGGATGTGATGCCCAGGCCGAAAAGGAAGCCGTATTTGTCGCCGATTTTCATGGTATTTCGATAATGTGTGGTGATTGCTCTGCCGTGATTGATATTCTCAACCAGTCGCTGGAGAATCTCGGCTCCTTTTCCTTTCAAATTGATGGAGCGCGAGATGGTGTCCATCGTCCCGCCTTTGAGAATGACAAGGGGCGGGATTTCAACTTTGCGGTACACCAGAATAAAGCGTGAGAGAACATGGTGGAGGGTGCCATCGCCTCCACACACGCCGAGATAGTCAATGTTCTTTTTTTTGAATTCTTCCGCCACGGTAAAAATTTCATCCAGGCTTTGCGTGGTGCGCACTTCCACCAGATTGCCGCCGATGGTGCGGAAGAGGTCGGCAGGGTTGGTCTTCATCTTCCTATTTTTTTTCGCGTGGGGATTCACTATGATGCCGATTTTTTGCATGGAAATTTGTCTGCCGCCTGTTATGGATACTGATGCACCTGCATAATACTTCGGTGCATAATGTAAAGAACTTTCTTTATGGTTAACCTGGTATTACGCTGCTGATTGCACATATGGAAACAGTATTGCGACAGGAAAAAATTATGATTGACGGGAAGTCGGGGTAAGAGTATTATTGCCGAACAGTCGGGATAAGAGTATGAGACTTACATTGCTCTTGGAATTTCAACGAAGAGCGGGACAATTTCTGCGGTGTGTGGGTCACTCCCTTCAATGAAGCATCAAGAGTATAAATAATTATTGCACGAATGTTGTCATGCGCAGATAATATCTATTGAAATTATGGGTATTTGTAATGCATCCAAGCGAGAAATATGTAATTAAAAATTACATATCATTATCACGTACTGCGGTTTTAACGATTTTCGTGATAAATTGTGTGGTAACATTGCGCGAAATGGACGATAATAACAATAACACGTGAAACGGAGGTGAAAGGGTTTGGTCAGGAATACGCGTTTTTTGACCAGCCATAACCATGTATGGCAATGAAAAATGTATTCATCGGTGCATTGTTGGTTTTTCTCGCCTTCTCCGGGGTGAGGGCTGACGTTATTCGTCTCCATGATGGAAGTATCATGCTGGGTAAAATTGAAAGTGTTGAACGAAACGAGGTCTCCATCGACTCTTTCGGGCAAAAGAGGAAGGTATCAAACAATGATATATTGAAATCCGAGCAAAGCATCAACGGTATCCAGAGTACACCTCTGGAGATACTTCTGAAGGGTGGGTCTATTCTGAAAGGGAAGATTCAGGATTATGACGAGGAAATTGGTGTTCTTGTCAATATCGATTTCGGCAAGATCACCGTTCCCGTTGCGAGCATCGAAAAAATAACCGATCCGGCGCAATCGTGGGCATATAAAGGTAGTCCGTTCAACGCGGGCGTCGTGGGGGGGTATTACAAACCCCTCGGATCATTTGCGGATAATTTCAGGGGGAGCTTTGCGGGTATCGCTTTCATGGAGATGGAAGTCGGTTTTATACGAGGGCTGTATGCCGGCGTGGATCTAATGTATATGCACACGGCGTATGCAACGTACGACGAGGTCCGTTATTACCTGTACAGCGTGTTTCCTTTTGCGATGTACAGGTTTGTTCAACTCCGGGACAACTGGCGCATTTTTAGTTCTCTTGTTCCTTTTGCCTCTCTTGGAATCGGGGGGACGTACATATTAAGGCTGGATGAAAGAAGCGTTGCCCAATCTCCGCTCGCAAAAGACCTTGATTACTCGTTTCTTGTGAAGGCGGGGGTCGATTATTTCATCATCAGGCACATTGCTGTGCGGGCTTCGGCTTTCTCGTATCTCATTCCGCAGTCATCAAGCCTCCTGACCGCGGTGGGCCTTTCGGCAGGAGTGCTGTATTCATTTTAACCGCCTGGAGGAGTCATATTATGAAAAGAAAATACCTGTTATTTTTAGTCATTCTAAGCATCGTTCTTCCTGCATGCAACGGATCGATCCTCGAAGACATTCCCGCAACGCAGTCATCGTCATCGGGTTTGAGCCTCGAGGAGCGGGGTATCTGGCTTGT
>DYLV01000173.1 GCA_020721925.1 Leptospira biflexa
CTCATTGGAGGTGAGACGGCTGAGCATCCGGGTATCATGGCAGACGATGACTACGATATTGCGGGCTTTGCTGTCGGCGTGGTTGAACGGAAAAAAATCATCACCGGTGAAACAATAAAGCCCGGGGATGCCATCATCGGACTTCCTTCCTCCGGTATTCACTCCAACGGGTATTCTCTTGTGCGCAAGCTCTTTTTCAGCATCAAAAATTATTCGGTAACCATGCACGTAAGCGAGCTCGGCTGTGAGCTGGGACAGGCCCTTTTGACACCTACCCGCATATACACCAGAAGCGTGCTCGCATGTCTTGAAAGCGGTATTGAGATAAAAGGTCTTGTACACATCACCGGTGGCGGATTTTATGAAAACATTCCCCGCATTCTTCCTGACCTTTGTGCCGTTCGCGTAAAAAAAACATCGTATGAAGTTCCGCCACTTTTCCGCATCATTCAGCGTGAGGGGGCAATTACCGAGCGTGAAATGTACACCACATTTAACATGGGCATTGGCATGATGGTGTTTGTAGAAAAATCAGCAGCGACGCGTACGATGGAAAAATTCGCGGAGAACGGCGAAAGTCCCGTCATCATTGGCGAGGTGGTGGAAAACAGGGGGGTAAGGGTGATGATTGAGTGAGTTTCAGGTACGAATCATTTGAGAAACCGCGCCCCCTCCGAGATGGTCACGATATCAACATCGCCCTTTTTTTTCATCCCAAGGGCGCAATGCACCATTTTTTTGAATTCTTCAATACTGATGGTGAATCGTCCGTGATTCCCACCGATTCTGTGAAAGCATGTCACCAGCCACATTTTTTTTCTTATGGCTATTTTCAGGAATGATTCGAATTCTTCGGAATTTATTGGTACGGAACACATGAGCGAATGGGGGTCTGTGTTCCGGCCGTTGAGCCGAAACCGTGAACACCAGGGATAATCAATCGAGTTGTTGTAGTAGGCTTTTACCCGGGGAAGCGCGGCGGGATTTTTCAATCCATAGGGCCATGCGAAGGAAGTGGCGCGTATAGTATTTTCAAAAAGCATGTGCTTGCTTTTTTCGAGTTCATACTCAAAGCGTCCGGGGAGAAGCATTGCAAGGATTCCATGGGTCACCGAGTGGGATCCAATTTCATGACCGTCATTTGCAAGCTTTCGGATTTCATCCCAATTCAAATATCCCGGAGTTCCTGCAAAATCGGTTATGCAATAGATGGAAACTTTTAACCCGTGTTCCTCCAAATGCGAGATCGCTTCCCGCTGAGAGTCATATGCGTCATCGAAGCGGAAAGATAGCATCGCCTTTTCAAAAGGCAATTTCGGGTTGAGCATCACCGAGAGCAAGTATATTAAAAGAATGAGAACACAACCCGTTCCACCAATGATAATTCTTCCCGTCTTCATAATCGCATAAAAGGCGCGCTCTATGAATTACGATACCATTGCATTGAACGCGCCGGGTGTGTGAATAGCGAAATTATTGCTCATTTTTTAATCTGCTGGATGATCCAGAGCAACACAAGCGCCCCGATCACTGCGGTGATGATTGAAGCGATGATACCCTGCGGCATGAAGCCTAAAAACCGAATCATAAATCCGCCGAGAAAGGCGCCAACGACTCCCACCACAAGGTTTCCGACCATCCCGAACCCCTGTCCTTTCCAGATCACCCCTGCCAGCCAGCCGGCAATAAGGCCTATTATGAGAAAAGCAATCAAACTCATTGTCCTTCACCTCGTTGATATTATTTTTTAAAAATGTTTTTCACCGATTCGATGAGGTCAGGTGGTAGTACTACCACTTTACCGTTTGCGGAATCCCCGAGTTTAATCATACCCCTCACGTATTCTTGTCCCAGGAGATACACAACCGGATCGCCGCCGCTAATTTTCAATGATTCTGTCACATACGTCAGCGCATTCGCTTCCGCTTTCGCAAGCCGCTCCCGGGCCTCTGCATCGCGCTCCGCCGATTCCTTGCGTGCTTCAGCTTTCAGAATAAGCGCTCTCTTTTCGCCTTCCGCTTCCTTCTCTGCCGCTTCGCGCTTTGCTTCAGCTTCTAATATTCGAGCGCGCTTTTCTCGTTCTGCTTTCATCTGGAGCGTCATTGCGTTGATGATGTCGTGAGGCGGGGTGATGTCTTTAATCTCCACGCGGGTAATTTTCGTACCCCATGCGTCTGTCGCTTCATCGAGAATTGTTAAGAGTTCTGCGTTGATTTTATCGCGGGAGGAGAGCGATTCATCGAGCGTCATTTTCCCCATGATCGAACGAAGCGTCGTCTGCGCAAGATTTTGAATTGCATAACGGAGATTATCAATTCCGTAAAACGATTTATATGGATCCATAATCTTGTAGTACACGATGCCGTCCACTTCAATCGAAGCATTATCGCTGGTTATGGTTCCCTGTTTGGGGAGATCGAGCACGGTTTCACGAATATCGACTTTATGAGCAATGCTAGAAAAAATAGGGTTGATGAGATTGAGCCCCGGGCTTAAAGTGGATGTATATTTCCCGAATCGCTCAACAATCCAGTTTTCCGCCTGAGGGACAATCCGAACGCCTTTGTAGACTAAAAGCACTACCAGTATCGCAATTGCTGCTACTAAATATCCCATGTGTCCTCCTTTTTGATGTTAAAAGTATATTAAGGCCGCTTAACACATGCGGCGCTTGTGCACGCAGTAACACTCAATTTTTTTTCGCCACCAGAAGCCTGATTCCCTTCGCTTCTATGACGATTATTTCGCTTCCTTCTTCGATGATCTCTTTTGCTTCCGCCTGCCACCGCTTGATGCCGTGATAGGGGGTGAACAGTTCCACCTCTCCGGGCACATCCGGCATAATGGCTTTCGCGACTTTTCCCCTGAGCTCATTAAGTGTGGGGTCGCGTTCATCGGTATCAGCTGAACTCTTGAAATATTTTTTGAAATAGAAATGCCATGCAAGAAGGCATGCAAGGGATGAAATAAAGAAAAAAAACCACTGCGCGATGGCATTGTCGGTGCCGATTGCACCGATGAAAATGCCCGCGGAAGTGAGAAGTGCGCCGATGCCGAACCAGAAAATCACGAATCCCGGTGCGATGATTTCAAAACCGAGACAGGCAACGCCGACTGCAATCCATGTTAGGGGAGAGAGTGCCATTGGTAATCCTCCATCAACCTAATGATCAATTGTGTCTCCAGAGCGATGAACTTCTTGAATTGTTTTCGGTAATTATTGCGTTTTCTCATTGCTATCGGCGATATGGGCAAGTGTATGTACGAATTCATCGGCAAACGACGAAACGGTTCGTTTACCCTCGAACTTTATGTCGAATACTTTTCTCTTCGATTCGAATTCCACAAGACTTCCGTCAAAGCGGTCAACTACGGTTGTTCCGATTAAAAATATTTTTCTGGAATGATAACTGTATTCGAGGACGTAGTCCCGATATGTATCCTTTGCTTTTTTCGCTTTTGCCACATATTCATCCTGATTTTTTATAAAAATTTCGGGTTTCAGTTGAAAACCAGCATGAAGAAGTTTATGCTCCAGCACATCGTGCAGATTTGCCGAATCGGATGTTTTCCTGTCGAGATATAGGCGATAGCCTTTTTTCATTGTATGCTTCACGTCTGGTGTTACTACAATGCTTCCATAACTTATGCAGCGTGCAAGACCAATGGCTACGGTCAAACACAGCACTGCTGCTATTGTTTTTTTCATTTTGATGTTCCTCCGCACGCTTCAACTAACGCCTTCATCATATACCTCACACTTTCCTCCAAAGCGGTAAGATTATATCCGCCTTCAATAAATGCAAGCATTTTCCCGCCGCAATGGCTGTCGGCAGGGTGGGAGAAAATTAATTTTGTAGGTTTAGGTCAAATAAGGATTGTCAGCTAAAATAAATCAGACTATGTATTTTCGTTTGAGCGGTTATTATAAAAGCAACCGTGAGACTATGAGATATGACATTTTCCGTTTTGTTTTATTCAGGAAAAGGCAATATAGGTTTTGCCCGGGGCAAGTGAAAAGCCGCGATTTTTGCGGAGCGCAATTTTTAAGGCCTCTGTCAAGGGGCTGTGCTGAGCCTGCCAAAGCGGGCAGTTTCACGGGGAAGGGAGTTTTTCTCTTGACGTTACTTACGAATATATGATTTTAAGTTGGGAGGAACTGAGTTCTGTGAGAAGGTATTTTCCTACACATTTACCCACACGCGTCGGGAGGCCGCCTATCGCCACAAATTTTTTCCTGATTATCATGAAAAGCGTTGGTGGTCAAACATGGTCATGTCGCGAAAGGAAGGCGGAAATATTTTCATAGAGAAATACGACCTGAATCTCACATTGCAATGGTCATCCGCCTACAACATAACAGGTTCAGTTGTCAGCGGAAACATAACTGTATTGCCCGACGGATCCGCGTACTTAACCGGAGCGGGGCCTTCTTCGGTAATTTTCGGAAGCGGCAGCGGAAATGCGTATTTCATTTCGAAGCTTGACCCCTTCGGTAATTTGTTGTGGAGAAAGGGCTTGAACGGTGCGGCCCCAACTCAGTTTCCCTGCCCTACCAATTACTACCTTGATGCCACAACGGTTCTTCCTGTTGTAAGGGCTGGAACGGATTTGAAGGCCTATATTCTATCATCTCCGGATCTTGCCGTGCGAACGGTAAGCGGTAATGGGGATTTTGAAAAAGTGCGCACCATACCGATTTACCGCGGAAATGTATATTTTCAGGATTTCTTTATTTCTTCATCGGGCGCTTTGAGCATATATGGTTCAACCGATGGGAAAATCACTTCCGGCAACACTTCCAACGGTGCGCTTGATTGGTTTTACCTCGAGACGGAAAACTACTGAATATGAATCAGGGGAATAAAGTGAAAATAAAAAGAACTAATTCAATATCATGCCTCTTGTGTAGCGAAATTATTTTTCTTGAACTCTTCAAACCACACTCATGTTGGAATTGGAGCAGGTTATACCCAATTCATTTTCGCGGAAAATCATTTCAACAACTATGACATCGGGCTGGACGTTACGTTAGCTTTCTAAATTCAAGGCCCCTGCCAGGGGTTTTTTGCGGAGTGAGGGCTTTTTTTTCTTGAGGTTACTTCCGATATATGATTTTACGTCAGGCGGAACCGCGCTCCGGGGAGAGCAAATTCTTGGATATTATACTAATCCAGAAATCCCTTGAAGTCAAGGAGAAAATTGATTTGCATGGGATAGTAAATCTTGGCTCATTATCCCACATGATAAAACGACAACGACTGGTAGACGAATACAGGTATCCGGGGTTTCGACCGCTTGCAACAATCAGAAATCACCCGGTAGATCAAGAAGCAAGAATAATAACAATGTGGCGCCGTCAAAAAAAACGATATGCGGATGCTGCGGAATGGGTTACTTCTCATTCTATGACAGAAAGACACGGCTTGTCCGCGATCTTTCATGCGGCGACGCAAAGATATACCTGGAAATTGAGATCCGACGGGTCGACTGCAAGGGATGCGGCAAAGTGAAACAGGAGAAGATCGACTGGCTGGCAAACAA
>DYLV01000174.1 GCA_020721925.1 Leptospira biflexa
AGGTCGAGTATCTGTGCCTGTATGGTAACATCCAGCGCGGTGGTGGGTTCATCGGCGATGAGGATTGCTGGATCGGCGGCCAGGGCCATGGCGATCATCACACGCTGGCGCATCCCGCCCGAAAGCTCGTGGGGAAAACTATCGCATCGCTTTTCGGGGGAGGGGATGCCCACCTGACGCAAAAGCTCGATGGTTCTTTCTCGTGCCTCCTTTTTCGACATATTCAAATGCTGGTGCAGTACTTCTTCAATCTGGAAGCCGATGCGGAATACCGGATTGCGCGAGGTCATCGGTTCCTGGAAAATCATACTGATTTCCTTCCCGCGGATTCTTCGAATGTGTTCCTCGTCGAGGTCGAGGAGGTTTGAGCCAGCATAGTATATTTCGCCGCCATCGATTAAACCAGGCGGGTCTATCAGGCGCAGTATAGAAAAAGCGGTGACGGATTTCCCGCAGCCGGATTCTCCCACAAGACCCAATGTTTCGCCTCTGTGAAGTTCAAACGAAGTACCACGAACTGCACGCAGGCGATATTCATTCATAGAAAAACTCACCCGCAGATTTTGTACCGATAAAAGCTTTTCCATTGTCGCGCCTTCACATCATATTTCTGCTTCTGCGTGTTACTTCAAAGCCCTGTGATTCGAATTCATCACGAAGTTCATCTAAATTGATTTGCTCAAGTACGCATTTATAAATGGTCGCGTTGCGATATGCCAGTATATCAACGCGAACGGTGTCTTCCAGCCGAAGAAGGTTTTCGTCTACCTGTCTCGGGCGCTTTTCGTTGATTTCTGAAAAGGCCACACGGGTGATGCCCTGCGCTTTCAACTCCCTCATAAATTCGTCGACTTTATCAAATGCAACTTCCCTTTGCATGGATCCATCCGCTCAGCGCAATGTTCATTCAAGACTTCGGGGAAGTATCGTAATTTCCCCTTCGCGATAGTCAACTATATAATACTGCATGGTGCTTTTTCCTTTCTTTTGTGGCGTTGTGCGTATGCCGGAAAAATCGCATCCGGCGATGATATAATGAATGCCGTCCTTAACGGTACGATGCAGGGAATTGCGGTGTCCGCTGAAAACCGCTTTAACAGGAAACTTTGTAAAAATGGCATGCAATTCCTCTGCTTCTTTTATTGAAATACTTTCGCCTGCGCTATTGGTTGATGGTACACCAGTATCGAAGAAGGGGGAGTGCATAAACACAAAAATTGCCCGTGCGCGGCGGTGACGCACAAGATCCTTTTCAAGCCATGCCCGCTGTGATGGTGAAATTGCTTTCTTACCCTCTTCGTGGGTATCCATCACCACGAAGTGTGCGGCTCCGTAATTGAATGAATAATATGGCGATCTTTTTGTATGGCGGGTATAGAATTCATGGGAGGTATCCAGCATGTCTTTCTCTCCCTTCACTGTGAAAAGAAGGGGTCTGAGCGTCGAGAACTGAGTTTTAAAATCGCTGTATTGCCGCTCCAGATCTACCGCAGAAATTCCCATCCAGCTTTTGCCTCCATGGACAATATCGCCTAAGTGCACCAGAAAGAGCGGGTTGTCTTCGTTGATGTGTTTGATGAGCGTATCAAGCGCTTCGTTTTTCCCGCGAAAAGGCGATTCGCTGAAGGTATTGCCGGTGAGCGCGAAGCGGAATTCGAGTGGCGATGCATCCCTTGTTGGTACAGGGAAACATGAAAGCGCGAAAAACGCCAGTGCAGGGATTGTGCAGAGTGCTATATGAGAATGATAACGCATCGCCGCGCGCCAGTGTTGTGGGATGAGTGCTGCATTTTTTTCTCGACACGAGTTTTCCCGCATACCATTGTTGACCCGGCGTCAAATGCAAGAAGTTTTTATGGGCATCTCTAAAAACTGCTTTGATTGTTTTGATGATATTAATGAATGCGGATTTTACCTATACTTTGTGTCACAGGGAATCGGGCTATTCGATATGTTTTAGAGGGTCCCTTATTTGAGAGTTGCGGGTACTGATTCGGCACGATGAGGGAAAATAGGGATGGCAATATGGTTATAAGCGGACTTGAGGTTATTTGTGATGATGCGGCCCGCTGCAGGGGCAGAAGTGCCGCCCTGCTGTGCAATCAGTCATCCGTGGGAGCAAATTTCGAATATGGCTGGAATCTTCTGCGCGCGGCGGGCATTGGGTTAAAACGCATCTTTTCGCCCGAACATGGGCTTTTCGCGGTGGAGCAGGACCAGAAGCCGGTGATCGAACGTGAAATCGGTGATATAGAAATAATTAGCCTGTACGGTGCCGATGTATCGACTCTTTTCCCTTCTCCGTCTGTTTTGGATGATATCGACGTGATTTTTATCGACATACAGGATGTGGGGGCGCGGTATTATACCTATCTCAATACGATGGCATATCTTCTTCGCTCGGTAAGCGGGCGCGATATTGAATGCGGGGTGCTGGATCGCCCCAATCCGCTCGGCGGGATCGAGTTTGAGGGGCCGGGGCTTGAAAAAGAATTTCACTCGTTCGTCGGAGTGTTTGATGTACCCGTGCGGCATGGCCTCACCAGCGGTGAAATTGCGCTGATGTATCATAAAAAAGAGAAGATAGATTGTGAGCTTACCATTGTTCCGATGAAATACTGGACGCGGGAGCTGTATTATGACGATACTGGTCTTCCATGGATTCCGCCGTCGCCCAATATGCCCACGCCTGCAACTGCGCTGGTGTATCCGGGAATGTGCCTCATCGAAGGGACAAACCTTTCCGAGGGGCGGGGGACGACCACGCCGTTTCAGGTGATAGGTGCCCCCTTTATACGAAAGGAAGATTTCGCGAGGGAGCTTAACTCGATGAAGCTGCCCGGCGTTTATTTCCGGCCGATTGATTTCAAGCCGACGTTCAACAAGTATGCGGGCGAAATCTGCGGGGGTGTATTTATTCACGTCCGCGAAAGGGCGGATTTTCGTCCGTTTCTCACGGGAATCGCGGTGGTGCTGGCGGCGATGACGTGTTATGGCGATCGCGTGCAATTTACTTCGGAAGTGTACGAATTCGATGAGATGCATCCTACGTTCGATTTGCTTTGCGGCACAAACAGAATTCGAGAAGCGCTTCTTGCGGGGAGAGGTATTGAAGAGCTGAAAGGATTGTGGATCGATTTTGAAAGCCGGTGGGCATCACGCCGCAAGGAATGGTGGTTGTATTGATCCTTCCATTTGAATTGTAGTATAGCGCAGCTCAAAAGATATGCTACTCATCATTCTCATGCGAGTGCCTAACGACACACACGACGATTAACATGTGCCCGCCTACCGCACCCATGGTCGATTTTTTCAGTTGCTGTGTAGAATTCATTTTAGGGCTGAATAGCGCGTGCGCATCGAGCATAACGGGTGATGGAGGAATCGATGGCGGTTTTATAGATGCTTTTATCGCTGATTTTAAGTGCCTTTACGAAGATATCATTCTCAAGATCGGATGAAAACCAGTATTCGTCTTTTAAAGTGCTATAATCTTTAAACCATGAATAATCTGGACCGGTAAAACCCAATGTTTCCAATTCTGCAATGGTAGGAAGCCGCCAGTCGTCAAATCCTGCAAGAGAAAGATCGCCACAATGTGTAAATGCATCGGAATAGGGTATTTTCGTTGCGCTTCCGCTACAAGTAGCTTCTCCTGATTCTCCATATGCGCACTTTACCCACATGATGCCGTTGGCAGTGGTATCGGTGATGGTGCCGTCTCCGTTGTCGACATATGCAGGGGACACATAGGATGGCTGCGTTTCTGTTGAAAGATCACGCTCGTCAAGCGTATCGCATGACATGAGAAGCGACAGGGAGAGCATGCCGTGTGCCGCAATGATCCACAAGTACATTCTTCCGATGATGGACATGGGTTTCTCCTCCTCAAAAGCGATACGTGAAGGCAAATTCCTGAGAGTAGGGAGTGCATTTGATGTCAAAACTCACTTTCTGGAGTCGCTCGGCTTCGCCTTCGAGTTCCTTGATGGTAATCCGATTAAACCAATCGCTCACGAAAAAAATCACCGCACCCACGGAAAACGTGCCGCCGGCAATATATGCATAGATGGAATATTTTCGATAGCGGTTGAAGTCGTCTTCGAGGCGGTCAAGTTTTTGCTGATATGTGTCTGTCTGCTGAACTTTCCATGATGCGAGCGAAATTTCACGATATTCATCCACGAGGTTGTTATAGTCATTTTGTGCTTTCAGGCTCCGGTAGGTGTAGTAGCCTCCTGTGCCGAAAGAGAGAATCGCCGCACCGGTGAGGATGTAACCGGGAATGGCAAAATTGATTTTGCGGCGCACGGAAAGCTCGTCCTGTATGAAAGAAAGCCGGAATTTTAATTCATCGCTCGCAAGTGCGCTTAAATTTTCGTCCCAGGATACCACATTTATCTCAACACGGCGCGAAAGCTGTGCTGACGTGTAGATATCCTCGGCGGCAATTTTCTTTTCTCCGCCGTACCATTTCACGATGAGGCGATTTGGGTTGATATTTCCCTCTAAAAAATAATCCATTACTGAAGCCACGCGAAGTTTCGAAATGCGGTTAACCGCTTTGTGTGTCCCAATACCGCTTGAATGGCCGCTGATCTCGAATTTGATATGCGGATTATCCTCCAGAATACGGATGAGTTCTTTGAGTTTACCTTTTTCCCGGGCGGGAATCTCGGCGCTGGCGGTATTGAAATGAATCACGTATTTCATCTTCATGCCAGGATAGATTTTCGGCAGGTCGAATGCGATGGTGTCGATCAACGGGCCTTTTCCCGATTCAAATTCATGCGTGTGCAACAGATGGCCTTTTACCACCGGCATAATGATGCAGTTTTCAAAATATGGCAGCGAGAGGGAAAAACGCCCATCGGGAAGACTTTCGGTGACACCGAGCGGCCCCTGGTCGGTATCAACTTTAAGAGGGATGGATTTTTCCGCTTTTTTCCCATCCATGGTAATTTTGCCATACACAAACCGCATGGCGGCAGGATCCGCGGAGAAAAGTATTGGCATCTGAACCATGCGGCCTTCGCGGAGAAAGAAGATTTTATTTCCGGAAAGGTTCGCGGTGAATTGCCCGGCCTGATCGAGTGGGTCATTGACCGGCATGCCAAGATTATTTGGCGCTTTGCCCGACGACAGCCTCACGGAAAATAGATCATAACCGCCGAAGCTCTCGTGTCCGTTGGAAGAGAAAAAAAGCGTGTCAGTGTCGGCATGAAGCCATGGATTGATCTCGTTTCCGTTTGTATTGATAACTGAACCGACATTTTGAGGAGACGACCATGAGCCGTCTGAATAGGTGGAGATGAAGATGTCGAAACCTCCCCGTGACGGCCTTCGATCCGACGCAAAGAAAAACGTCTGTCCGTCGAGGCTTAAAAACGGGGTGATATTGTTATCGTTCGATGCGATTGCTTTTTCCAGCTTCTCCGCGATGACAGGATCGGTTTCTGAGAATACTTTTATCGAATATCTGCC
>DYLV01000175.1 GCA_020721925.1 Leptospira biflexa
TGAGTAATTGATTATAAAATAAAGCCCAATTCCTCCTCAATAAATCGTATGGCGATATAGCCGACCAGCAATTCGCGGATTTCATTAACCGGCACCAACGGCATTTTCTTCCGTATCGCAATCGCGCGGACGATCTGGCTTTTTAATATTGCAATATCGGTCTCGCTGAAATTATCGAGTTCATGGATTTTCGCCACGATCTCGTCAATATGGTCATGCACAAAGATTGAATAGTTTTCCGGCTTCATTATTCATCCTGCAGGTACAATATAGCGCAAAAAAAGCATTCCGGCAATTGCGTTACACAATTCACTTCATAGCTTCAATTTTTTTCACATACGCTTCAATATCGAATTTTCTCTGCAGTCCCTGCGCATTCATATAGCGCACCTTCCCGAAAATTGGGCGAGCAGGCCACGCCCGGTCATGTTTCCCGAAGCACCAGCATATACCCGCAAAGCTGTTTGGATCTCGACCATCGAGCTGATATTTGTTGTTGAGATACAGGGCGCGTGCAAACGCTTCTCTGGGCAACGGACTCCATTCGATTATTTTCTTTCCCCAGTACATGCGCATGTATCCGTGCATGTAGCCAGTCTTCAACATTTCGCGTTGTGCGGCATTCCAGTATGGATCGTGCGTGCGGGCATTTTCAAGTTCTTCTAATGTGTAAACATATTCTCGTGGATCATCACAGTGCTCCTCAAGCGTACGGCGCGCCCACTGCGGCAGGCATTCATACGAATCATAGTGCTGATTATAGTACACAAAATTTATGGCAAGTTCGCGCCGTACAATGAGCTCTTCCAAAAAAATATCGGCGCCCTCCGACGGATGTACGCGTATTTCCATCGCAATTTCAAGCGGCGAAATCTGCCCGAAATGCAGATATGGACTTAAAAGCGATACGCATTCCCGGGAAGGATCATTGCGCCAATCGGGAATGTACGGCAGCTGCCGCGCAGTGAATTCATGAAGGCGGGTCAATGCGTTTGCGGTGCCACCTTTAAACCGGGTAACTCCATCATCACCTCCGATATTAGCCTTATCCATCAGAGTTTCGACATCATCGAGTTTTTCTGAAAAAATTTTCATCCCCAGAGATTCCTTTTTCGGCATACGAACAGCAAGGGGCAGAAGAAACTCTTCGAGTCTGCGCAATATTTTCGGTCGGAAAGTCCCCGCGCTATATTCCTCTTTCGGCGAAGCTTCTTCCACCGGCACGATTGCATCGCTTTCCACCTGCACAAGCGGACATTCCATGTTCGATGCGGCCCGGGCCCGCCATGCTTTCTGTATGCGCAGATATCCCCGGTCGGTGATCGTGATTGCCGCCTCGCGCGATAACTCCAGCGCGACATCATCGGGATTTCCAATTCGAATCACAAAAGCGATGCCGCGCGCGTTTAACGCTTTTTTTGTCTCTGAAAGACCTTCAATCATAAAACGATAATGCCGCTTTTGCGCGTTCGGAAAATGCGCGGTGAGGCCAAAACATACCACAAGCGGAAGAGAGAGCTCATTTGCTCGATGGATTGCATACTCGAGCGCATGATTGAACCGGGCACGCTGTGACTGCTGCATCCAGTAGAGAACATAGCGACCTTTTCTTATATGGCAATTATTGAGAAACGCGATTCGCGCATCAGGAATCACAAATACATCCCCTCCCACAGACCGGTGAAAAAGTAGCGGGCATTGATTCCTAAATTGCGGATGTTATATCCCCCCTCCTGCACCACAGTAAGCGGTATGCAAAGGGCACCGATCATCCTCCCCACAGCGAGAAAATCGTTCTTGTTGAGTTTCCATGTTCCTGTGGGATCGCCGCGCGCCGTATCAAAACCGAGCGCGATGACAAGGAAATCGGGAGCGTATGCGCGTATATTTCTGAGCGCTTTTTTTAAAGCTCTAAGATACAACCCTCCTCCGACTCCCCGCGGAAGCGGATAATTTATATTGAATCCTTCCCCTAACCCTTTTCCGATTTCATTCTTAAATCCAAAAAAATACGGATACTCAAAATCCGGGTCGGCATGAATTGAAACAGTAAGCACGCTCTGGCGCTGATAGAAAATTTCTTGCTGGCCATTCCCGTGATGATAATCGATATCCAGAATTGCGACTTTCCCGTAGTGACTTAAATAATTTGCCGCAATTGCAGTTGAATTAAAATAGCAGAAACCGCCGAGTGAATCGACAGCCGCATGATGACCGGGCGGACGTACCAGCGCATAGGCAATCCTCGTTCCCTCTAAAATTTCATCTGCCGCGGTAAGCGCACAATTGACAGCGCCACGCGCTGCGAGATAAGAATTTCTATTGAGTGGACTGTACACGTCGATACAGTAATACCCCGCGCGCGAGAGGAGCTTCTTTGGCGGCTTTACCATTCGACGGATGGGAAACACATCAGGATAGAGCGTACGGCCGGGCTCCATCGCCATCGTCACTCTTTTGAAGTACATGACAAAATCCGTGTTATGGACCTCATGAATCCATTTTTCTGAAAAGCGCTTCGGCATCACCTTAAAGAAGAGATCGGTTTTATCAAGCTCTGAGAGAATGGTCTTAATTCGCACCGGAGATTCCACATACCCCCGCTCGCGAATGTGATGAATTTCATGTCCCTCATTGCAGATGAGCACAATTTTTATATCATCCGGAATTTTTTTTAACAGATGCTCAGCTTCAGTTTTGAGATATCGAGGAGGGCGCAACGCAATCGGATCGTCTTTAACCGAGCGAAGCACCATATTGATGTCTTTTTTCGGATAGGGCGGTTCATACTTTCTTTTGAGAATTGCAGAAATTATTTTTTTCAATTCCTCATTGCCGGGAAGCAGGTTGGTATCCAGGTCATCATACAAAAGGAAATAAGGATAATCATAATGAAGTCTGCTGTGATATTCGTAACTGGTGTTCGCAATCGGCAGCACGCCGTACTGTTCGTAAAAACGAAGCCTCGCGCGATTTTGCCGAAGCATCTCTTTATCTTTGAAAACTCTTCCATCGTCCGTGAGACACTCGATAAATATTCCACGCGCATGTAAGTATTTCGCTTCCTCGCGGACGCGCTCATATAGCGCGCTTCCCATTCCGCCGCCTACATTTCCGCGCCGCATTGCCATGAGATCTAAAAAGCAAAATTTCAAATCCGTCGCATAAGAAAGCTGCGCGAAGCCCTTCACGTCTCCCCGACCGTCATCGACAACGAAAAAGATATACCGCATTTTTCTGTAGATCGGATTTCGGAACAGCCCCCGCATCACTTCGAAATATTCTTCTTTCATATCCGGTATCTGCCTGCGGGTGATACTAATGATTTGATCGATCGCGCGCTGATTCGCAGGCAGAAAATCGTCATAGACACGCCGAATGCTAAAACCCATCACGCACTCCTTTACTTTCCATAAAGAATAAAATCGCAGGGCAGAAATTTCGGCAATCGGTAGGCAGTATGACCGTTGCGCACGCGCGTTGTATCCACTTCCCGACTCTGCACTTTCTGAACAATATTAAAAAACAAAGATGAACATAAACAGTGATAATTACAAGAATAAAAAGTGTTTATTTTGCGTTGACAAAGCAATGCGAGAGTAATAAAAGCTTTCTTTAATAAGAGAAACAGGAAATCGATTGTACCGGCACTGGTCACATCCTCATTAGCGGCCGGCCAGCAATCTGGAGGCTTCCCCATGAATTTCACCATGAAAAACTTCATCGGCCTTATGGCAATCTCCATCGTTATCGTATATCGCGTCAGCTCTTTTGCCATACAGCTGCACTGGGAAATTCCAAAAAACGAAAGGCTCGAAATAGTCCGCACCGCATCGGTCAAATACTTCATGGACAGCAATTTCGTAAAAAATTATGTGGAGCGCAATATCGTCAATCTCACAAGCTATGACAGGGAAACCGACGGAAGCAGAGTAAAGGGCGATTTCACCGTATATCAGAAAGACGAAGAAAAAGATGTTTTCAAGAAACTTGAGGAATATTTTTCCGATTTTAAAATTCTTACAAATGGAAAATTTATCGTAGATAGGAAATACTTCATGCCGAATGTCCGGCACATACCGGCATTTCCCGCAAAAGACATCTCCAAAGGAGGCCAATGGCAGGAAGAAGGAGAAATCTCATTCAATAATTTTCCCGCTCCATTTACCATTAAATTCCCGGTAAATTACAAGCTGACCGGAATTAAAGCAATAAACGGTACGGAAGTGGCCGTTATCGATTACTCATTTCTCATCAGCAAATTCTTCAAAGACAAGTATACTCCCGGGATGCCACTTAAAATAGCAGGCAGAAATACCGGCACACTTCTCTGGGATATTCATAACAACAGACCACATCTGATGGACGACGACTACTCAATACAGTTCATTTTCCCCGACAAAGGCAATTCACTGTTTTCCGCTGAATTCAAGATGAACATAGCCACGCGATTCACCATGTATCGGAAAACCGATGACGAAGAAAAGAAAAAAGCAATCAAAGAGATTGAAGACACCCTGCCAAAGGGAGGCGGCATCAGTGTGGACGATGATAAGCGCGGCATTGTGCTTCGCCTCGGTGAAGTGCTTTTCGACTTCGACTCTTATCGGCTCAAACCTCATTCGGTGAAAAGTCTGGATGAAGCCGCAAAAATCATCAGCGAAAAATATTCAGACAGAGAAATTCTTGTTGAAGGGCACACTGACAATATCGGCTCAAGCGACTACAATCAGAGGCTTTCGGAAAGCAGGGCACATTCAGTCGCAAAGTATCTGAAAGAAAAAGGGCTTGGCGATAAATTATCATACCGCGGCTATGGCAAAGAAAGACCTCTTTTTGACAACAGCACGCCTGAAGGCAGAAGCAAAAACCGCAGGGTGGAAATTATCATTAAAATGAAATAGTAAAACTGAAACGGCATCAATAAAGGCCAGCACCCAATATCGCGCTAATCGCATGGCAAGGGCAGTAAGCCTACGGCGCTTTCCTCGAAGCATTGCATTGACGAAAGCATCATTTAGGTTGAATAGCAAATGCTCGAGAAGCGACCTCAGAGCTTTGTTCATACCAATTCCAGTCCCTCAGGGAAAATAATCAAAACTATTTTTGCATTTCTGGAAGCGTTTTGTATGAGGGACTCTTCGGTGTATTAATAGCTATTCGCATTGAATAACGCATTCAACCCATTCCATCTGATCACTGATCAGAAATTACAGTAATGGTGTAAATATTCAAAGTTATGAGGTGAAATAATGGTTTGTTGATGCGAAAAGCAACAATCGCTTTCCTGTTTTCCAGTACCTCCATTATCTATATCTGGAGGAATATATCGAGTAGGAGGGGGGCTTACGCCCCCCTCCTCTCACACCACCGTACGTACCGT
>DYLV01000176.1 GCA_020721925.1 Leptospira biflexa
CGATTACTTTCAGAAGATAAATCTCTTCGAGGTTGTCTTTCATGAGCCGTTCGACGTTTTCCACCGCGGTGAACCTTTCGAGGTAGTTGTCGGCACGCATCATGCGGGAATCGGGGTCATCGAGCTGTTCTTTAGAGGCGCCTGCCGATGAAGCTTCCGATTTTGGTTGATTGCTCTGCTGGGCATTGACTGTAATCGTGGTTACGGTCAATGAAAGAACCACAGCGCAAACGAGGGCGAACAATAATGCACATCTGCTTTTCATTGTAACACTCCTTTTCTTTGTTGAATTGACGGCTCCACCGTCCGTTCCAATTCTTATTGAGCTTCCATGCTCAAAAAGATGATGACGCTTCGTGATATGAACTCATCATACCACCGCTGACTGTATTAATCAACAACTTTTTTCATCAGAGAAGCCCGAATGGCCGAAAAAAATATCGGCATCACCTTCACCGCATTTTGCGCGAATACTCAAATCGACTCACACACACGGGTGTATCAGTTTCTTCTTCCATCTTTTGATCGCCTGCAGCACTGTTACGCCATCTAAATACTGCGACGTGCGGCAGCGGCAATCAAAAGAAAGAAAAAAGCATTCGCTTCCCTATTGTCTATATCGGCTGATGTCATGAAAAAATTGAGTAGAATCTTGTGGGCGCCTCTAAAAATTCACGGATGTGTATCATACACGCATACACCATGCATAATTATTGTACAAAAGGGCATTATGTCGCAAATCGGGCGGAATATACAACGAAATACGAAAACTGTAAAGGCGGATATATCCACTTATGCACAAAATTATCCACAGTATCCACAAAAAATGGACTTTGTCAGATATTTTTGCATACGATCCCGATGTGTAATACTTGTTATATGAAAGATCGTTTTGAAAAAAAGCAATCTTTCAATTTTGAAGCGACATAATTTTGGTAATTTCTGATTTGTTCAGGAGTTAGAAGTGTTTACAATGCAGTATCTCATACGTATGGTGATAATTCACCGGCGCCGAGTATCCGGTTGTATGTGCGACAAAAAACAATAATCGTTATGGAAAAACTACTCTGTTGATATTTTTCATATATTACATTATCCAGAGGTTTGAACATAATATATCAACCAGTGTTATGTCGCATTAGATCGCGGCGGATAATAGCGGATGTCTCGGTTTTTGTCCCTCATGTGCGCACGGGAAAAGCGCTGAGGGAAATGAGGAAAAGGTATTACGATATCCCCGAATCTCAGCGAAATATCGTCCTCGTTGAGTATCGAATGTTTTCAAAAAATAATACAGTTGACAAACAGGCGGGAAAATACTGTTCTTCCTCGATAAGAGCAATGAAAAGAGAGCCACACGGTTTAATGAAAGCATATAAATTGTACAAAAAAAGAAAATTAGGATATATTTCCCG
Source organism: Leptospira biflexa (assembly GCA_020721925.1). Taxonomy (GTDB): domain Bacteria; phylum Spirochaetota; class UBA4802; order UBA4802; family JAGODF01; genus DYLV01. The sequence goes on from DYLV01000176.1 coordinate 1,416, forward strand.
GCTTTTCTGTTTCATTCTGTCCGGTTTTTCGTTTGTTCTGTGTGCCTGCAGCAAGGAAACTGGCCGTGATCCCTATACCCTGTATGTGCATCTCTCAGCTGAACCAGGTACGCTGAATCCCATCACCTCTACCGAAGCGGTTGCGGGGGCAGTGACGAAGTATATCTATGAAAGCCTCCTTGAGCGAGACTATGACACCCTTGAACTGAAGCCAGAGCTTGCAGAGCGCTATGATATTCGCGCAGGGGGACTGGTATACAGGTTTTTTCTCAGGAAAGGAGTGTTATGGAGTGATGGAGTGGAATTCACCGCCGATGATGTGGTCTACTCTTTCGAGAGAATCAAGGATCCAAAAGTTGCTGGTGCCGCCATCAAGGTATATTATCTCGATGTGATGTCGTGCAGGAAGATAGACCGCTACACCGTTGAGTTTACATGCCGGCGTCCGTATTTTATGCAAAAAGAACTTTTGGGTGAAATGCCCATTGTGCCCCGCCATGTCTATGATGAGGGGAAAGATTTCAATACCCATCCCGCCAATCGCTGTCCCGTGGGCACGGGCCCTTTTGCATTTGAACGATGGGATACCCGCAAGCGAATAATATTGAAACGGAATGAGCACTACCGCGGTGAAAAACCCGATCTTAAAAGAATTGTCTATCGCGTGGTGCCCGACCCGCATGTGGCGTTTATGAAGCTTAAAAAAAATGAGCTCGATGTAATGAGCTTGAGCCCCCTGCAGTGGGCAAGAATGACCGGTACGCATACATTTGAACGCGATTTCTACAAACTGAAATATTATCTGCCATACTATAATTACATTGGCTGGAATGCAGAGCGTCCTTTTTTTTCCGATCGACGGGTTCGACTTGCGCTCACGCATCTGGTGAATCGAAAAGCGATTTTGGACAAGCTCCTCTTCGGACTTGGCGAAATTGTCAATGGCACATTTTTTATTTACAGCAAGAATTACAGTTCCGATATCGCGCCATGGCCATATAATCCCGGAAAAGCAAAGGAGCTTTTTAAAGAAGCGGGGTGGGCCGATTCCGATAATGATGGAATTATGGATAGGGACGGGAAAAAATTTTCATTTAAACTGGTATATCCCGTCAACAGCGAATATTCCGAAAAGCTGGCCATCATCCTCAAGGAAGATTTTGCGAAAGCGGGTATTGAGATGAATATTGAGCGCTATGAATGGGCGGTTTTCGTACAGAAGCTCAACAACCGGGATTTCGATGCAACAAGCGTCGGTTGGAGTTTGGGGTATTCGGGTGATCCGTATCAACTCTGGCATTCGAGCCAGATTAAAGACGGTTCAAATTTCTGCGCGTTTAAAAACGCAGAAGCGGATCGTCTCATAGAAACGGCACGGCTAAAACTCGATGAGAGGAAGCGCGTGAAGCTCTATCACCGATTTAACCAGATTTTGCATTATGAACAGCCCTATACCTTTATGTTCTGCAATCCCGCACTTGTTGCGGTGAGCAAACGATTCGATAACGTGAAAGTCCATACTATGGGGCTCAATTATATTGAATGGAAGGTGAAAAAAGGCCCATGATGAAGTATGTGATGAAACGTGTTGCGCTTCTCCTTCCCACCTTTATAGTGATTACGGTGATCACCTACGCAATTATCCGCCTTGCACCGGGGGATTTTACCACCATGAAGGCGGGGTTGCATGGCGAACTGACGCGCGGGTCTTTAGGAAAGCAGTTCCTTGATGCGGAACGACGACTCTATGGGCTGGACAAGCCACTCATCGTGGGATACGTTGACTGGCTGTGGAAATTTGTGCGGCTTGATCTGGGCACATCAAGGGAGGATGGTCGACCTGTGGCAACGCGGATTGCAGAAGCGCTTCCCGTGACTCTTCTCATCAATATAATCACCATTCTCATTACCTATCTGGTGTCCATCCCTCTTGGGATCATCACGTCGATGAAGCCGGGAAGCCTTTTTGACCGGATAGTGGGTTTGGGGCTTTTTATTCTCTATTCGTTGCCGCATTTCTGGGTTGCATTGCTGCTTCTCATGTTTTTTTCAAGCAGCGAATATTTGAATCTCTTTCCGCTGGACGGCATAATGTCGGATTGGGCCGAGAATGCCAGTTTTTTTACTATGGTGGTGAATGTTGTGTGGCATTTGGTTCTGCCGGTTGTGACGCTGACGTATGGAAGCTTCGCATTTCTTTCCCGCTATGCCCGTGCGAACATGCTTGAGGTTATCAATCAACAATATATCATTACTGCGCGTTCAAAAGGTCTTTCTTTTAATCGGGTAGTGTTTCTGCATGCGTTCCGAAATTCACTGGTTCCGCTTGTGACGCTTGCGGCATCGCTTCTCCCGGCGCTTCTGGGCGGCAGCGTCATCGTGGAAAAAATCTTTTCCATCCCCGGTCTTGGACGGCTTGCGTTCGATGCGATTTTTTCGCGCGATATTCCCGTCATCATGGCAATCACTTCGCTTTCGGCGCTTCTCACTCTGGCGGGAATTTTCATCGCTGATCTTCTCTACGGTCTGGTTGATCCGCGAATACGTCTGGAGGCCAAATTATGAGATCGCAGAGCTACTGGGGTGAGGTATGGAAAGAGTTTTCGCGTAATCGGCTGGCAATGGCAGGGCTGGTTGTCATTGCGCTGCTTGCGCTGCTCGCCCTCGTTGCGCCGCTCATTGCACATAATAAACCGTATATTTATATCGACACGCAGGGTTCTGTATATTTTCCTCTCTTTCGCGATTATGCCCACTTGCGCGGGCTTGATCTTCGAAGTGAAGAATTTCGCGGATTTAAGCTATTTCCGCCAATTCCTTATTCCTATTCGGAGTACAATCTTGAGGAAATACTCATACCCCCCGGAAGCCGGCATATCATGGGAACCGATGAGAAGGGACGCGACCTTGCCGCGCGAATGATATACGGAACACGGATTTCACTTCTGGTGGGATTCATCGCAGTGGCAATCTATGTGACCATCGGCATTATTATAGGAGCACTTGCAGGGTATTACGGAGGCTGGGTGGATTTGGTCATCTCCCGATTTATCGAAATGGTGATTTGCTTCCCAACCTTTTTTCTTATTCTTACTATTCTGGCACTGTGGGGGCCGAGCATGGTGAGCGTGATGGTAGTCATCGGCATAACCGGTTGGCCGGGTGTCGCGCGCATTGTGCGGGGTGAATTTTTTAAATTGCGGGAAATGGATTTCATTACCGCCTCGAGAGCAATTGGCGCGCGAGACTGGCGGATTATTATACGACATATGCTTCCCAATGCGCTTGCTCCCGTACTGGTGACCGCGTCATTTGGTGTGGCCTCCACCATTCTCATCGAGTCGTCGCTGAGCTTTCTCGGCCTGGGAGTGCAGCCGCCCACACCGAGCTGGGGACAGATTCTTTCAAACTCCAATCAGTTTCTCGATATTGCCTGGTGGATGACCATTATTCCGGGCTTTGCCATTTTTCTCACCATTACCTCATATAATCTCATCGGCGAAGGAATACAGGAAGCAATTGATCCGAAGAAGCGCAAGATAGCGGTGAAATAATGCATTATCACCATTTCATGCGTGATGTGCGGAATGGATGACAATCAGGAAGCATGTACTGTGCGAACGGGTGCTAGTGATCGCACTTCTCCCTTGCATGAAAACTTATAAAAATCTGTTTCATCAATATAATCAACATCACAAAAATTGGTTTTGCCAATATTATGTGCATACAATGTAATATCCATATGTCAGATGGTGTTAGAGGCTTCCTTTTTATCAAAGAAAAAGCACTCCTGTCCCATGCAAAATTGATGGGTGATAATAAATTGATAGCGTAAAATAAAGGAGACCTGTAAAAAAAGAAAGCCCTTTTTGCGAT
>DYLV01000016.1 GCA_020721925.1 Leptospira biflexa
ATGGGCGCGGACCATATCGCTTTTCACATCGTTTTTCGGTATCATTCTTGTTCCCATCTTCATGCGCTTCCAGTCCATCTATGTGGCACACGGCGCCTTCACCGCCGCCGTTACCCCGCCGATGATAGTGGCAATTCTCCTTGCTGCATTCTGGAAACGCTATACCAGCGCCGCCGCATTCTGGACCATTACGGGCGGCGGCATTTTTGTGGTGCTTTCAATCAAGTTTCCGTGGCTCATCAAACCCTTCGGACACGGTATTGCGCCGGAAGGATATGAGTTTATACGCGCGTTGTACGGCATTGTGGTATGTAGTGCAATTGGCGTCGGGGTAAGTCTCATGACCAGGCCAAAAAAACCCGAAGAGCTCATCGGTCTGGTAATCGATTCGCTTGAGGAAGCCAAGCGCATATACAAAGGCGGAAAACCCCCGCACGATCATGTACCCGGGAAACACATCACCGGCAATCTCCATCTTACTGAGCTGGATGGCATTCGATTGAGCCACAGAGCAATGGAAAGGATGAAGGCCGAAGAGGGCGATCTGCTCTACGTGTCAGACGCGCGCTGGTGGCTGGGAGGACTTCGCTCGGTACACGTGGTAGCGGGCACTCCGCACGATGGCGATGATAAAGTGATCTTTCTTTCCAAAAAAACCGCATCCGAAGGCAACCTCCATGCCGAAAAGCGTGTAAAAGTAGAAAAAATACTTTGAGGCACATCGACCGAACCGATGAAAAGACGGGATTGCCCTCAATAGAAGAAATGACGTACACACGCGGGAAAACATTTTTTTATCAAATCGGGAGCGTGAAAAATTTGCCTCATCGTTTGAGATCGTCAATACGCTTCAGCGCCTCTGCATCATACGTGTGCCAGAATCTGCTTTCACTTTTTTTCGATCAATATCACCGGCATGCATACCGAGGATGATGTCGGCACTGATGCTGAGCACCCTGAGAAGGCGCATTTTGACGCGAAGCTCAAAGCCCGGCATCACCCCTGCGGCATGATCATCGTACAGCAAGTTTCCGCCAAATTCAAGGGAAAGCGTATTGTTAAACGTCACCACCCGTTCTAAATTCGCCGCTTTTTCTACCCTGAGATATTTTTGGTTGTCGAATCCGATTTTCTTCATGATGTCCACCCTTTACATACGATAATATAGAATCATCGTTTTGATTAAAAACACAAATAAATTCAGCTAAAAGAAAAAAATTCATTTACAAATGAAATCCGCATCACCATGATGCGGACGTTTTTACGCAAAATAATCTGCCGGGTACAATCGGCACACTCATTGTATCAGTTAAATAAAAAAGAGAGGTATCACCATGAACTTTTCTGAAACGTCCCGTGAAGTATTTCAGGTTGATGAGCAAACAAAACTTCTCACCTATGTATGGATGCCAAAAACAAAACTGCGTGCGGTTTTCATTGGCATTCATGGAGGAATGGCACATGCCGGCGACTGGGTGACGCCCGCGCTTTTTTTCATGAAAAAGGGCATTGCAACCTACGCGCCCGATCTTCGATGGCACGGTACTTACCCCCAGTACAATCCCGGCGGCAAAGTCTATTTCCACATTGATTCCTACGATCAATATGCAAGCGATGTCGATAAATTCGTAAAATGGGTTGCCGCAAAACATCCCGGAGTTCCGATCTTCATCATTTCTCATTCAAACGGCGGTCTTATTTCACTTTACTATGGACTCACCATCGGCCGCGATGCCGATATCAAAGGCTTCATCATCTCATCACCCTGGCTGAAAAACAAAGTCGAAGTGCCGCCGGTTCTTTTAAAGCTTTCAAAAATCCTGGTGAAGATTGTTCCAAAAATGGCAATCAAACCCGAGCCGCTCACAGACAATCTCACCCACGATAAAGACATCACCGCAAGGCATCATGCCGATGAAGCCGCAGGGCTTCGCGGAACGCACGCGTCGGTTCGTCTCGGCGTCGAGTCGATGAAAACGCAGGAATGGGTACTCAACAATATTGCGTTCTGGAAAAAATTCCCCGTCTTCGCAGTCGTTGCCGGCATGGACAAGCTGGCGGATCCGGAAGTGAGCGAAGCTGCGCTTAAAAAAATTCCCGCAAATCTTCTCACCTATCATCGCTATGAAGAAAATTATCATGAAAACTTCAATGAAGTGAACCGAGAAAAAATATTCATTCAAATATCACAATGGATGGACACCCTGCTTGCCAAAAAAGCGGCGGTTTCAAAAGCCCCTGTGAAACAAAACCCTGCACAAAAGTCGAAAGCGAAGAAGTAAGTATAACGATACTTTCTTTATATCAAAAAAGAGCCAGAACACGGCTCTTTTTTTATTCAAAAATGGCCGTGCCCCAAAAAAGGGCTCTGACCCTCATTGCTCTCCAATCCCCATACCGCATAATTACTTGACATTTTACCCATACAAATCGCAGGATTAATATAATTGTAGAAAGGAAAAACCACGCTGTGAAAACGAAAAGAATATTATCAATATGTGTCCTCGCCCTGTGTATTTTCATCGCTGCCGGATGCAATGAGGAAGAGAAATATCCCATTAAAATTCGCATTTTTTGCTACAGTTCAGAAGCTAACGCGGGGTTTGCAGGCTGGTACATAGAAAACGGCGAATCTCCTCAGTTTTTCACCGTCACTACCCCGCAGGGAAGCGTGTATTACCTGGAGATTATCCTTGAAGATCTCGAAGAAGTTGAAATAGAAGTAATAACCCTTCAGATATCTTCATCGCTTGCAATAAAAATTTATAAAGGCGACGAAAAGGTTAAGGAAGTCAGCCAGGATGCCAGTTCGTATCCCTCCATCATACGGCTGAATACCACATATACATATGGAGAAAGCTCCGATGATTCTTCCTCCGACTCCTCGTCAGATTCATAATTCGTTCGGTATTCGACAATCGATGAAAAAAATATTTTTCACCTCCCTTCTACTTTTAATATTCGCAATTCTCAAATGCGATGATGAGCCTCGCGATCCCATCACTCTGCGAATTTTCTCGTACTATCAGAGTTTTACCGGAAGCTATACGGTGGATGATAGTCCGGCTGTGGCATTTACTTCAGCATCGTCGTTCGATACCGGTACGGGCGCAACCATTTATTACAGCGAATATGAAATCGGAGAAATCGATTCTCTCTCAGTGTCGATCACCACATCCAATACCGCCGACTTTCTCGCCATCCGCGTGTTCAAGGACGGCGTGAAAGCCAAAGAAGCGGTAAGCTCATCGGTCAGTTCGCTTTCGCTAACCTACGAGTATGATGAATAGCATGGCACATGCAAAAGCGCAGAAAACCACTTCAGTCAAAGCAATTTCAGTTTTGCTTCGAGCCTTTGTATGGTATCTGCTTTTTCCCCAATTTCCTGGAACACAATATTTCCTTTTTTATCTATCAAAAACACCGCCGGGATTTTCAGATCGGGAATATATTTCTTAGCTGTTTCCTGATACATATCCAGGAGGCATGAACGAGCAACCTTGACTTCATGTAAAAACTCAAGCGCTTTTGTTTTTCCTTCACGGTCGATACTTACAAGCACCAGATGAAACTTCCCCTGATTGTTTTGTTCCATCTCAACAAGTGCGGGAATTTCTCTTTTGCAGGGGATACAATAGCTTGCAAAAAAACTCAGCACCACAGGCTTTTCCTTTATCAGTGACGAAAGGGTGACAAGATTCCCGTCCGTATCGAAAAGCGCAAATCGCAATGCATTACGGCCAGAAAGCGGCGCAGCACCCGCAATCACAAGCAGGCATATAAAAATCATCACTGTTCTATTTTTCTTCTCGATATCACATCTCCATATGATTTTTTAGAAATTCGTCTGTCCTTGCTTCAAATAGAAGAGATTGAAAATTCAAATTATCACGTCAATCATTTATACACTTATCTTTAACATGCAAAAATTCTTGAAATTGTAAAATTATTTCAAAAAATGTGACATAATACAATATTTTTTTGCCGATAATAGTAGGGACTTCATAATCATTTCACCGCAGCTGGAGTGTACGTATGAAAAAAACGGTCATGATCATTGGGGGAGGACTCCTCCAGGTTCCGCTTATACAAAATGCGCAGAGAATGGGTCTTCAGACCATCGTCACCGATTACAACCCGAATGCCATCGGCATGAAATACGCCGATATCCCGATTGTGATGAGCACGCGGGATATTGAGGGTTCTGTTCGAGTCGCGCGTTCACAAAATGAACTTACGCCCATAAGTGCGGTAGTGACTGCAGGAACCGACGCATCAATGACAGTGGCGGCAGTGGCGAACGCACTTGGACTTCCCGGCATCCGCTTCGAAGATGCCGAAGCCGCTACCAATAAAATCAAGATGCGCATGCGCCTCACCGAGCATCATGTGCCATGCCCGAAATTTCTCCCCGTCTGGTCGCTTGCAGACGCCAAACGCGCCTGCCATATTTTGAAATTCCCGGTAGTGATGAAGCCTGCCGATAACATGGGCGCCCGCGGCGTGATGCGCATCGATTCAAGATCAAAAATCGCCGAGGCGTTTCATTTTGCAAAAAGCGCTTCACCGAGCGGCGAGCTCATCGTTGAAGAATACATGGAAGGACCGGAACTGTCCATCGATGCGGTCATTTACAACGGTGAAATCATCATCACCGGCGTGGCGGATCGCATTATCGAGTATCCTCCATATTTTGTTGAGACAGGCCATACTATGCCGTCACATTTACCGAAAGAGCTTCAGGATGCAGCCTGCGAAGTCTTCAAACTTGGAATCAAGGCATTGGGCATAAATCCCGGATGTGCCAAGGGTGATATTAAAATAACCGAAAAGGGAGCGATGGTGGGCGAAATTGCGGCGCGCCTCTCTGGAGGCTTCATGTCTGCCTACACGTATCCCCTTTCCACCGGCATCAATCTTTTGCAAGCCGCAATTGAGGTTGCCCTCGGACAGGAGCCTTCGAATCTGGAACCACTCTATCGCAGGGTGAGCATCGAGCGTGCCATTATCGCCGAACCGGGTATCGTCCGGCGAATAACCGGCCTTGAAGAAGCGCTTAAAGTACCCGGCATCGAAGAAATTTTTATGAACGTAAAACCCGGCGACCGCATCATACGACCACGCTCGAATGTAGAAAAAGCGGGTCACATCATTGCCGTTGCCGAAACCCTGGAAGAAGCCGAAAAAGCGGTCAAGCGCTGTAAGGATCTCATACGCATTGAGATCTTCACCGGTGATGAAATCAGCATGGAGGCCATCAATCTTTCCGCACGGGAAAAACTGAAAAAATTTTGCTATGTTTGTAAAGCCTGTGACGGCAAAGACTGCCCGAGCGGCGTGCCAGGGATGGGAGGAATTGGCAGCGGTTCATCGTTTCGCAGCAATATTGAAGCCCTGAAAAAATATAAAATTTCCACGCGCATCATTCACGACGTCACCACCCCCGACACATCGACTATCTTTTTCGGTCAAAAGCTCTCGTTTCCAGTCATGGCGGCCCCCATTACCGGAACAGTCACCAACATGGGCGGTGCAATGGACGAGCTTGAGTACAACAGAGCTGTCGTAAAAGGATGCCTTGACGCGGGAACCATCGCCTTTGTGGGGGACGGCGCCACCCCCGACAAGTATAAACTCGGGATTCAAGCCCTTGCCGAATACGAAGGAATGGGTATACCAATTTTCAAGCCGAGAAGCGACAACAGAGAAATAATCGCGCGTATACGAGCCGCAGAAAAAGCCCGCTCCATCGCAGTAGGTATTGATATTGACGCACTTGTGTTCAAGACCATGGCGATGAAAAACCAGCCTGTCGGTCCAAAAAGCATCGAAGCCCTCAGAGAGCTGATCTTTTCAACGGAAATACCTTTTATTCTTAAAGGTGTTATGAATCCGCGCGACGCGGTGCTGGCAGTTGAGGCAGGTGCGCATGCAATCGTCGTCTCCAACCACGGCGGTCGTGTCCTCGATGAAATGGCAGGTGCAATGGATGTTCTTGAAGATATTGTACGGGAAGTCAAAGGGCGGATACGAATCCTCATCGATGGGGGGTTTCGCACAGGAGTCGATGTGCTGAAAGCGCTTGCTCTTGGCGCGGATGCGGCCTTGATAGGAAGGCCGATTGCCATTGCAGCGGTTGGCATGGGCGCGCGCGGCGTATCTTTTTATCTTGAGCGCCTCCATTATGAATTCGAACAGGCGATGATACTGACCGGATGTCACACAGTCTCCAATATTTCAAAAGAAATTGTGAGAAAAAACGGTGCTGTGGGAGTGAAATAGTAATGGAAAAAAAAGGAACCTTCTCAATTTGTGATTGACAATCCCCGTTACGTATACTATTTTAATAATCGAAGTCGTAGCGGCGCACGCATGCGCCGAATTTCTTTTTGGAGGTATGTATTTACCATGAGAATGCTAAAACTTACAGCCCTTGTTTTGACCGCACTTGTGCTGGTACCCGCATCAAGCTACGCCATTGTCGACGTGGGAGTATACGGCGGATATTCGCTTGCGTCTCTCCAAACCGAAGCCTATACCAAAGACATGAACGGATGGGAATACGGCTTTTTCGGCCATATCACCATGGGCATTCCGCTTTTGTTTAGTGTTGGTCTTGGCGGCTTCTATCAGCGGGCAGACGCAACAGTCGATATCAATGGCACTGACATCGATGCCACTCGCGTATCGTATGGCCTCGATGTGATGGGGACAATCGATCTGCCGGTGATACCCGTCAATCCTTTCGCCCGCGCAGGAATAGCCATTAACGAATCGTATGAGCTGGACACTCCCGGCGCTGAAAAAAATGATAAAAAATTCGGCTCGTATTATTTCGCAATCGGCGTTGGATTTTCCTTTATTCCCATGACACGGCTCTTCGCGGAATATGTGTACAACTATTCCAAACAGGAAAACGAAATTACAATACAATCCAATTCTATTCATGTGGGGGCAATGCTGAGCATTTAAATTCACATATTGCCACCGCATGCGAAAGCCGCGGTTTTTCCGCGGCTTTTATTGTATTCTCCTGCTCCAACGTGCCCCTGTGTGTACCGGGTGCACTGTTTCATATCATAGAGGAGATAACCACCGATTAAACGAAAATTTGTCGATACCTTACTTCTTCATATCCAGATTCAGCATCAATTTTGATGCTGTGCGGACACCAGTGAAATTTTTTTGACTTCCCTTATCGCTATTGACAAAAAGCGCCTAAAATGTTACACTATTCCGGTATCGGCCATGTTCACTGTCTACATGAGCAACTCGCTTGAAAAGCTGAAAGACGAGCTCTATGTCTTTCTGCGCGACAATCTCCCGGCCTCTCCCCTTGCACAGGAAATTATTATGGTGCAGAGCCAGGGAATGCAAAAATGGCTTTCACTCAGGCTTTCGGAAAAGTTCGGTTCATGGGCTTCGTTCAAATATCTTTTCCCAAACAAATTACTGGATGAAATTTTTCATTCCGTGCCTGGAACGCAACCGGCTTCTTCCTATGATCCTTTCAACCGGGATAATTTGAGCTGGCTTCTAATGGATGAATTGGCACGCATTACCGAAGAGTCCCCACCTGAGTTTTCAGATATATGCCAGTACCTCACACATGACCATGATGGGCTTAAAAGATGGCAGCTTGCGACGCGCATCGCCTATACATTAGACCAGTATCTCACATTCCGCCCCGATTACATCACCGCATGGGAAGAAGGGAAAACCCAACCCGATAGCGCGTATTTATCTAATAATTCCGATTTTTCAAAAAACTGCCAATGGCAGTGCGCCCTCTGGCAGTCAATACAAACAAAGCTTCACGCAAAGCACCGAATTGATCACTTTAAAGATATTCTCTCGGCTATTCAAAAAAACCAGGTGAACAGGGATGCATTGCCGGCACGGGTAATCGTATTCGGGATTCCCATTCTGCCTCCCCTGCATGTGGAAGTTCTTAGTGCCATATCCTCCCTATGCCCTGTTCATATGTTTTTGCTGCATCCGACAACATTGCATGATGATATGCGCGCATCGCGGAACAAGACAAGAACTCCGACATCAAATGATCGCATTGAATGCCCTAATGCCCTTCTCGAATCTTTTGGAAACATCGGCCGCGGCTTCCTCCAAGAGCTTCACCGCACACATGAAATTATTTTCAAAAGTCTCTTTGTTGAAGACATCAGGGAAAACCGCTCGCTCCTTTGCAGTCTCCAGTGCGATATTCTGCACAACAAAAATACGGATTACAATCATATCGCCAGAGGAGATTCATCAATTTCAATTGTCTCCTGTCATTCGGCGATGCGAGAAGCAGAAGTTTTGCTCGATTATCTGCTTGATATTTTAAATACCACTGATGCTCCGCGCCTAAACGAAATTATCGTCATGACGCCTGACATTGAGCGCTACGCTCCCTACATCGATGCAGTCTTTTCATCTTCGCAACCGGCAATTCCCTACACAATTTCCGACCGTTCACCAAAAAGCGAACACGCGGCTGTTGCATCATTTTTTTCGCTCCTCGATGTCGCCGCATCCCGTTTTGAAGCAAGCGTGGTGCTGGATCTGCTCGAAAAAAAACCTTTACAGAAACGCCTGAAAATTACCGACGATGATCTTGCCCTCATTAAAAAATGGATCGGCGAGACCAGAATCCGATGGGGCTTTGATGCAGCCGATAAAAAATCCCTTGAAATTCTGGAAGCGGCTGAAAACACATGGAAAGCCGGAATTGATCGAATGTTTCTCGGATTCGCAATGCCGGAAGAAGCTTTTCTCGATGGCATTGTACCGTATAATCAAATTGAGGGGAGTTCTGCCGATCTTTTAGGTAAATTTTCACGTTTCATTCACGATCTGCATGATTTTATTCACATCCTTTCAAAACCACACACCCTTTCAGAGTGGCAGGCAATACTTTCTGAATGGACTGCCCGTTTTCTCGATTTAAGCGATGAAGGCAATCCTCACTATCAACTCATTGATGAAGCGCTTGCAAAACTCTCTTCTATTTCCACTTCTTCAGACTATGTGCGATCTGTCCATTTCTGTGTGATACGCGCGTATCTCGAGACACTCCTTGCCGAACATGTCTCGGTGCATAATTTTTTAAGCGGCAAGCTCACCTTCTGCGCGATGCTTCCCATGCGAAGCATCCCGTTTAAGGTGATATGCCTCATCGGTATGAACGACGGCATTTTCCCGCGACAGGATAGCAACATTGCGTTTGATCTTATGGCAAAAAGCCCACGGCCTGGCGATCGTTCTTTACGCGATGAAGATCGCTATCTTTTTCTTGAAGCGCTTATTTCTGCAAAAGAAAAGCTTTACATCAGCTATACAGGGCAAAGCATCGTTGATTCAAGCGAAATACCTCCTTCGGTTGTGGTAGGCGAACTCATCGATTATTTGCAGGAGAGACTCAGCCCCTCGATTTTCAATACAATTGTGATCAAGCATCCTCTTCAGCCCTTCAGCAAACGGTATTTTACCGGCGGAAGCCTCTTCAGCTATTCGGAGGAAAATCTACATATAGCGAAAAAGCTCGTTCAGCCGAATCGCACCCCGCTGCCGACCTTCATTGATGGCAAAATTTCCGATCCTGTTTTCAAAGATCTTTCTCTTGCCGAACTGTGTTCATTTTTTGAAAATCCGGCAAAGTATTTCCTGCAACGTGGACTTGGTCTTCGTTTCAGAAAAGAAGCACAAGAAACCGAAGACGACGAACCTTTTTCAATAGACCGCCGTAGTGATTTTCAAATAAAATCCATGTTGCTTGATGATCTGCTCAACAAAGATGTTCCGAACGAATTGAAACAAAATGCCTTTCAAATTTTCCGCTCAATGGGCCTTCTTCCTCACGGGACAGTCGGCATGGTCGCTTTTGAACAGCTATACAATGCAACACAGGCCTTTGCACAGAAAGCATCTGAATTTCTTTCAGACACATCATTTCCACCAGTGTATGTCGAATTAAAACTATCCGCCGCGACAGCAACACTCAGCGGAATGTTGCATACTGTATATGAAAATTATCAGACCATCTTTCACCCTGCCAGCATGAGAGCAAAACACATTATAAAAGGCTGGATATATCATCTTGCGCTGTGCACACTGGAAGATGTACATCTACCGAAAAAAACTGCGATTGTGTGCACCGGAAGCGCGCATCAAAACATACATGATATCATCATATTTCGACCCCTAAATCATTCAGCTGCACATAAGCTTCTTTCCGATCTTGCGCATCTTGCCATTACGCATGAAGTTGAATTATTCCATTTTATTCCAGAATGCGCGCTGGATTATTTTTTAGAATACAGGAATACGAACAAGATTACCGCAGCTGTTCAAGCAGCGCTTAGAAAATGGTCATCGAATTACGGTGAAGTGTATATGGAAAAAGACGATCCTTATCAGGATTTATGCTTCAGGAATATGGACGAAAAGGAGCTTTTCGGCGAACAATTCCATGAGAATGCTATCAATATTTTTACCCCGATATTTGATGCAATGGAGGCACCGGAACCATGAAGCCCCGCTTTTCACCGCTTGATCTGACGATGCCGCCTCTTGAAGGAGTCAATCTGATTGAAGCAAGCGCCGGTACCGGCAAAACGTATGCAATCTGCGCCATTGTCATCCATCTGCTTTTGGAAAAATCCATCCCAATTGAAAAAATATTAGTCGTCACCTTCACTGTTGCAGCCACTGAAGAGCTCAAGGGGCGCATTCGCGCGATGCTGAGAAAATCATTCGATATTTTCAAGTCAAAACATGTACCACAGAACGACAGAGACTATGAGCTCTTACAGCGGCTTTTCAATCGCTATGGAACAAAACCAGATGTAATAGATTTGCTCAAAACTGCTCTTCACAATTTCGACCGTGCGCCGGTCTTCACCATCCACGGGTTCTGTCAGCGAATGCTCATGGAGAACGCGTTTGAGTCGAGTTCGCTTTTCGATACCGAACTCCTCGCTGATGCAAATATCCTCATCGATGAAGCCGCAAAAGATTTCTGGAGAAAAAAAATGTACACTGCCGGCAAGGCATTTGTCCGCTATGCCGCAACGAAAGAATTTACTCCATCTGCGCTCTCTGCACTTGCAAAAATACGACCGCTCGATCCCAAACTTATTATTCTTCCGGATCAGGATGTTTCCGATATCACAAAAATCGACAATGAATACACGCAACTTGAGGAGATGTTCAATTCCTTAAAAACAATCTGGGATTCATCCAGAGAAGAAATTTGCTCTCAGATTGAAGCTGCAATTGATGCAAGAAAACTCAATGGCAGGAAATATCAAAAGCGATACATGAAAGACAGGATTGCACAAATGAATTCCTTCCTTCAGGCAAATGAGGTGTTATCAACAAACTATAGTAAAATTGAATATTTCTCGTTCTCCCTCCTTAATGAGAAAACTGTGACAATTGCGCACCCCTTCTGCCAAAAACTCGATGAATTTCTCAAGGAACAAAATGAATTGCTGAATGATTTAGATGGCTACCTTATAAGTCTTAAAAAAGAATTCATTCAGGAAATCGAGTCATATCTTTCTTCTCATAGACTTCGCAAAAACGTAAGAACTTTTGAAGATCTTCTCACGAGCATGTACCACGCGCTAAAAGGCGACTCTAACTCATCGCTCGCACACCGCATCCGTACACGCTTTCATGCTGCGCTCATTGACGAGTTTCAGGACACAGATCCTCTCCAGTACGAAATTTTCAGCCTTGTCTTCCGCAATCACTGTCCTCTTTACATGATCGGCGATCCCAAGCAGGCTATTTACAAATTTCGCGGCGCAGACATCTTCGCGTATCTCCGCGCTTCTTCGCAATGCGATAACAGATTCACACTTCCAAAAAATTATCGCTCACACCCCGATTTAGTGCATGCGATAAATGCAATCTTTGGAATACACAAAAGCACATTAAACAGTCCGTTTGTAATTGAGGGAATCGAGTACAACCAGGTGAAACCTGCAAAAAAAGAAAGTGAAATTGAAATCGCACATAAGCTACCTGAGGGCTCACCGCTTACCATCTGGTTTATTACCAACACCATAAACAGTGAAAGCGATGAAAAAGCAATACGAAAAGAGGATCTCAATGCGATCATTCCTGCGCTTATTATTAGTGAAATTAAAACATTAACAGAACACGGCATCAATCCTGGAGAGATGGCCATCCTTGTCCGAAAAAATGAACAAAGCAAAGCTCTGGCGCGCGCACTGCGCACACACGGAATTCCCTGCGTCACCTACGGCACCGAAAGCGTTCTGGAATCAGATGAAGCACTCCACATGGAACGTGTTATGAGCTCGATTGCAGAACCCTCAAACCGCAGCTATCTTGTCGCCGCTCTTACAACGGATTTTTTTGGAAACACCGTTTCCGCAATTGCTGAAATAGTAAACACTGAAGAAAAACTTGCAGAATATCTTGTGCGATTTACGCGCTATCGGGAAATCTGGGAACAGCGCGGATTTATTACAATGTTCTGGCGGTTTATGCAGGAAAATCAAATCGCTTCACATCTTGCATCGCTTGAAGATGGAGAAAGAAAACTTACAAATCTCTTCCATCTCGCCGAACTCATCCATCGTGCCGAACGAGAGCATCGTTTTGGCATTGAGGGCATTCTGAAATGGTTTTCAGAAGAAAAATCCCTTGAAGCCGATGAAATAAAACTCCGCCTTGAAACCGACGAATACGCAGTAAAAATACTCACCATTCATAAGAGCAAAGGCCTTGAGTTTCCCATTGTATTTGCACCATTCCTCTACGATTCTGCTAAAATACATTCTGAAGCATGCATCTATCATGACACATCTTCCGACCCAGAGAAAGTACGAACTGTCCTTAATCTTTCTACACAGAATACTGAAGCACAGCAGGTTCTTACAGAAGAACTTTCAGAATCAATTCGGCTTATGTATGTCGCGCTCACCCGTGCAAAAGTGCGATGCTATACGCTATGGGGAAACATCAACCAGTCCGACCTTTCAGCGCCGATGTATGTGTTTCACAGCAACAGGATCACCTCTTTAAACGAATTTCTGGAAAGCAACACAGTTCAGTGGGCAAATAAATCATCCGACATGCTTGAAGATATTCAGGAACTCGAAACTCAATCGAAAAGAGCTATTTCTATCCGAGTAATATCCCAACAGAATATTGAAAAACTCGCAATGGAAGATGAAAAAAAAGATAATGAAAAATCATTTCCCGCGCTCTCATGCCGCAACTTCAATAAGAGTGAAATTAAGCAATCATGGTCACTCACCAGCTTTTCATCCCTTATTTTCAACGCACGAGAAGATTTTCACGAAAAGATAGACGATGAAGGCAAAGAAGAAAATGAAGCACGCCACTTAGATTTTACTATTCACACATTTCCCCGCGGTACGCAGGCGGGGCTTTTCATTCATGAAGTATTCGAGAATATCGATTTTCAAAATCCCACTTCAGATGAATCACAAAACATCATTAAAGATTTATTGCGCAATTACCGCATTGATGAACAATGGATGCCGATCATCAGGAATAACATCCAGGCAGTACTCAACCATCCCCTCAAAAGCGAAAACGCCACCTTTTGCCTTGCTGAAATCACCCCGTCGATGCGCATTCACGAACTCGAATTCTATTTTCCCGCATCGAAAATATCGCCTGGAAAACTCGCGGAACTCATCATCGGCAATTACTCAGATCATCCCGAACGCAAACCTATTTTTCTTTCCAGACTCGGACTTGAAGAGACTCAAGGTTTTGTTCGCGGTTTCATCGATCTTGTCTTCACAATCCATGGAAAATGGTTCCTTGTCGACTGGAAATCCAACCACTTAGGCGATTCCGCTGAATCATATCGCAAAGAAAATCTCTACAGTGCGATGCTCGAAAAACACTATTTTCTCCAATGTCATCTCTACGCCGTTGCTCTTCATCGGCATCTTACACGTACACTTCCCGGATATAAATACGATGATCATTTTGGAGGAATATTTTATTTTTTTATTCGCGGCATTGATGCTGAATCACCGCACACAGGGGTATACTTCGAACCCCCATCAAAGCAACGCATCACAACTCTTGAGGACTATCTTGGGAGGGAGATTGCATGATCACTATTCCTTCATTGCTCTCATCGCCGCTTTTTTCAGATGTCGACAGAGAATTTTTTCGATTTCTTGCCGAACACAATGCGAATTACGAGACCGCACTTGCCGGTGCGATTCTATGCAACCGCATTTCCGAGGGCGATACCTGCATCGATCTCAATTCAATCGCCGGTACAACACTTCAGGAAGCGCTTCAGGCAGAAACATCCGATGAAATACCTGAGGAAAAACTTCCAAAATCATCAAAATGGATTGCTTCCCTGAACCAATCACCGGTGGTGGGATCCCCCGGCGAACTAAAACCTCTCATCTGGCATCACGGCCACCTGTATCTGTATCGCTACTGGCATTACGAGCAGGTACTTGTGAAAAAGATTAAACATCTTCTAGCACAAAAAGAACCGTATCTTCACAATGAAGATTTTCTCAAAAAATCACTCCACCACTATTTTCCTGATAATTCAGACGGCAGCGTAAATTTCCAGCGATTGGCCGCCCTTCGTGCGCTCACGTACAGTTTCACCGTCATATCGGGCGGTCCGGGAACAGGCAAAACATCGACTGTGGCTAAAATCATTGCGATATTTCTGGAACAATTCGGCGATGCAAAAAAAATTGCTCTCGCCGCACCTACCGGAAAAGCCGCCACCCGCATGAAAGAATCAATCGAACTGGCGCTTTCCGAACAGGGAATGCTTTCAGCGCTGCCCGATTCAATAAAAAAAATATTTCCGCGCGACGCTTCGACCATTCATAGGCTTCTTGGACCAATTCCTCAAAGCCCATATTTCCATCATAACGAAGAAAACCCTCTTACGTGCGATCTGATTGTAATTGATGAATCCTCCATGGTCGATCTTGCGCTTATGGCAAAACTTTTTTCCGCAATACCTTCCCATGCAAGGGTAATTCTCCTTGGTGACCGCGATCAGCTCGCATCTGTTGAAGCGGGATCTGTGCTCGGCGATATCTGTGGTACACGCGCGGAGCATAATGGTTTTTCCACAGAATTTGCCGATCTTGCCCGTAAGTCAGCCGGTTATTCACTTCCCATCAAACAAAGCGCTCATCCACTTCATGATGCCATCATCTTTTTAGATAAAAGCTACCGGTTTCAGGAAGGAATCGCCACACTTGCAAGAGATATCAATGACGGTAATATCGACACAATAGCCGCCAATCTCTCATCGCACGCGTACGATGGCATTTCCATTGAAACAATAATAAAGAAAAGCGAGTTGATTGAAAAAATACATGAGCTTGTTAATAGCGGTTCGTGGGATTTCCTTGCACGCGGCGACATCATCCCCGCAATGAACAGGTTATTCGATCTCGTGATTCTGTGTGCGCATCGCCGGGGACAGTGGGGAGCGGAGAATATCGGCACTCTTATTGAACACGCAATGAAACGCAGATTCGGTGAACAAACCGGGTGGGCAGGATTATATCACGGCAAGCCCATTATGATTGTGCAAAACAATTACGAACTCAATCTCTTCAACGGCGATATCGGAATTGTGCGAAGGGACGCGGCAACAGGCCAACTGCTGGCTCATTTCCCGGAAGCACCTACTGGTACGATCCGAACAATAAATGTTTTTCGCCTACCTGAATTCACTTCCGCCCACGCATTTACTGTACACAAAAGTCAGGGCTCGGAGTTTAAAAACGTGATTTTCATCATTCCGCCGGACTTCACGCCCGTGCTTACACGAGAGCTTCTCTATACTGCGGTCACACGGGCACGCGAATCAATTCAGATTTGGGGAAATCCCGACATTTTCAGCCTCGCAGCGATGCGCCAGGTCCGCAGATTTTCCGGCCTGCGCTCTGCTCTCTGGGAACATTAATATGCTTGACGAATTTAGACTTTCGGCGTTACTTCATTTAGATCACATCCTGAAAGGGAGGTTCTTTTATGGCTGCAAAATTTGAAGTGTACAAGGACAAAAAAGGCGAATGGCGCTTCAGGCTAAAAGCCCCCAATGGCGAAGTGATTGCCACAGGTGAAGGCTATTCGTCAAAAGCAGCGTGCCTCAATGGAATTGAGTCGATTAAAAAAAACGCGCCACAGGCGGAAGTAGTCGAAGAAGAATCGTAATCGCTCATTTTTAGCGATCTTTGGTAAAAACGTTATTCACTAAAAAAGCAGGTATCTTTGATACTGTTTTCATTATTTTACTCTTCTTTTCCCATTAATCCTGCTTTTTTAAAAAAGTTTCTCTATGCCGAATGTTGCGTTTATGCTGTTTGAGGAAATACGCGTGCGTTTTATGTGCAATCTTCATTTTGCACGTATGTGAATTACTTAATCTGTTGTATGGCTTTCACAATTCAATGGACAGTAACTCAGCTTTGAACCTACATATTGCGAGCAAAAGGGGAACAAAATAAGAGATATTCTGGCGTTTCAATGAAAATATATGGCAATAATGCAGATGAAAGATTATCAAAAAAATTTCATTGAGTTTCTCCTTTCCATGCAGGCGCTCAAGTTCGGAAATTTTACGCTTAAATCGGGAAGAAAATCGCCCTATTTTCTCAACATGGGCGCCTTTTTCACAGGAAAGGCAATTACCAGAATCGGTTCATTTTATGCCGACGCCATCGCTGATGCCATCAAAGACGATTTCAATGTTATTTTCGGCCCGGCATACAAGGGGATTCCTCTTGCCATCTCCACACTTCAATCGCTATACACCTCATACGGAATCGACGCCCAATATGCCTTTAACCGCAAAGAAGCAAAAGACCACGGTGAGGCCGGGATTATCGTAGGCAAAGCACTTGAACCATCCGACCGCATCATCATTGTTGATGACGTCATTACCGCCGGTACCGCCATACGTGAAACGCTTGACATTATCAAAAACCAGGGAGGTGCATCAGTGCGTGCAATCGTCGTTTCCGTAGACCGAATGGAAAAAGGGAGCGGCAATAAATCCGCAGCGAGGGAAATTACTGAAGCGCACGGCATTGCCGTATGCCCAATTATCACCATTCTGCATATTCTTGAATATGTAAAGACAGGAAAGGCTGTACAGTATGGCGTTGATTCTGCGATGATCGCAAAAATTGAAGCGTATCTTGCAGAATACGGATCTATGTAAATATATTACGAATTGTAAAGAATTATTTTCCGCGATGTGCTCTTATATATTCCTTTATCCTGTAAATATTATCGATAGTAGCGGGATTTTTACCTCCGATGAGCGCTAAATAGTACGATATCCAATCTGAGAGATACATCATATCAACGAGCCTTGTTTTATGATCCGTTTTGTCGCTTTGTACCTGAAAGACGGGAATTCCTTCTTTTTCAATCACTCCACGCGCCGCATCAAATTGCGCACAAAGCCCCGGATGAAGGCCGGGATCGGTGAGCATCACAACAGAAAAAGTGCCGCCACATTCTTTCAATCCTTCCCATCCGACGATTTCATTATGATTTACCTCTGACATTGACGCATGGAAGGCCAGCGATTTGCTATTTTCATTGAGCTGGGTTTTCAGACGCATGCCTACTGCGTCATTCACTCTCTCTGCAGAATATACCGCCACAACAGAACCGGAAAGCTTCCCGGCCATATCCAGCGCAAAACCGCCTTTGCAATAGACGTCTGCACGCTCCTGCAGGAGTGAAGCACAATTATTGACAAAAGACACCTGGGGAGGAATGAATTTACACGACTCCAATATCTTTAAAAGCGTAAAAAAACTCGAATACAGCGCATAGCGGGGCGGAAGACCTTCCTCCAGCCCAAATAGCGGGGCTTCCCACTTCGACGCGAGCGCGCCAAGTTCACCCCCATTTGCAATGCACACAGTCCGGCAATTTTTCTCATGTGCTTCCTTAAACGCAGAAATGGTCTCTTCGGTGTTTCCCGAATACGAGGAAGCGATTACAAGCGTATTTTCCCCCGCCCAACGAGGAATTGAATACGAACGATTTATATAAAAAGGAATGCGCAGTTCATCTCGAAGAAAATTTATTGCAAGATTGCCGCTGATGGCGGATCCCCCCATCCCGCAGAAAACAATTCCCTGCACACCTTCGGCATCAAAGTATGGAATTTCTTTCTGCCATGCGTTGAGAACATGCCGATGAGAATCCACAAGCACAGAGAAGAGATTTTCGGGATCGTTTCGGGTGATGAGATTCTGTATGGTATTATCCATCGTTCTTATTTCTCTGTACGCAAAATTCAGGGCCGGGCACCTTTTATTCACAAAAATGTTATACTATATTTTTTATCACCGCTTCCTGTTATGACCACCACGCTATCCAGTTCTCCTGAAAGACGCGGGTCTGATGCGCGCAGGGCGGGAAAGTCGGCGGTATTCAGAAAATTGCTCAGAAGCTCGATTTTAGCTTCAATATTTTTCACATTGCCCTTCCCCTCGAAATAATCTCCCATCAGCCGCTCAAACTCTTTTCGCGCAGCAGTTTCAACGCAATGCCCCACGCAGTGAAGTTGTACTTCTACCACCGCAACCTCACATAAAAAATAGCTTCATAATATCGTTGAATATTATAAAGACACCGAGTACAATGAGCAACGTCATCCCTACGTATTGAATTCTTTCCATGGTCTTCTTACTCAGAGGTTTTCTTCTTATCGCCTCGATAAGGAAAATAATCACATAGCTTCCATCGACCATGGGAATAGGCAGCAAATTCATTATCATCAGTATGATGGATATCTGCGCCATGAGAATGATAAACGGGGCAATCCCCCGATAATACGCTACATCCCCCGCAATTTTCGCGATGAATATCGGACCTGAGAGGTTTTCGCGCACATTGAGCTTACCTGTGAAAAGCATTCCCAGCCCCTTAAGATTCATCACAATGAAGCCATATGGCTCGGTAAACGCGCGGATGAAGCTTTCGACAACTCCATAGCGCACCATCACCATGTCCTGCACCTGCCCGGTTTCCACGCCCATAAAGCCGAAACTTGCATAGGAAAAAATTCCACTGATCGCTTCATCACCGATCTTCAGCGTCGAAACCCGCCCCTTCGTTTTCTGCAATTCACGCACAAACGAAGGATAATCCGGCAATCGAATATCATCGAGAGATACCTGCCCGTCTACAATTCCTTTTTTGATCCGTTCAAGGGTGCGCGCATCAATTTCGATATCGCCCCCCTTACCTTTCAATCGCGCATTTTCAACAAGCTGCACGCTGATCACTTCACGCAACGCTGTGACTGCCGTCAGAAACTCAATTTTTCCGTTACGCTCAACTTCAATTGCGATCTTCTTTTCTTTTTGCGCCTTCACATGCATCACAAAATCCTCAGGAATGCGCACCTGCCTATCATCCACGCGTACAATGACGTCCCCCGGCAAAAGTCCGGCTTTCTCGGCTGCGCTTCCCGGAAGAACTTTTGATACCCGCGCTCCTTTTACGAAAGGAATGACGCCGATTGAAAATCGCCCTCTTTCCGCTTTTTCGGGCATTATACTCACATCCATAACAGCATTGCCGCGTTTGACTTTAACAGCCATCGCGCTTCCATCCGAGAAAAATACCGCCTTCTGAATATCGCTGAAATGGTTAACCGGTGTATTGTTTATGGAAAGGATGATATCCCCGTTCTGAATTCCTGCCTTTCGCGCAGGCGCAACATACCCTGTTTTCTTCATTGAATTGAATTCATCGATGAGATACACACGGTTGGATTCGCGCTCATAGCCTATGAGGTTCATCGCAAAGAAAATAATGATGCCAAGAAAGAGATTGAAAAGAGGTCCCATTACCACCGGCACAATCCGTTTTAAAGGAGGAGCATAATAAAACTCACCGGGTTTTCCTTCTCCTTCGGAAGGGTCTTCTCCGTAAAACTGGCAATACCCGCCGAACGGAATGAGGGTCACCTGATAGGTTGTCTCTCCGATTTGTTTTTTCAATACACCCTTCCCATAGCCGAGGGAAAATACTTTCGCCTTTATTCCGACCATCTTCCCGCCCAGAAGATGCCCGAGCTCGTGTACAAAAATGCAGATTCCAAGAAGAATCCCCGCACCAACTATGGTAGTGATAAGATATCCGATTGCCATTGAGTTCCGCCTAATTATGAAAAAAATTTACACATATTATATAAGAAGGGCAGCAATGCGCTTAATGAGAGCACAACCCATGGGAAAAGTTACACCCACAACACACAGAACAATTCCCTGCAATTTATCAACGCGCTGTTCATGCCCTGCTCATCACCGCATGCGTCCGTTCCCTGGCCCACCTGTCCGCCAAAAAAATTTCGTCTATGCCAGGTTCTACTATCGGTTCGTGCTCGTCTATGATTTTTTCCACTGTTTTTGCGATTCCCGTTAAAGGAAGATCGCCGCGCAAAAACGCATGAACGCATTCTTCATTCGCCGCATTTAGCACCGCAGGCATCGTGCCGCCCCTTCGCCCTGCCCGGTAGCATAAATCGAGCGCCGGGAATGCTTCTTTATCATGCGTGAAGAAATGAATCGATCCCTGCTTCGCAAGATCGATCCTGCCAAAGGGATTTGCACGCTTTTCAGGATAGAAGAGGGCATTGAGAATGGGAAACGCCATATCCGTCACGCCCATATGAGCGTAAATTGCACCATCGACGGTCTCTACCATAGAATGGATTATGCTTTCCGGATGTATGATTACGCTGATGTCGTCGTATGAAAGGCCGAAAAGATGGTGCGCCTCGATCACTTCAAGTCCCTTATTCATGAGGGTGGAAGAATCGATGGTGATTTTACTTCCCATGTCCCACGTGGGATGCACAAGCGCTTCCTCTGGCGTGATGGAAGCAAGCTCCTCTTTTTTCTTACCTCGAAGGCTGCCCCCCGATCCAGTAAGAATGATGCGGCGTATATCTTTCCCTGGCAGCATATCCAGCAAAAGGAAAATCGCGCTGTGTTCGCTGTCAACAGGGAGAAGTTCCACCTCGTGATCGCGCACGCGCTTCATAAACAAGTCGCCCGCCATCACCAGTGTTTCCTTATTTGCAAGCGCCAGCCGGCGCACATGCGGAAGCGCAGCGAGATTAGGCCGCAACCCTGCCGCTCCCACAATGGCCGATACGAGTACATCGGTATCCCGGTGCACCAGCTCCACTATTCCCTCTTCGCCCTCAAAAAAAGAGATTTTTGGATACTTTTTTTTCAGTTCGAGGTATTCCGGTGAACGAAAGGATGTTTCAGATGCCACCGCAACTGCTTCCGGTGAAAATTCTGCAATCTGGCCTTTAAGCTCATCGAGATTTCCCCGGCATACAAGGCCGCGCACCGCGAACTCCCCCGGAAATGCACGGATGACTCGCAGAGTCGAAAGACCTATTGAGCCGGTACACCCTAATATGGTAAGGCCGCGCATCGCCGTCTACATCGCGCTCCGATATATGAGATAGTAATAGAAAAATGGCGTGGAAAGGATGAGCGCGTCGAACACATCCCACATCCCGCCGTGGCCCGGAATGATGGATCCGGAATCTTTGATGGCACTGTCGCGTTTGATCGCCGACTCCACCAGATCGCCCAGATGCCCGAGGATGCTGAAAACCACACCAAGAGCTATAGCTTCAGCAGTAGAGAAAAGCTCGACGGCATTGGTGTACACGATGATTTTATTGCAGACCAGTATGGCAATTATGCTGAAAACAAGTCCAAAAAGATAGCCCTCGTATGATTTATTTGGAGAGGCGGGAAAATTTGTCTTGTGTTTTCCCAAAAATCCCCCGCCGAAATATGCCGCGGCATCATTGATCATGACCACCGCATTGAGTACAATCAGGTATTGAAAGCCGTTTTGAAGCGCTTTGATGAGAATTGTATGGGAGAAGAAAAGAACAATATACATCACACCAAAGGCTGTCACTGCCAGAGAATAAATACCCCCTTTCAGAGGTTTCGCAAACAGGCGGTAGATGAGAAGTGCCGCAACAAGAACCGTTGACAGCACAAGAATCGCCCGCGCATCGAACATCCTCACGAACCCCATTCCTCCAAAGGCATACAGATACATAAGCACGTTGAGTGCAAGGGCAGAAGTTAAGCCGAAAGTGGTATGCGGTTTTTCTTCCTCGCTTTTCCATGCCATCTGGTAGTATTCCAGAAGACATACGAGCGTGATAATGATGGAAACCAGAAGTGTGGGAACCGCATACAATTTATCCGTATATAAAAAGAATATATAGACAGGAAGCCCCACCACAGCACTTAAGATTCTCGTGATAGCCGATTTTTTCACATCGCTCATCGCCCCCCAAACCTCCTTTCCCGGTTTTGATATTCAATTAGTGCCCGATATAAATGTTTCGCCTTGAAATCGGGCCAGAGCACGTCCATAAACACAAGTTCGGCATAGGCAAGTCGCCAGAGCATGAAATTGCTGATTCGATATTCGCCGCTGGTTCTGATGAGGAGATCAATGTCCGGTATTTTAGGATTGTAGATCAGTGCAGAAAGCTTTTTTTCAGTAAGCTTTTCACCAGATTTTCTTGCATCGATCCATCTGTTCACCGCATCGACGATTTCCTGTCGGCCTCCGTAATTAATACAAAAGTTCAGGGTGATGCGGCTGTTTTTCTTAGTGTGCCGAACCGCCTCCTCAATAACCCCGCGCGATGAAGCTGGAAGGCCGTGAAAGCTCCCTGAAAAAAGAATCTTTATTCCTTTCTCCTTGATTCTATCGAGCTTACGCTTAAAAAACATTTCAAGTAGTTCCCAGAGTCCTTTCACTTCATCACGGGGGCGCGCCCAGTTCTCGGTTGAGAACGCAAAAAGCGAAAGATACTGTATACCCACCTTCTCCGCCGCTTCAACAATCGGTTCCACCACTTCTGCCCCTCGGCGATGGCCTTCAATACGCGGAAAGTTTTTTCTGGCCGCCCAGCGACCGTTTCCGTCCATGATGATCGCAACATGGGCTGGAATTTTCCTCGGGTCTATTAATTTTTTGTCATCTTCCATTCAAAAACTGCGCCATGAATTTTATACGTTCAGTATTTCCTTCTCTTTATTGTTCGTCAATGTCTGCACTTCGTCAATATATTTATCCGTGAGCTTTTGAATGCGCCCCGCAGCATTTTTCGATTCGTCTTCGGAAATCTCCTTGTCCTTTTCCATTTCCTTAATCATATCATTGCCGTCGCGCCTCACATTTCTAATGGCAACTCTGCATTCTTCCGCTTTCTGGCGGGCTAACTTCACATATTCTTTCCGGCGCTCTTCGGTGAGTTCTGGAATTTGGATGCGGATCAAATTTCCATCGTTTGAAGGATTGACCGACAGATCCGATTTCAAAATGGCCTTTTCAATATCTCCCAGCGTGGACCTGTCCCACGGCTGAATCACCACCAGGCGCGGCTCGGGACATGAGATGGTAGCCAGCTGATTGAGCGGCATCTCCGATCCATACACGTGTGCTTTTATTCCGCTGAAAAGCGCAGGATTTGCCCGCCCCGTTCTGATAGAGGCAAATTCTTTCTCCAGATTTTTCACGCTTTTAAGCATCCTTTCTTCCACATCTTTTATGATATCTTCAACCATATACATACCTCTGGATAATTATGAATCCAACCGATTACGGTAAGCGCCGGGACACACTTTCTCTCCTGATATAGACATTTTCAAGCGAAATTCGCGCATTATTCCTGCGACGCTTCTGCAATAGTCATGAAATGAGCGTCCCAACCGTTTCTCCGGTTACGATTCGTTTGATAGAATTATCGCCGAACAGATTGAATACATAAATGGGCAAATTGTTGTCCATACAGAGCGATATCGCGGTGAGATCCATCACCCGAAGCTGGCGCCTGATTACCTCGATATAGGAAATCGAATCGAGCTTCACAGCATTGCGCTCTTTAGCCGGATCACGGTCATAGACGCCGTCAACCTTCGTCGCTTTCATGAGCACCTGCGCACCAACCTCAACAGCCCTGAGGCTTGCCGCGGTATCTGTAGTGAAAAACGGATTGCCCGTTCCTCCCGAAAGAATAATCACTCTCCCCTTTTCGAGATGGCGGATTGCGCGGCGTCTGATGTACGGCTCGGCTATGGAACGCATCTCCATAGCCGTCATCACGCGGGTGGGAACGGAAAGCTTTTCAAGCGCATCCTGTATCGCAAGCGCATTGATCACCGTGGCGAGCATCCCCATGTAATCACCCGTCACTCGATCCATCCCGAGGGCCTTACCCGTTGATCCGCGGAAGATATTGCCGCCTCCCACTACAATGGAAACCTGGATATTCATGCCATACACTTCGGCGACCTGCCGCGCAATCTCCTTAACGGTTTCAGGTTTTATTCCCACACCCTCCCCACCCGAGAGGGCTTCCCCGCTCAACTTCAACAAAATACGGCAATATCGTACGCCGTTTTGCGCGTCATTTCCCATCTCATCTTCCTATCTGGAATCGCTCAAACCTTCCCACCGTAATATTTTCCCCGAGCGTGGCGATCTTGTTTTTAATAAGATCGTTAATCGTCATCTTATTATCCTTGATGAATTCCTGGTCGAGCAGGCACACTTCGGTGAAAAACTTTTTCACCTTGCCCTCGATGATCTTTTCCACCACGTTTGCCGGCTTGCCGCTGTCCTTCATCTGCTCGCGATAGATTTCCTTTTCCTTTTCTATGACATCAGAGGGGACATCTTCACTGCTCACATACTGAGGGCTGGCCGCCGCGATCTGCATCGCAATATCCTTCGCAAGTTCCTGAAACTCTGTGTTTCGCGCCACAAAGTCCGTTTCGCAATTGAGCTCCAGGAGAACACCGATTTTGTTGTTGTTGTGAATGTAGGCAGTGACGATGCCTTCTTTCGCCGATCGTGTTGATTTCTTCGCAGCCGTCGAAAGGCCTTTCTTCCGTAGATATTCAACTGCTTTCTCCATATCGCCGCCGCATTCGACCAGCGCTTTCTTGCAGTCGAGCATCCCGGCAAGTGTTTTCTCCCTGAGTTCTTTGATCATATCGCTCGTTATTTCCGCCACGGTATTGCTCCTTAATTACAAAATTATTAAAATACAAAAACGCCGGGCCACATACACATGCCATCTCACCCGCACCGTCCGGCAAGTACCGCCTCATTTCCGACGAACCCGACTGCGCTAAGCCCGGGCAAATAATTTCACCACATTTGCCCGCTCAGTTTGTATGACAATGAAAAATTTAGCGCGGGTCTTCTTCTTCCATGTCGCCGTATTCTTCCTGATACTTTTCCCGATAGTTTTCCTTGGCTTCCAGTTCGCTCTGAATCTCGGAGGCTTCACTGGCAACTTCTTCTCCCTGAAGCATCTCATCGCCCTCTTCGAGCACCACTCCTTCACCGGCCTGTCCACCAGATTTACCTTCAATTATCGCACGCGCCATTACGTCAAGGAAAAGCGCGATTGCGCGAATGGCATCATCGTTTCCGGGAATCGGATAATCGATATCGTCAGGATTGCAGTTGGTATCCACCACCGCAAAAATAGGAATGCAAAGTTTCCGCGCTTCCCTGACTGCAATTTCCTCCCTCTTTGGATCAATCACAAACAGCGCATCAGGAAGCCTGTTCATATCTTTGATGCCGTCAAGAACCTTCTTCTTTCGCGCAAGCTCTCTGCGCAGATCCAGAATTTCTTTTTTCGTTTCTGCATCCCACAGCTCCGTTTCTTCCATCTTTTCAAGCTCTTTCAGCCTCTGGATGGATTTGCCGACTGTATGGAAATTCGTAAGCAGTCCGCCCAGCCAGCGCTCGGAGACATAAAACATTCCGCACTGCTTTGCATACTCCACCACCGCAGCCTGAGCCTGTTTTTTGGTTCCCACGAAGAGCACCTTGCCGCCCGCCGCAGCGACGTCTTTCATGGCGTTATAGGCAACCTTCAATCTCTGCATGGTTTTCTGAAGGTCAATAATGTGGATGCCGTTGCGCGCAGTAAAAATAAACTGCGACATCCTCGGATTCCAGCGGCGCGTCTGATGTCCGAAATGAACACCCGATTCCAATAATGCTTTCATTGATACTACTGACAAGAAGGTACCTCCTGAAAAAAATTTTGAAAGGGCATCCGGCATTTGTACCGTTGTCCCATTTTGCACATCGCAAATGATCTCACCGCGCGACGATCTTTGAAAGCTATCTGTCAGGATAGCTAAATACGGCATTGATCAGCCTCCCGCACTCGCTTTCGCAAAAACGCGCACCACTCACATGAACGGAAAAGCGACACGGGCAGACACGAGTGCTTCAGCCTATAGCCGGCACCTGTTGCACCAGAACGCATGCAGCATCTGCCGCACCGCGCGCATACCATGAAGTGATCTATTCCATTCTGCGGGTTTACTCAATCGCACAATGTATGAGACCCAAAACAAATATACCTGAACACCACATCAACGGAAGGCGGCAATCGGACATTTCCGATTTAATTCTTTACGCGTCCTCGTACGGGGCATGCCCCTAAAACGCGCGTGATGGCCGCAGGTGCGGCGTTACGCTTTCCTGAAAAATATAATTCCCGCAATCATTCCCGCAAGCGTTCCAGGATTCACCTTCATGCTGAATGCAAGCACTTCAAGATTAAAACCCACGGGCGCGGTTAGATTTTCTTTAACGATAGAAAGGGTGGGAAATATTTTCGCCACAAGCACTGCAAGCGCAGAACCAAGCACTCCCCCCACGAGAACAAATGAAATAAAATAGCCAATATGTCCCCTTTCGAATGTCATCGATACAAGAAAACCCTGCGTCACAATCAACAAAAGCCGGTATTTGTCAAGCGGAAATGAGTGGAAATACTATATCTCGTATCGGTGTCAAATTCCACTATACCAGTTGACTTTTGTTTTGTGCATTTATCACCATAATACTACGCCAGCATCTATCCATATCTACTGTATTCAGGTATAATTACTTGACATGCCTCTGGATTTCGAGAATCTGTGTGCAATTTCATTCTTGAGGTGCACTTATGAGGCTTTCCCGTTATCCGCTTCCAACCTTAAAGGAAGATCCTTCCGATGCGGCTGTGGCAAGCCACAAACTAATGATCCGGGCGGGGCTCATCCGCAAAGAATCCGCAGGCATGTACGCATATCTGCCATTAGGCCTTCGCGCGCTTCACAAAATTATACAAATCATCCGCGAAGAAATGAATGCGGCAGGCGCGGTGGAATTTCTCATGCCTGAACTTACAAACGCCGATCTATGGAAAGAATCGGGACGCTGGAATACAATGGGTCCTGAGATGATCCGCATTAAAGATCGCAACGATCTCGAATATGCGCTGGCACCCACTCATGAGGAAGCATTTACTGCACTCGTGAGAAACATAGTATCATCGTATCGGGATCTTCCTCTCAACGCATACCAAATCAACACCAAATTCCGCGATGAAATCCGTCCCCGCTTTGGCGTTATCCGAAGCAAGGAATTCATCATGAAAGACGCCTATTCCTTCGACTTAGATGAAGAAGGGCTTGAAAAATCCTATCAAGCGATGCGCATGGCATATAGAAACATCTTTCGCAGAATGGGGCTGGAAACCATTCCGGTCGAAGCCGACACCGGCACCATGGGGGGAAGCCAATCCGAAGAATTCATGGTGCCTTCCACAATTGGTGAAGAAGTATTGCTTCTCTGCAATTCGTGCGGCTATAGAGCAAATCAGGAAAAAGCGGATTTCAAAAGAACATTCCCCGCTTTCGAAACGCCGGAAGAGCTCAAGGAAGTTTCAACACCC
The DNA here is from genome assembly GCA_020721925.1 of Leptospira biflexa. Classification (GTDB taxonomy): domain Bacteria; phylum Spirochaetota; class UBA4802; order UBA4802; family JAGODF01; genus DYLV01. The sequence goes on from DYLV01000016.1 coordinate 27,863, forward strand.
AATGTCCGCACAATCGATGAACTTGTGACCTTCTTCAACTGCAACGCCTCAAAATTCTTAAAAAGCATCATCTACCTTGCAGACGGGAAGCCGGTGATGGCGGTGATTTCCGGTGACAGGGAAATCAATGAACACAAGCTCAAACGCGCACTCGGCGCCGCGGAACTTGAACTTGCAGGTGATCGCATTGTTGAAGAAGTCACACAGGCACCGGTGGGCTTTGCCGGCCCAATTAACAACTTTAAAATACGCACTATTTTCGATTTGAGCATCCGTCACATCTCAAACGGCATTACCGGCGCAAACAAAAAAGATGTGCATTACACCGGTGTCAACAGCGGCCGGGATTTTGCGATAATCGAAGAAGCGGACATCGCGCTTGCAGTAGACGGCGATAAATGTCCGACATGCGGCGCACCGATGAACACCGCAAAAGGAATTGAAGTAGGCCATATTTTCAAACTCGGCTACAAATATTCAAAATCGATGAACCTCACCGTGCTCGATAAAAACGGCAGGGCGGTTCATCCTCTCATGGGATGTTATGGCATAGGCGTAAATCGCACCATGGCGACAATTATTGAACAGCATCACGATGAGCGTGGTATCATCTGGCCTATATCGGTAGCACCGTTTTACGTCTGGATGGTGGGCATCGGCAAAACCGATGAAGAAATTAAAATGACCGATGAAATCTATGAAATGCTGAGAAAAGCCAGTATCGATGTGATGTACGACGATAGGCCCCTTAGCCCGGGATTTAAATTTGGCGACGCCGATTTGATTGGCTGTCCCATTCGACTCACCATCGGCAAGACCTATTTTAAAGGCGGAGAAATTGAAATCAAGCTGCGCGAAAGCGGTGAATTGCAAAAATGCCGGATAGAAGGACTGCTTGAAAAAATTAAGAATATAATCGAAATTCAATTCGCCCGATACGCGGCGAAATGATAGATCTTCAAGGCATAAAGCCTGTGAGGTACCAATGAAAAAAATATTATTCACATTAATGCTATGTCTTGTTTCACTCAACATTTCTGCAGGCGGAAGCGAGGTCAGCCGCTATCTAAATGAAAAAGTATTTGAAACGCATCTTTCAAACGGCATTAAGGTTTTGCTTGTCGATCGCGGCTACACGCCAACGCTTGCCCTCATCATTTCCTTCAAAGTCGGCTCTGCCGATGAAAGCTATGAAACCATTGGCGCCGCCCATCTTCTGGAACACATGCTCTTTAAAGGAACCGACAAAATCGGAACAAAGGATTTTGCTTCAGAAAAAAAAATTTTAGATCAAATAGAAGCGATTGGCGAAACGCTCGATTATCTTCTCATCGCAAATCCAAAAAACGAGATGATTCCGAAGCTTCAGTTCAGGATGAAAGAACTTGAGAAAAAGCACCGAAAATACGTCACCGACGACCGCTACGATAAAATCTATTCTCTGCATGGCGGAGTCGGATTTAATGCAGGGACATCCCGCGACATGACCTCATACGTCATAGAACTGCCGTCATCGAAGCTTGAACTCTGGGCCGACCTCGAATCTGAGCGCCTTCGAAATCCCATTTTGAGGGAATTTTACACAGAAAGAGACACAGTGTATGAGGAGCGCCTCATGCGCACCGATTCAAGCGGCAGTGCTCTTCTCATGGAAACATTCATCGCGACAGCTTTTTCCGCGCATCCCTACCGCCATCCAACAATCGGATGGAAATCGAATATAAAAGCTCTTTCAATACATAGAATTAGAGAATTTTATTTTACGCACTACATTCCCTCCCGTATGACCATCACAATTGTGGGGAAGCAGGACATAAAAAACACTCTTTCCCTGCTCGAGCGCCGTTTTGGGAAAATACCGAAGCGGCCCGAACCCAAACCCATTGCAATACAGGAACCCCCACAACTCGGTGAAAGGCGATGCATTGTCAAATTCAACGCGAACCCCCAGATTCTCATCGGATGGCATGTCCCCACGCTACCGTCCCGCGATTACTATGCTCTCGACTTAATTGAGGGATTGCTCGGCGATGGCAAAACATCAAGGCTTTGCAAAACTTTAGTTCTTGAAAAAAAAATCGCCTCTTCGGTTAGCGCCTGGAACAG
>DYLV01000177.1 GCA_020721925.1 Leptospira biflexa
TGATATCGACGACACCGAAAGAGAAACGCCGGCCCGCAACATATGCAGGCCAGCATCACGCACATGCTATTTCATAATATACTTAAGGAGGTCAATCACCCTGAGCGAATACCCCCATTCATTATCGTACCAGGCCATCACTTTCACCATGTTGCCCTCGATAACTTTTGTCAGCATACTATCGACGATTGAAGAGTGCGGATTGCCCGTGAAGTCAATCGATACCAGCTCTTCTTCGCAATACTGGAGTATGCCCTTGAGCTTGCCCTCAGCTGCCTGTTTCAAAGCGGCGTTGACATCCTTTTCAGTGACAGTTTTTTTGACAATACACACAAAGTCAGTGAGCGATACATCGGGCGTGGGAACGCGGATGGCACAACCATCGAGCTTGCCCTTAAGCTCCGGAATAACAAGCGTCACCGCGCGCGCCGCTCCGGTGGTGGTGGGTATCATGGAAAGCGCCGCCGCGCGCGCCCTGCGAAGATCCTTGTGAGGAAGGTCAAGAATTCGCTGGTCGTTTGTGTACGAGTGAATGGTGGTCATCAGCCCCCGCTCGATTCCAAACGCATCGTTGAGCACTTTCACAACCGGCGAAAGGCAGTTTGTGGTGCATGAAGCATTTGAAATGATGTGGTGCTCGGCTGGATTGTATTTGTCCTCATTGACACCCAGCACGATGGTGATATCCTCTCCCTTTGCCGGTGCGCTGATGATAACTTTTTTTGCGCCCGCTTCTAAGTGGAGTGATGCTTTGTCCTTTGAGGTAAACTGTCCGGTCGATTCGATAACCACCTCAACTCCTTCCGATTTCCATGGAAGCGCTCTGGGGTCTTTTTCACTATGCACAAGAATTTCCTTGCCGTTCACCACTATTGATTTTTCCGTATGAGTGACTTTTCCTTCGAAAATCCCGAAAACCGAATCGTACTTTAGCAGATGCGCCAATGTCGCGGCATTGGTCAGATCGTTGATGCTGACCACTTCAATATTGCCGTACCTGTCCGGATTTTGAAAAATTCCCCTCAGGACATTCCGTCCTATTCTGCCGAATCCGTTAATGCCGACTTTGATGCTCATAGCATGGCTCCTTTTTGTTTAATAATAATTTGCAGAGATATGCACGATAATCAAACAACATGCTTTGGGTAAGTCAAAGCAGTTTTTTTGTATCCTTGACGAACAATGTTTACATGTCAATAAAAAATCATGCTGCGTATCAAACCCCGCAACACTCATCCACTGATTCCGGCGTAAATCTGCCACTTTTTGTTGCTTTTCAGAGACACATACCATATTACCCATGCATTAACATAATCAGAGCGGTATCATCATCGTGCACACTGTCAGATGAAGGTCGCGTTCAACTACCACGTGTACCTGAAAGCAAATATGCATTACTTTAGCGTTCCCTATCGATACCGCGGGCAGCGTGTCGATGTCTTTTACAGCGAAAAACCGCAGGAATATACCACAAAAACGAGCGTATTGCCCTTCACCTGCGGAATCGTTTGAAATACAAATACACCACCGCACCGGAGCACATCCCGCCGGAGCATCGGCATGGGGATGAAGGGAAAAAATTCTGGACAAAACCTGCCACTTCGTGAGTAGCTAAAAATGCGCTTGAAACGGCTTTGAAAGTGGCAGGTATTTCCCGGAATGGGTGGCAGGTTACGCCGGAATGTCAACGGTTGCAGATATGGACGATTTTGAAAACTCTTTTTATTCACGAACGAAAGCCATATTGGGAGCTGATGGAATCTCCCGGCTTTTCCGCGCACGAGTTGCGGTATTCGGCATCGGGGGTGTCGGATCCTATGCATTCGAAGCGCTCGTGAGAGCCGGAGTTGGAACCCTCATCATCGTTGATGCCGATATCGTCGAAGAAAGCAATTGCAACCGGCAATTGATTGCTCTGCAAAGCACCATCGGCATCCCAAAGGTCGATGCGGCCACCCGCCGTGCACATGATATAAATCCACATTGTGTGATTGAAAATCACACATTATTTATCAATCCCGAAAACATCAATTCCCTGCTTGAAATGGAAATCACTCATGCAATTGACGCGATTGACAGCATTGAATCGAAAATTGCGCTTATCCAGGCACTGCGTCAGCAGGATATCCCTTTTGTCTCCTGTATGGGAGGCGCTCAGCGGCTCGATCCTACAAAGATCAAAGTATCGGACATTTCCGATACGTTCGGATGCCCGCATGCAAAAAGCATCCGCCGCCGCCTTCGCGCAATCGGCATAGAAAAAGGCATACGCTGTGTGTATTCAACAGAGACGCCAGTGCGTAAATCACACAACACGCATGGGAGCATTTCCTATATCCCCGGCATCATCGGGCTAACTGCAGCAGGAATTATCATTAATGATATCGTGCAAAACGAATCGGTATTGATAAATTTTTGCACAAAGAGATCATAAATACTCTATTGCACTGTTGAACACAACAGTACGTACGTTTTCTCGCAACACCCACAAAAAATTGTCACTAATCGGCATCTGCAGATATCCAATCCCTGTTTTAATAAAACAGTGCAGGATATCAATGCAAAAAGACCGCTTTCACGCAGTCTTTTTGCACGCAGTCGGATTGCTGATATTTCCTCAATACCCCGATGATTTCCTTAAAAACTCCAGCATCAGCGTTTCTGCATCCTTTTTGCCTTTATAATAGCTTTCGGCGATATCAAGAATCACATTGTTTACGAAGATGATATTTGGCACCAGAAAATCCCTGCGAAGCTGGTTGCGAATGGGAAACGCGGTAGTATTTTGAATTTCACCAAGCTTCTTGTTATCCAGAAGCTTAACGTTTTTCCTCAGCTTTTCATCAACCATTGAATAATTGACAAGCAATGTATGCGAAAAGGTTATATCATTGGTTTGTTCATCGCCGGGCGTCGGATCGGCAATATCCACCTGCACCGCTGTGTTGTCATCATAATATCGCTCGAAAATGCTCATTTCGATTTTACTTACAGTTTCGCCACTGTAGTAAATACGGAACGTCTTGTTTTTGATTCCTACAATCTGATGAAGGTTGAGGGGATTACGAATAAACTTGTGGCGAGTTACTTCAATGTAATTGCCTTTTCCGTTTTCCGCAAATTTAATATCTGTTTGAAACGGAATGATCCGAAGATTTTTTTTGAATTCATCCGCCGTGACTTTATAGTCCTTGATCGTTTTCAGGATTTCTTTATTCACATGTAAGATTTGTTTGTCTAAAAGCCCTCCTTCCTGCTCCAGCTCTTTCGAACTAAGTTTATCCTCCTGCCCGGGTTGTGCGGACTGAGTAAATGCGGGCTTCAGCATAAATTGCGATACCAAACACGCAACGATTACTAAAATCATCATCCCAGGAGCTATCTTCCGTATCATTGTGGCCTCCGATATTTTCTTGATTAAAGCATCAATAATTCGATCACCAGAGAGACTATTACTCCACTATTTTCGGTAAAAGTCAATCTTTTGTTGAGAAATAAATTATTGCAACCCAACCCCCATATCGCAATTATGGCACGAAAATCGGTGCCCTTTAGCTGTTTTTATGCTTGAGTGTGCACCATGAAGCTGTTTTGAGGAGATGCAACTATGTTTCCACGACCGATGACCGCCGGCGATTTCACCTGTCTATATTGTGGAAGCCGCCTTGAATTGAAGCTTGAACAGCTGGTTATAGGCGAAAACCGCGGCTTCTGTCCCATGTGTGGAGAGCCGTTCTGCCTCAAACTCAGCAAAGAAGACATGGAGGGCCTTTTCGAAAGCGAAGAATTACTCTCCCGGTGAATTGAATCTTCTGCGCAATCGCTCCCTGGCCTCGCGAGGATCGAGCACCATAACTCGCATTCCCGCGATCACGTCGAGAAATCCCACCTCATTGTCGTAGCGTGGAACTATATGCAAATGCAGGTGTGGAATGCTCGCCCCACTCCCTTTGCCGATATTATATCCAATGTTAAACCCGGTTGGAGTAAACTCCTCTTTGAGCATGCGCAGCACTTTCGATGTAAGATTGTGAAGGCGCAGAGCTTCATCCTCCGATAGTTCAGACAGTTCCTGCACATGCCTTGTGGGAAAAATCATCAAATGGCCGGAGTTGAAAGGATAAAGATTCATCGCAACAATAAACCGCGCATCCCTCCACACCGTAAGATCCGGCACATCGGGGTGATTGTCCCGGATGGCGCAGAGAATGCAGTCAACTTTCGGCTTTTGCCCTGTCACATAGTGTATTTTGTCCATATTGAACAGATGTCCGTACATCCTTAACGCTCCCTGCAACATGCGCATATCACAAAACTGATACGGCCTTGATACCCGCATCCTGTATACTCCAGTCCCTTTTGTAAAGTGATATTTTGGCCCTGTGCATGTAAAAATAAATTGGCATCGATACAGAAGCCGACGGAATCAAAACCGGAAATTTCAAAGCCAGTATCTTCTTCAGGGAACGTACATTTATGTCAAAAGTCGGACAGATGTGTGGCGCGCTCATTTTTCCTTCATTATTGCTTTTGGGCAAAAGCCCCGATAACGACATCGGAGTTCGCCTCATCGGCGTGATTGCAATTGCTTTCTGCGCCGTGGGGCTTGTGCGCTTTCTGAAATACAACGAGAAGGATGTGTAAAAACGCTTGCGACAAAAGAATCGCTTTCAAAAAAGGAATTGGAAGAGATATCCACTTAGCATTTCATTGCAAGACATCACAGCAATGCGACTAAAAGCCGATGAGTGAAACATCTTCGCTCACCGGCTTTTTTATTGTACTTGACAAAATCTAATCCTATTATAAGTTTCACGTAGACATAGAGTTTTCCCATGAAGAAAATTATTATACTCACACTACTAATTTTTTGTGTCATTTTCGGTTTTCACGCCGTAAATGCCGGCATCTCCATCGGAGGATTTGCAGGGCTTTCAGGAACCAGCACCGCAATTGTTCTTATCGATTCAATAACCGATTCGAACGGCGCAATCACCGACTCAGCATCCGATTATGGGCTTATCACCGGTGAATTCTGTATTGCCCTCGATGTATCCGCGTATAATATTGGTTTCCGCGCAGAAGCGCTTGCCGGATATTATAAATACAGGGTCTTCGATCTGCCAAATACGGCATATAGCATGTATATGATCGGGATTGAATCATACGTTGCACTTGGAAACAACGGCACGGGA
>DYLV01000178.1 GCA_020721925.1 Leptospira biflexa
GCTGAAGAAGAATAAGCACAAAGATAATTGCGGTGATGAGCATCGGCACCAGAAGCCTGAGGACATTGCTGATGAAAGTTTCATGCTCGGCGGAAAAAACCTTTGCCAGATAGATGACAAGGAATACCTTTACAAATTCAGCGGGCTGGAAAGAAAAAAGCCCCAGCCCAAGCCATCGAGAAGAGCCCTTGACGTTTTTCCCAATTCCGGGCACAAAAACGAAAATAAGCGCAAAGAGCAACACAAACAGCATGATTTTCGTATATTTCGCGTATTCCCGGTAATCGATGCGCTGAAAAAGATACAGCCCGGAAAACCCGAGCGCGCACCAGATGAACTGGCGCTTCAAAAAATAGAATGGATCATGAAACACCCGCTGTGCATATGCTGCGCTGGCGCTGTAGCTCATCGCAAGCCCTATTCCCGCCAGCACGAATACTGTGAAAAACATAATAAAATCCGGTTCATGGACTCTTCTCGTATCGATGTAGTCTTTTACATCCATGCCATTTCACCTTTTTGAAGGCTTTCAAAGATACTCCGGAAGACCTCCCCCCGGTGTTCATAGCTTCGGAACATGTCGAACGACGCACATGCCGGGGACAGCAGTATCGCATCGCCGGGGCGACTTGCCTTCATTGCAATACGCACTGCATCTTCTAACGATTCAGCCGTGAACGGCGTAAAAGCCGAAAATATTTTTTTAAATTCATTCCGGGACTCGCCAATCAACACAAGCGCCCTGATTGTACCATCAAGCCTTTCTGCAAGCCGGGAATAATCATCGCCTTTCGTACGTCCTCCTAAAATGAGCACTGCATTTCCGCGAAATTCCCCAAGCGCCATCTCTACCGCTCCCACAGTCGTCGCCTTCGAATCGTTTATGAAAGTTCTTCCTTCAAACTCACCGAGCCTCTCCATCCTGTGCGGAAGACCGGGGAAATCCGCCGCCAATTGTCCAATGCGCCGAAAATCAATCTGCCTGTCCATCCGCGACGCAATGGCGCAAACCAAAAGCACGGCAGCCATCACATTCAGCGCGTTATGGCGGCCCACCAGTTTCATTGTGCGTATTTCCACCATACGGTAATCCGTCCCACTCCATCGTACATGCACGGCACCATCGCGCAGGAACGCATCCACCCCGCCAGCGTTGAGCGAAAATCCGAATGTTTGTGCGCCCACCTTATCCAGAAACCGCGCAATCAGCGCATCATCGCGATAGTACACAAAGGCATCGTCTGCGGTCTGGTTTTTTGCGATGCGCATCTTTGCCGCCGCGTACTCTTCCATATTTGCATAGCGATCTAAATGATCGGGAGTAATATTGAGCATTGCGGCCGCATGAGGATGAAACGCATCTATTGTCTCAAGCTGAAAAGAAGAAAGTTCAATCACCGACACGGAATCTTCCGAAGTATCACCCACCAGAGAAATAAGGGGAATGCCGATATTTCCCCCCACCAGCGTTTTTATGCCAAGCCCGGAGAGAATATGCCCCACAAGCGCGGTCGTCGTCGATTTGCCGTCGGTGCCGGTGATGCCCACCACAAATCCTTTCATGAAGCGGGAGGCCAGCTCGATTTCCGCAATCACGGGAATCCCTTTCCGGGCTGCTTCCTGCACCAGCGGAATGCTTTTGGGAACTCCCGGACTCAGCACTACAAAATCAAACCCCTGCGAAAGAATTTCCGGCGATTGCATGCCCGCAATAATGCGAACAGATGGATCCATCTTTTCAATCACCGAGGTGAGCTGATCGAGCGATTTCAGATCGTTTCCGGTTACCGAAAAGTTACGCTGCGCGAGAAAATTACATGCCGCAAGGCCGGTTCTGTATCCCAGCCCCACCACAAGCGCTTTATTTCCTTTTAATTCGATCATACACTTCTATAAAATTTTCAGCGAGCTCAATCCCAATATTGCAAGAATGATTCCCAGAATCCACATCCGCACCACCACTTTCTGCTCCGGCCATCCCGAGAGCTCGAAATGATGATGAATCGGCGCCATCTTGAATACGCGCTTGCCGCGCATTTTAAACGACGCCACCTGAATCATGACCGAGAGCGCTTCGATGACGAAGACGCCACCCACCATGAAAAGAAAAATTTCTTTTTTAATCATCACCGCTACAATGCCGATGATCCCCCCAAGCGCGAGCGACCCCGTATCGCCCATGAACACGGAAGCGGGATTGCAGTTGAACCAGAGAAACCCGATCGTCGCACCCACCAGCGCGGAGAGAAACACCGTCAGCTCCGCACTCTCCGGGATGTAAGGAATCCGAAGATACTGCGCAATAGGCGCATGGCCGGTAAGATAGGTCATCACCGCAAGGCTTCCCGCCACGGCAATCACCGATCCTGCGGCAAGGCCGTCAAGGCCATCGGTGAGATTGACCGCGTTCGAGCTTCCCACGATCACGATTGTCGCAAAAGCAATCCATGTCCATGAAAGATCGGCTATCGCCTGATTAAAAAACGGCACGAAAAGCGTTGTCGCGTGGCGCGCGTTTGATGGAAAATGGTACAGCAAAAGTGCAACGCCAAGCGCCACGGATATCTGCACCGCCATTTTCATCTTTGCGGAAAGCCCGCCTTTTTTCTTTACCACTGTTTTGATATAATCATCCGCAAACCCCAGTGCGCCTAAAAGAACGGTGGCGACGAAAAGGATCCAGAGGTAATAATTCGTAAAATTCCCCCACAGTGCAATCGAAACAATGATGGCACCCAGTATGATGACTCCCCCCATGGTAGGTGTGCCCGCTTTCGTTTTATGGCTTTCCGGGCCGAGTGTCCGTATTTGCTCGCCGAGTTTAAGTCGCTGGAGCCATGCAATCACAAAGCGACCGAAGATGAGTACCAGCACCAGCGCGGTGAGTGCGGCATAGGCCGATCGGAACGAGATATATCCGAAAAGCCGTAAAAATGAAACATCGCTTTTAAGCGGCAACAACATATGATAGAGCATACCTATTCCTTTCGGACAAGCGCGTCCGTTACCTCCTCCATTTTCATTGCACGCGAACCTTTCACCAACACCACATCCCCGTGCGTTACAGTTTCGAGAAGTGTTTCGATCATTTTTCCTTTTTCGGGAAAATCAACCGCATTGCACGCCGGCATCCCCGCCTCACGCGCTCCTTCCGCGAGATCTCGTGAAAATTCTCCCCAGCTGTATAACGCAAAAAATCCGTGCCGGGCAACGCTTTGTCCAAGTTCCCGGTGATAGCGCGACGATTGCACACCGAGTTCCTTCATATCCGACAGCACGGCAATTTTCCTGGCATCGAGAAAAATCCTCTGAGCGGATGCAAGGGCACTTGCAGCAGACAGGGGATTTGAATTATACGTGTCGTTGATGACGGTAAAGCCGCATTCTATAATCTCGCTTCGTTTGTCCACCGGCGAAAAGTTCGAGAGCACTTCTTCTGCTCTTTCCGGCTCCACACCGGAATCACGCGCAATCGCAAGTGCAATTAAAAGATTGTACGCATTATGAATTCCATACAGCGGCGCTCTATAGGATTCTCCCCCAAATACTATCCCGGTTTCATGCGCGCCGAGGGAAATTTTTTCAGGTACAATATCCGCCTTTGCATCGAGCGCAAAGGTCATCACACGCACTCCGCGCCCATCTGCCGCTTCCTTGACAATATCGCACCGCGGCGAATCTGCGTTCAAAAAAAGAAGAGAACCCGGTTTCATGCCATACAGTATCTCCGCCTTCGCTCTGGCAACATTCTCAACGCTGCCTAAAAACTCAAGATGTCCTTCACCCACGCTTGTGATGACGGCAACATCGGGGCTCACAATATTCGAAAGCCGTGCGATCTCTCCCGCATGATTCATTCCCATTTCGATGACGGAAAATTCGTGCTGAATCCCAAGCCCTAAAAGCGCGTGTGGAACGCCGATTTCATTATTAAAATTCTTTTCATTCTTATGGCACCGATAAGTGGAAGCAAGAAGCGCCCATAAAAGCTCTTTTGTGGTGGTCTTGCCATTGGTACCAGTGATGCCAATCACTTTTGCGGGCATCATCAGGCGGTGCGCCCGTGCGATGTCGCCGTATGCCGTAAGGGAATTGTCGCAGAATATCGATGCAATATCATGACGGGTAGCGATATCGGTAAAATCATCCCGTTCGGTAAGAAAACCCACAATTTTTCTACTGCGAACAAGTTCGGGAATAAAATCGTGGCCGTCGAATCGCGCCCCTCTGATCGGGACAAAAAAACAGTCATCATCCAGATCGCGGGAATCGGTGGTAATCGATTTCACTCTGCGCAGGGGATCTCCCGAAAGAAGGATACCGCCAATGTGCTGCGCAATCTCACCAACTGTTGAACGATAGAAGGCTTTCATCTCTCCTCTCTTGCCGCAATGCACTCACGTGCCGTTTCCCGGTCGTTAAAGTGGCGCTTTTCGGTCCCAAAGATCTGATAATCCTCGTGGCCTTTGCCCGCAATGACGACAATATCGCCTTCTTTTGCCATTTCGATAGCGCGTTCGATAGCCTTTCTCCTGTCGATTTCTATTTCGTAGTTTCCAGACTCAATCCCGCTTAAAATATCGTTGATAATCGCTTCAGGATTTTCCTTGCGGGGATTGTCGCTGGTGATAATCGTCAGGTCGGACAGTTCTGCAGCGGCTCTGCCCATCAGCGGGCGTTTGCTTTTATCGCGATTACCGCCGCAGCCGAAAACCGTGATGACCCGCGCGGGAGAAAGCTCGCGCACGGAGAGCAAAAGCTTACGAAGCGCATCATCCGTATGCGCATAATCAACGATAACATAAAATCCAAGCTTTGAAAACAATCGGTCGAAGCGGCCGGGCACATTGTCGAGCTGCGAAAGTCCCTCGCGTATTGCGCTTTTCGGAATTCCAAGGCAATACGCGGCCGCGAGAGCAACGAGAGAATTATACACATTAAACCGCCCGCCGAGCGAAAGCGCGATATGCATTTTGCCATCGGGGAGGCGCACCTCATACGAAACACCGCCGATCTTGTTGATGACGCTTTTCTCATTCACCTGAAAATCCGCATCCGCATCAAAGCCAATACCGAAAACCGGATAATTCCATTGCTTTTTCGCAGAAAAAATTTCTTTTCCATACGGATCGTCAATATTCACAATACCTGCTTTATTATTTTTTTCGCTTTTTTC
>DYLV01000179.1 GCA_020721925.1 Leptospira biflexa
GCACTCCGATGCCTTATACAATAAGGGCTACCTTGCGAACACGAGCGCACTCTACTCACAGCTTTTAAACAATCCCCGCATCCCCACACAGGCTGACTTTTGCGCCGACAGCACCGCCGCCTACGCTTCGTTCAATTTCAATGTCGCCGCATTTAAAAAACTCATGGAAGCAATCAACCCCGAAGCAATGCAGAAAATTTATCTTTCAAACCAGCTTCTCAAATCACAAAAAAACACCGATCTCATCGGCAATATTTTCAACAATGCAACAGGCGTCATCACTTTAGTATCTCCGCGTTTACCCAACTACCAGGAAATCGGTTCACTCGACAAATGGGATCTTTCAATTCACATAGGGTTCAGGCCAGAAAAACGAGAGGAGATCACCCGCACTTTTTCCGATGTTATTGCCTTAATCGGCCATTCATCGCCAAATAAAAGCTTTGAAAAAATCCACCACTCAGGAAAAGAATTCTGGAGCATCACCACAAAAAAAATAATTAAAAAGCCTCTTCCCCCTTCAAGTCCTTCCGGGCTCGACAAAGGAAACGCAAACCCCGCACCTTCTCCGCAATTTACCACGGAAGAAAAAACCAACGTCACCTATGTGTTTTTTGCGGATTCTGAAGCAGTAATTTCGTTCAATAAAAATACGCTCGAAGCCATTATCGAAAAAAAGATGGATGTTTCCACAACTCAGTTTCCCGAACGCATGATGGAAATGAAAGTTGAACATCTTCGCAATATGAACGCATGTGTGTATATCCGGGGAGATTCAATAATTAATGTAATAAAAGATTCTCCCGCCATGGTGTTCATCGCGCCGGCAATGCCCATACTATCGAAAATACATAGCTTATCCTTTATCAGCAGGCACGAGGAAGATATCATATTTACTGAATTCCGTATCAAACTCAATGGTCCGGCGGTCGACCTGTAAAATTTTATCTTTTGTATTTACCGGGAACAGGATACACAAACGGCTTTCCAGAGAGGGGATTCTCGCGCACCACACACACCGTTTCAAACAGCTGTTCGACAGTTCTATAATCCATGACCTGCGAGGGAGAACCTTCCGCAAACACCATTCCATCTTTAAGAGCAATAATCCTGTCCGCATAATCCGATGCAAGGTTAATATCGTGCAGCACCGCCAGAACCGCAACCCCCGTTTCGTTGAGCGTCGTCATCGCATCCATAATTGAAACAGTGTGGCCAATATCCAGATGCGAAACAGGCTCGTCCAAAATTATTATTTCAGGATTTTGCGCAAGTGCCCGCGCAAGATATACCATCTGCCGCTCGCCCCCTGAAAGCTCCGTAAGTTTTCTGCTTTCAAACCGGCCGATTCCCGCACGCGCAATCGCACGAGAAACGCTCTCGCGATCTTCCTCTCTCGATCCATCCGCAAACCCGTGATGCGGATATCTCCCAAGCTCTACATAATCCCTCACGCGAAAAGGGAGCGGTTCTCCAGCTTCCTGATGCAGCACCGCGAGTTTTCGCGCTCTTTCCTTGCTCTTCCATGAGGTGATGTTTTTCCCTTCAAGAAGTATCATCCCTTCTTTTGGCCGCAGAAACCCGGTGAGGCACTTCACCAGCGTGCTTTTGCCAGAGCCATTCGGGCCGATAACTGCAACAAACTCTCCCTTCTCCACGGCAAGATGCACCCCCCGCAACACCTCCTTGCCACCGTATCCGGCATGCACATGAAGAGCCTCAAGCATCGCCATCATTCACCTCGCCGCAAGAGGAGAATCAGAAAAAAAAGTCCTCCAAAAAAACCTAAAAGCACCCCCGCGGGTACTTCATACGGAGGGGCGATGCTTCTCCCGAGCGCATCCGCCAGTGCAAGCAGGATGGCGCCGATAAGAGCCGATGCGGGAAGAAGAAACAGATGACGGGGCCCAAAGAAAAAACGGGCGATATGCGGCACAACCAGGCCCACAAACCCTATCACACCCGCAAGCGCAACGGGAAACGCGGCAAGAAGCGCACTCAGCCAGAAGAGTGCAAACACATCGCTTCGAGCCACGCCAAGCGAGTGGGCAAACGCGTCGCCGAATGCAACAATATCGAGTCGTCTGTGGTAACATAATAACAACGCAAACATCACAGAAGAAAACGCTACTACCGAAAGAGCCATGCCAAAGCGTGCCGATGAAAGATCACCCATCAGCCACATGAGCACGCGGTGAACCTCATCTGATCGCAAAAGCGCAAACAGTATAAGCACCCCGGAGGAAAAGACAAAGCTTATGGCAAGCCCTGCAAGAACCATTGATGTTCTTCCAAAATTCCTAAGGCGGGAAAGAATATACACCGCAGTCACTGCAAAAAGGCCTCCAAGAAAAGCAGCAAACGAAATAAAAAAGAAGTGTGCCGAAATGACGGTCGCCACCGCTGCGCCAAACGCAGCGCCTCCCGAAACCCCGGTAAGAAAAGGATCTGCAAGCGGATTTTTCAGTATGGCCTGAAAGACGACGCCGGAAAGCGCCAGCGAGGCCCCTACCGCAAACGAGAGGAGAAGCCTTGGCAGTCGAACATATCGTACAATGTCGGCCACACCTCCTTCCTGCCCCCTGAAAGCGCACAGCACTTCCTGAGGCGAAACGGCAACTGAACCAACAGAAAGGCAGATAACACCCACCCCAAACACGAGAAGGATAAGTGCGAAAAAACGCATTGCCGTGTTCATCTCATTTCACATCCTTCTTTGAGCACATCTGCCAGCAGTGAAACTGATGCGCAATAATCAGCGGGACTGTAATACGGAATATGTTCATCACCCACCTGCGTTACCGTGAAAACCCATTTTGAATTGCTCCCCACGGAGTCCCGTATCTGTTTTTCCAGTGATGAAGCGCCCCCCCTTACCATGGTGATAAGCATTGAGGGTTTTCGCAGTACAATCTGCTCCATCGACACAACGGGATATCCGAGGGTGATATCCGCAAATACATTTTCACCACCTGCGTCTTCAATGAGTGCGTGCACGAATGAATTACCCCCTGCAACCACGGGAGGATTGTTCGACAGAAAAAACGCACAGCGAATTTTAGGGGCGCGTATTATTTTTGAAAGCAGTTCCCGGTAGTGCCGGATTTTTTCTTCCGCTGCATCTTTCTTTCCTATCAATACCGCAAGCTCGCGAAACCGATCGCAAATCTCATTAAAATTTTTTACAGGGGAAAATGCCTGTATCGGAATTCCAAGCGAGGAAATACCTGAAGCGCGATATGCGATCACATCATCGGACATCAGAATCACAACATCAGGCCGCAGCATGAAAATCCTTTCCGAATCCGGTGACACAATGCTACTCACCACCTCAATGTTTCGCGAAAGAGGAGGGCTGAATGTGGAAACCCCCACAAGAAATTCTTCAGCTTTGAGATCGACAATCTGCCGCGTTAGCGACGGAGACAGCGATACAATGCGCGAAACAGCTCCATCCATTTTTTCATCGCTTTTCCTCGGGTGGGCAATTGCAAAAAGGAGGATGATACTCAGGAATGCCATCAATACGGTACGGGAATAATCGGAAAAAGGTGGCAAAACCATCCCCCTTTGAAAAGAATCGCGCTGCGATGCAGTGTTCCGCAGAGATATTGCTATATCTGTACCACCATTCCCTCGTACGCGATTTCGATATCCAGATCCGAACGCCTTTTTTTATCCATATTCAGATAGGCCTTGGCATTCGCCAGCACCGTATCCATCTTTTTATCGCTGTGATCGGGATCGTGGTGCCAGAGTATGAGCTTTTTTACCCCGAAGCGCAGCGAAATATCAATCGCGATTGATGCAGAAGAATGGCCCCATTCCACCTTGTTGATAACCGAATCTTCAAAGGTATACTGCGCATCGAAAACCACCACATCGGCGTTTGAAAAAAACTCCGCGTAGCTTTCTATTCTGTCGATTTCGTCGATATTGAACTCGCAGTCGCTGGTGAACACGAATGATTTGCCGTTCTCTTCAAACCGATATCCGAAACACCCGCCAGGGTGTCTCATCCTTTTGTTGATTATTTTTATATCATTGAGATGGAATTCCGATTCTTTCTCGAGAACAAAAAACTCCTTCGTCGCGAACATGTAATCGAGATTGACGGGAAAATGGCTGAACACCTGCTGATATTCAATTCGGGCTTTAATGTCGTCGAAAGGAGAATAGATGTTGAAGCGATTCCCTTTAATGTAAAAAGGCACAAAAAAAGGAATTCCCTGAATATGGTCCCAGTGAGTGTGCGTGAAAAGCATCGTCGCGATGCCTTTACCCTTCCCGAAATCTTCCTTCATGATTTCTGCACCAAGATGCTTAAGCCCCGTACCGCCGTCGATAATGATGAGATCGTTGTTTTTCGTCCTCACCTCAAGGCAGGTGGTGTTGCCTCCATAGGTGCCCTGAAGAGAAAACGGAAGAGAATCGAGAAATCGCTCAATCGCCTCTTCTGAAGAAATATCCTTGGGTGTTGCCTGGCTCAACACTTTTTTTATTTTTTCCCTTATTCCCATTGGAGCAAATGTGGTGGGAACAGAGCCCCGTACTCCCCAGAGTTTCACTTTCATATAATTTTCCTCTGTTACCGAAATATAGCCGTGGTGAATTTTTTTTCAATTAAAATTTCATGGTGAATTTCCAGTCCGTTACAAGAACAGGTGAAAAATATATTAAAGATGAATAAATCGTTGACAATATCAGCCCTCTGAATTGACCTACCCACAATAATCGCTCTCGCTTACACTATTAAAGTGTATCACATTTGTGTTGTTCTTTCAATATCTCCATGCTCAAGTAATTCATGGATTCGCAATACCCTCATCCGGTTTAATGCGGCAAAATTGTTCCCGTTTGCGCCATACGCTGCAGATGTTTTAAACCGATTTGCATGTGGGACAATAAGACTGTACGCTGACAGGGAGGTAATCACAATGAAGTTCTCCGCACGAATCATGAAGATCAAGCCTTCGCCCACCCTTGCCATCACCGCAAAGGCACAGGCAATGAAAGCACAGGGTATCGATGTTATTGGATTTGGCACCGGCGAACCCGACTTCGACACACCCCGCTTCATAAAAGACGCGGCGATCCGTGCAATCGAATCGGGCAGGACGAAATATACACCC
>DYLV01000017.1 GCA_020721925.1 Leptospira biflexa
CATCATCCTCCACAATCGGCTCGCTTATAAAAAGCGGGTGTTGCCGCAATTCATATACCACATATTCGTTGGCTTCGCTTGGATACGGCGAGGCTTTGACAACGATCCCCGCATCAGTCGCAAGGGAAATTCCGTGAAAAAATCCCTTTGCCGAAAGAACCAAAGGCTTTGCGTAGTTGCGTATGTGAGCCGTGGAATAATCTTCCATATCAAACGAGGAGAAGAGATACCCAAAATACTTCCGTACCGATTTTTCTTCTTCCTCCGGGACGAGAAGCTTTCGCCTGAAATCACCCCTTGGGCCGAAAAGCTCCACTTTCCCATCAAGAAATGTCTCACCAGTTTCGCCGACTTCAATACGATACCATCCCTGCACTTTCCCCATCTGCTTTCCCGCAATAGTCTTTCGTTCAAAACCACCACCCACCAGCACAACTGCTTCTGTTCCATCGAGTAGAGGATTTACATCACCACAGGCATATTCCATACTTGAAAAATCCAGCCACAGCATCTCTTCTGCGGAAAGAGGAACGCATAGTAGAATATCGGTCACCATATGCGGGGAAATAAAATTCCCACTCGGCGGAAGGCCGTTTCGCCGCGCAAACGCAATGAAGGATAAAACCCCGAATCTCTCCAATATCGATTTCGCCAGAATGACTTTCCCTTCTGTCCCCGCGCGCCTGGCGTAAAACACGTCGGATGCCTTCTGCGGAAAAAAGAGATTTCTTTTTTCAAGCTCTATGTTCCTTGCAACATACTCGTAAATATTTTCTATAAGCGCTCTTCCCCTGCCATGGAAATGTTCAATACACGTCTTCTCGTCTATGTCAAAAACTCCTACGATCAGACCACGATACCATGCCACGAAATCATCAACCTTTTCCATTGTTCCAAAGGCATAAAACGGCAGCACATTCAGCCTGTTACCGGAAAAACGCTCGCGCACTATCGAAGGAACATCGTCGAGAAAAAAGGAACGAGTGACAAATTCACCCCTGGTGCTTTCTGTCACTCTTGCGGACTCCGGTAACATGAAATTACAATTTATATTTTTCGGCGCCGATATGCTGAAAAAAAATTTTTTTACCGGTTCGTCGAAGTCGCATATCTCCATCGGGGGCAGCGTAAAAAGATTTGCATATGCGGGATCTTTTATCGGATTATCGACAATGTACGATATATGTGCAAGGGAATACTCTTTCAAAGAAGGAAGACTAATATATTTATCGCCATCAACATCCTGCACCGAGTAAGCTTCCGTATAACCTCCTTCCTTATGATACACCCGCACGGTCACAGGTTTAAATTCACCGGCATGCACCACCTTGCATTCACCCCACTGCTCAATTGCCTTTTTATCTTTTAAATACAGAAGCTCTTCACAATATGCTCTGCTCCCGCCGTCGGGAAGCAATTCATAGGACCTGCCTCTATACAGTACGCACGACGATAATCCTTCATAGGCGCCGCTTTTCCACGATTCTATCATGCCAGCAACATCAGTGCTCTGCCGGTGAAACGGAGGCACGGCAATTGAACTTTTTTCCAGATATCGCAGGTACCCATCAAGAGAGAATTCGGATGGATGGATTTCCAGCTCACGCTTCCAATGCATGAGAGGATCGTTTCCTCTCTTTGCATCCATATAGCCGAGCAAGCGATAGCAATCCGGTTCTTCCCGTTTTAGAAGTTTGGTAAAAAGCAATCGTTTCGCTTCATCAAATCTATCAAGGGCAATCAAAAGAGACGCGCGCTCGTACCACAGATCGCCTTCCCTTGCATACCGTTCCAACAGCTCAATGGCTTTTTTCGCTTCGTTTCTTTTTTTGAAATACTTCACAAGCCTGCCAATGCTTTTTTTGTCGTATTCGCTCTCAAGCACTCGTGCATACAATTCTGCAGCTCTTTGCGGATTCCACTTGCGATAGTATGCCGCTTCCTCTTTCAAGACAGCTGGCGACATGGGAAAATCTTTCTTTAGATTTTCAATTTCGCTTTCAAACTCTTTGCGATAATTTAGATACCGCAGAAGTCTAATATAATCTCGTCTGAACGGAAAATAATATCTTGAAATATGATATATGCTCTTTGCAAAATTCACCGCGGCCAGATTATCCTTTGAATCGTAAATTGCCCGAAAGCGCTTGTGCAGCGCGGGAACCATTGCACCGTCGGCATCATACACTTCTTTCATGAGGCGCCGGCCTTCAAGGTTCCTTGCCGAATCGGCGCGCTCACCTCCATAGCCGATGAGCGCGGCCGCATACAAATACTTCGCCATCAAGGTTTTTTTCAACTCCGCAGCCTTCCTGTAAAACTTCAACGACTCGTCGCTGTCGAGCTCGTCGAAAAAACTCGCAAGCGCGCCTGCACGTTCACTTTCATCGGAAATTTCCATAAGCTTTGCAAAGGGATATTCCATCTCTTCGGCATGGCGGAAATTCGCGCGGTAAAAGCGGTCGAGCTCAACGGGAACTTCAAACGGCACATCATCGGCATCAGTCACCAGGACGCGAAGAGACCAGGAATTTTTTTTAAAAATCTTTACCATCACAGTGAATTCATCACACCCCCACAGCCGTACAATCCGAAGCCGCCGCTTCGCACCGTCCTCATCATTGACGAGCACCTTCTTCCCGTTGATGAAAAGCACATAGCGCTCGTCGGAATACACCCGCAGTTTCACATCCTTCGCAGATCTAAACGAAAACGCCGCATAGGCTACCCCCGCGGCAGGATACAGAAAACGTCCAAGGCTGAGAGTGCCGTCGCCTTCTATCATCACACGTCTTGCAGAAAGCGCCTTTGCTGAAAGCGAATCTATTTGTTCCGGGGGAAAAGAAGCGTAGAGATCGCCTGGTCCGTACTTCCAGTACGGGCCCATGAGCACCCATCTTTTAACCGGAAAAAGCGCATTGGATAAATTTTTGCTTTTTTCATACTGCAGCGGCTGAAGAAGTTTTTCCATCTCGAGCATCATCTGCAGCTTTTTCCCTCCGCTTCGCTCATATTCTTTTTCAGTACCGTAGAGCGCATCGAGCTTTTCCAGTGTTTTCAGCGCTCGCTTGCTGCCCACAATCTCTCCAAGCCGTGTGATATCGTAGATATACAGAAACGCCTCAGGCCTTTTCGGATATGCAAGCAATAGTGCTTCAATGCTGTCGTACATGCCGAAATAATCGCCCCGCTTGAAGCTTTCCTCCACGCGTTGCTCGAAGGACAAAAATCCCTCTTCGGGAAAACCCGCAACGTGCAGACAGCATAGAAATATTGTGCAAAGAAGATATTGGAGATATTTTTTCATTTTAGGTATTTATTCGCGATCAGAGCGCTGGCTGATATACCCAATATAAAATTCAGTACGGCTCATCATCGTTCGACTCATCGCGGTTTTCGTCCTTGTACACCTCATTTCTTTTTGAATAATATTCCCCGGGCTTGATAATCAGTATCACAGCAGGGCACATCATAATAATATCAACGGCCCCCGAGAGGTACACTTTACCCTGCACGCGCTCGCATGAACATATAGAAAAAATGCCACCAACGACATCATCGATTTTTTCAGCGTCAGCGCGCTTTCCTTTATACTCAGAAATAAGGAACAATATATACCTATTTCACCTGTTAGACAAGACATTTTCGATTGCAATACCGGCTCTGTGTGCAAGTGATGGAAAATGTTGTTTTTAACTGAAATTTTTTATCGATAATAACCTGCGTTCTTTTCCCCACCGCCCAACCTCTCCACGCAACAAAAATCTTTCTCCCCCCACTTCCGCGCCGGGAGACATTTTCAAGAGTTGCCATTTTTGGTATGATAAATCAGAAAAAATTATTTTTGTCAACATAATGATAGCCGTTTTTTACTTGCCGCATCATCAAAGGAGGGGACATGCTTGTTTAGAGGCATCGCATTATGATACCGACCGATCTGTCTTTTGAACCGCTTTCCGAAAAACATCGAATCCCGGTCATCGACATATATAATTATTATATTTCACATACCTACGCTTCTTTTTTAGAACATCCCGTGCCATACGAATTTTATGACGTATTTTTAGCGATGATGAAAGGCTATCCGGCATCAGCCGCCATTGCCGGAAGCACAACACTGGGGTTTTGCTACCTGCGCCCGTACAACCCCATACCCGCCTTCCAGACAACCGCAGAAATCACCTACTTCATTCACCCGGAAATGACGGGAAAAGGAATCGGGAGTTCGGCACTAAAATATCTGATCGAGGAGGCAAAATCGCGCGGCATCACACAAATTGTAGCATGCGTTTCATCGCTCAATGAGCATGGCATTCTGTTTCATAATAAAAGCGGATTTTCACTGCAAGGAAGGCTTGAGGGAATTGGGAAAAAATTTAATACCGCCTTCGATCTTATCTTTTTCCAGAAAAGAATAGCATGAAGCGCTTTTGCAAAGCCTGCAAAAGCCTATATGAAAGGCGCAGTCAGCAGGCGGCAAGCCTCTTTTGCGCTTTCAGCATCATCCGGTGTTCGAGCACCACTAACTTCACGAGCTGTCGGTAGAAAGGTTTTTCCCAAAAATTGAGCTTTCTCCCCTTCGGCACAAAGCACGCGAAGAGCACAATGTTTGCCGCTTGAAGCGCCGGATACGCCAGCTTTGTCATCAGACCGTTCATATCTTCAATCCTCAGTATATATATCGACAAAACCAACGCCTTTGAAAAGACTTTACGTCTTATTCTTCTCCCTGCCATTATAATATAGCAATAAAATCTCCAGTTGTCCAGATAATTATTTTACCTATCGAAAAATTTTACTGGAATTTCACGAAACATACCCGTGTGAAAAGAGCGGCAAATAATATTATCCTGCAATAATCTCTCTGTATGGAGGATGAATATGACCCCGTATCAGATCACTATCCCGGCGGATTTTTTCCCATTGTACGTGTGTTGCAAAAAATTGTTTTATGAGACACTATCAATAAGTCCGTGCAAGCGCAATCAGCACGATGTGAACAAAATTTTTATTGCTTTACCAGACAGGATTCTCCCGTAAAAGCGCCGTGGCGCTCTGCGCATCCACCGGCTTAGAAAACAAATATCCCTGCCCGTAATCGCAATTCATTTCACGCAAGAGCGCAAGATGTTCTTCCGTCTCAATTCCTTCGGCTACCACTTCCATGCGCAGGTTGTGCGCCAGTTCGATGATGGTTTTCACGATAGTATCGCTTTCCTCATCGACACCCATCCATTTCACGAAGCTCTGGTCGATTTTTAAAACATCCACCGGGAAATGCCTCAAGTAACTAAGCGACGAATATCCCGTCCCAAAATCGTCCATATAGAGCTTGTGCTTGTGAGACTTGAGCTTCAAAAGCATAATGTTCGCGTTTTCCATATCGGTCATAAGAGCGCTTTCGGTTATCTCAAAGCGCAAATACTCCGCATTGAGTTTTTTCTCTTCAACGATTTCTTGTATATGGTCGGCCAGATGCGGATTGATGAACTGCACGGTGGAAAGATTCACACTTGCAGTTATCGGTTGATCTTTTCTCACGCCTTCATTCCATTCGACAAGCTGAGTTGCCGTCATCTCGACTGCCAGAAGCCCGATGGGTAGGATAAGTCCGGTTTCTTCGGCAAGAGGAATAAATTTGGTTGGCGAAATATAGCCCTTTTGCGGATTCCGCCATCGCACAAGCGCCTCGAAACCGGAAATTCTTCCTTCCCCAAGCAAAACAATCGGCTGATAGAACATTTCAAACTCTTTGTTCTCAATAGCAGCCATAAGCTCTTCTTCATGTTTTATGCGCTCTCGCGTGCGATGAGAAACAGAACCTGTCGAAAGCGACATCTCTTCAATGATGTGCGTTTTCTTATATGTTTTTTTGAGCACCTGTTGATGGTGTGCGCAATTGTCGAACGCCGATGATATCAGCCGTCCAAGCCGCACGGGAGTAATCTCAGTAATCTGTCTGCCGCAAGAAAGCCGGAGTTTTATTTTTTCTGCCTCATTCTCATCACACGATGCACTGTTTTTTTCGGTCACAACCGCATGTATAATTGAAAGCAATTGCGCCTTCGTCACCGGAAGGGAAAGATAGCGCTCCATACCCGCTTCAAGCCATAGATAATAATCCTGTACAGTATAATCAGCCGGCGCACAGAACAAAACGGGCACGTGGAGCGAATACTCCTTCAGAAATGCCCACACACCTCGCGGCTGACGCCCCGGCGGAGGGGGAAGATAGAATATTATTGAATAATGATGCTCCTGTATTTTTTTATGTATTTCTTCAAACTCGGTTGCGGCATCATAGATATACCCTTCCGAGGCCAATATCTCCTGTATTGATGACACATCCGTTTCTGCATCTTTTGCAATGAGAATTTGAATATCGTTCATGCGGTTATCGTACATGCCTCTGGAATTAAAACTTTTCCTGATTATATCGCATGCATGTCAATTGTAAAGATAAATTTCATCCCTTGAGAAACAATTGACATTTGCACCGGAGTTCCACCACACTGTTTTTAATTATCTCAATTTTCGGAGCAGAAATGATACTTGAACAAATTTTGGTCACCCGCATGGCGGTCTTCTGCTACCTCATAGGCGATGAAACATGCAGGGAAGGTGCGCTTATAGACCCCGCAGGTGACTTCGACCTCATTTTTAAAGCAGTTGATTCCCACGGATTAACCATCAGAAAAGTCATCAACACACACGGCCATTTCGATCATACATCAGGCAACGATTTTGTCATCAAAAAAACCGGCGCCGATCTTCTCATACATGAACTTGAAGCGAAAAGCCTTGGCGGTGTTGTTAACCGCGTGCTTTCCCGCATCAATGGGGGGAAAGGCTCACCCATGCCGGTGCGACTTCTCAAAGACGGCGATATTATCGAAATCGGCGCTGTAAAACTTAGAGTGATTCATACCCCCGGGCACACCGAAGGCGGCATATGCCTCTACACCCCCGGCCATGTCTTTACGGGCGATACGCTCTTCACCGAAGGCATGGGGCGCACCGACCTTCCCGGTGGCTCGTACAAAAAAATAATGGACTCAATCACCAAAAAAATCCTTACCCTCCCTGATGACACGATCATCTGGCCGGGGCATCATTATGGCAGGTTTACAAAATCAACCGTCGCCGAACAAAAAAGATATTATGTATGAATAAGATCATTGCGATTTTACATCTCGTAGTTTTTTTCAGCCTGCCCCTTTCTGCCGCTGAGTTCGGCCCGTGGAGTCCCGATGTAGCCGTAGGCGACCATGCATTGCATCAGTGTCCCATGCCCCCGACACGCCACTCGTCCCATCCCCTTTACAACTCTCTTCAGGCATCCGCATGGTTTTTCCTTCGTTTCTTCCAGATTGTTATATCACCACAGGATGGACCAAACTGCCGATTTCATCCTACCTGCAGCCGCTATGCTTCTTTAGCTGTACAGCGATACGGCGCGCTTGTGGGTTCAATTCTTGCAGGCGATCGCCTCATCCGATGCAATCCCTACAATCCCCCGGGCGATGATCCGGTGCCAGAAATATTGCCATAGTCAATTATGCGTATACCTGTTATCATCTTTCTTATTAGCGTATCGATTCCATGTTTGTCTGGCGAACCACACACGGAACAATACATCGCAACCAAAACAAAACAGATTCAATTCATCCGAAAACTCTTTTATGAAAAACGACATTTTGAATGTATTGCCGAAACGCGTCGTTACCTGTTTTACAATCCGGATGTGGACGAAAATAAAAAAAACGCACTGATGTTTTTCATCACAGCAAATTATTATCTTGGCGCACAATATTCACGCGCAACGAAAATTGCGACCGAAGAGCTTCCCCTCAATTACACCCCGGGCAGAATTCTTCTCTCGCAGTCGCTGAAAAAATCCGGTCATTTCGACCAATCCTTCCGTGCATTAGAAAATCTTGCATATCCCTCCAGCGATCCTTTTTTGCGATATGAACTTCTCATACGAAAAGCCGATGCGCTCATCGCGCTGGGAAAGTATGATGAAGCCGCGCAGGAAATCGAATTGCAGGAGAAATTCTTCTCATCACAAAACCTTCGAGATTTTTCCTCGGCGCTTTCCACGTTTACAAAAAATCCTCCCCGGAATGCATGCCATGCGATGCTGTATTCGGCAGTCATTCCCGGAGCCGGGCAGGTATATGCCGGAAAGTATTTCGATGGGCTGCTTTCTTTCGCGGCGGTTTTTTTAAGCGGATTCGGCGCCTGGTATTATCATAAACAGGGCGATGCATCCCTTCGAAATTTTTGTGCTGCCTTTACAGGCATCTTCTACCTGGGAAATATGTACGGCGCCTACAATTCCGCTTCAGCCGCAAACCGCCTTGCATTGAAAAAACGTACCGATGAAATTGTAAACCGATTCATTCCAGCCTACGATCCGATGCGATTTACAGAAATACCGGAGATTGCCCCGTGAAAAAAGCGTTTGGAATCATCATCGCCGTTTTTTCAATTTTTTTCTTCTTCGTATCCATTGCTACGAGTAATGATGAAACGGTATATCATCTGGCGGTAAAATTCTACGAACAGAGAGATTATTTCAGCGCTATTACCGAAACCATGCGCTATCAATTCCTGTATCCGAAGGGGAAATATCATGCTGAAAGCATGCTTCTGGAGGGAAAAGCATACTGGAAAGGGAAAAATCCTTCACTTGCACTCAATGCAATGACAAAGTGCTTTGAAATGTACAGCAATAAAGATGCCGGCGAAAAGGCGCTTGTCTATTCAGGCGAAATACGTTTTCTGGCCGGATCTCCCTATTTTGCCCACAGGACATTTCTCACCTACGACTACCTCTACAAAAAAGGCCGGTTTGAGGAAGACGTGCTTGCAAACAAGTGTTACTCATCTGCCATGATAGGAGAGCTGGAAGAATCGAAAGCCCTCATCGCACGCTATCGACAAACATACGGTGAAGGAAAATATTATTCATCGCTCAAAGATTTGGAGAAGCTCATCGATAATGAAAGAGTGAGGGAGAAAAAGAGCTATGCGCTGGCGGTCGGCGGTTCATTGATAATCCCGGGATTCGGCCATTTTTACGCCGGCGAGTGGACCACCGGATTGTTTGCACTTGCCACAACCGGCACCTGTTTTTTCCTTGCATGGGACGGATATCGCGATGAAGACCTCCTGCGCACCCTTCTTTTTGGGGTTGTGGGGCTTTCCTTCTATCAGCATTCGCTGTTTTCAGCGGCACATAATGTTCATCGCTACAACAGCGGGGATAATTTCTATCGCAGAGTAATGCTCAGCTTCACGGGTACATTGTAATGGCACAACAAAATACAGTAAAAGAATTCTTTGAACTCGAGAAAGGGGAACTCTTAGACATCGAATCCCTCTTTAAAAAAGAAAAAGATCTCGAAGCAATCGCATCCGCACTGCTCGAAGGGACGTTTAAGGCATACGATTTGAAAAACAAAGATTCACTCGACCGCTTTTTAGATTTTCTGGATTTTAAGGTGAAAACCGGGCGTCCACACATCATCAACCTTGCCTATCCGGCAATGAGGATGGTCGATAGCGAGCTTGAACAAAAAGTGATCCAGGTGCTGAACTACCATCTCTTCCCCGATATCATTCTGCGAATATTGAAATTTTTCACCAGGAATATGCACAACTCCGACGCCAATCTCAACATCGCGTATCTCATCGAAGCAGAGGATATCATCAAATCAATCTATGATACTTTCGTGCTCTTCCGCAATGACATCTTTATTCCCGATCCAGACAAAAGAACGCTCAACGTCAAAAGAATCCAGCAGTATCCTCCCACCAAAGACAACACCCATTCCTCACCGCTGGATGCCGCATGCCGATTGAAATACATACTGGAATTTATTGCACTTAAACAGCGCACCGACCACATTTACACCGCACAGGATATTCTGGTTTGCACCGTTAAAAAACGCTTCGCGGGATCTTTTCGACCACTTCCCCGTCTTTCATATCGATCTCTCTAAGATGGATGGCGGAGTACCTGCCGGTGTCGCCGAATGCACTGTTATTAAACGCGGGGGTATATTTCGAGATGAGCACGGACATGATGTCTTTCATATCTCCCGGATCGCTGTCAACCACCGTATATTTAAAATATAACCTGTCGCTGACAAGCGCATGCGCAATTTTCGGAACTTTGCTGAATCCCGGATCGAAGAGATATTTGACTCCAAGGCGCAGGCCTTCCCTCCAGCATCCGTACACAAAAAGCGGGCCTCGACCATTTTCCTGCCGAAAAAAGAAAACGATGCCGGGAAGTTCAGGCACACTCCGGGACATTGCATATTTGTCGAAAAGGACAATCCTGCTCCACGCAATGGTATAGTGCACCTCATCTCCTCTTATTTTCTTTTTCATTCTAAAATCCCTTTTTTCTTTTTATAGTGTGAGATGGTGTCCACCAGCATTTTCACCAGAAGCCGTGCTCTTTTTTCAGCGCTGAATGTATGGATCAATTTGAGCCTGCGTGGAAAATCAAGAATGAAGTAGTTGCCAATGAAGTCGGTAAGCTGCGACAGGTCGGAGATATATTCAAGCAGTTGAATAAGGCGATCGGAGGTATCGGTATTTATGAGAAAAATCAGCTCCTGCGCTTTCTTCCGCAACTGTTCGAGCACATTACGGAATTCTCCCTCAGTCTCGCGCGAAAGCTCGCAAAACTCTGCGGTTTTGAGCGACCGCACCTTGCGTATGTGTACTCTGCAAATTCCCTGAAACTTTATCCGATAGTGATCGGTTTCGCGGACGGCGGTAAGCACCTGCGATCGTACTCCCGTGCTCCCGCGGGAGAACACAAGCCCCATCATGTTTCTTACCGGCAGTACAATGACTTCACTCCCTTCGTCGATATTTTCGGGAAGAGGATTTGCCGCTTGTATCTCAAGCGGGCAGAAAGGAAACACAACACGCCGATATAGAAAAAAAACCGGAAGATGCCTCATCTCACTGATTGCGGGACTCATAAAAGAAAAAATTTCGAGGGCAATGCTTTCTGTCCAGCACAAAACATGATGAACAGAAATTTTACCGCATGTCTGCCCGATACACATTTAGGCTAAAAGGAATATCATCGTCCAGAAGCGGCACAATCTCTTCTTTTCGCTCCTTGAAAGACCGCGTCATGTTCACGCGCGCATACTCGTTTTCACGATCGATCCTTTTCGCAAAATCGATCGACCGCCAGTAG
Organism: Leptospira biflexa; assembly: GCA_020721925.1. GTDB lineage: Bacteria > Spirochaetota > UBA4802 > UBA4802 > JAGODF01 > DYLV01. The sequence goes on from DYLV01000017.1 coordinate 11,234, forward strand.
CAAAGATTGGCTTTGACTTCATTTCCCTGCAGCTGATAGATCACGCCCAGATTATTGTATGCCGAAGACAGCGAACGATAGAGCTTCACATCCTCTATTTTCGATATGGAAGGAACCGGCACGTCCTCGATCACATTCTCCAAAACAGAAATCAGGCGCAGATATTCGCCCTTGCCCGACTCAAAATTATTCATCCGATAAAATGCATTGCCGAGCGCGAGCATCAGCTCCGGCTTTGCGATGAAGTCATCATAGAGATTCAGCCACATTTCGAGCGCTTTATTGTACAGCCCGCGGATGTAGAAAAGCCTCCCAAGGTTATAGAAAACTTCCGAAGATTTATCGCCCTCCGTGATTGCTTTTTCGTAGTACTCCTGTGCGATGCCGTCGTTGGCCTTCTTCTCCAGTTCGCTGTCGATGACCACTTCTTCGAGCTCATCCGCATAGCGGAAGCGAGAGCGCACTTTATCGTAATAATAATAGAATACATTACCCAGAAGCGCGTAAGTGCGTCCCAGCGCTTCGGTTTCCTTGTAGAAATCGTTGAAGGTAAACTCCGGCGGTGATTGATATGTTTTTAGCGCAGTTTTAAGCTCCCTATAGGCATCGGCCGGCTCCTTCACAATGAGGTGATATTCGCCGAGAAGGTGATGCGCTCCATAGTAATTCGGCTCCTTTTTGACCGCGATTTCCAGATATTCGCGCATGAGCTTATAGTTTCCAGTATCGCGCGCAAAAAGTGCCTTATGCAGATAGAGCGGTGGATATTCAGGGTGCCGATCCGCAAGCACGCTGAGAATATCTCTTACCGCTGGATAGGGATTGTCGGCCAGGTCCGTAAACCGCGACGACTTGAGGCCGTAATCAACCCGTACGTTGAGTTTCGCGGTCGTCTTTTTTGAAAGATAGTACCATGCCAGTTTTGCGAGAAGCGCCGGATCGAGGTTCTCCAGTATATCCCTGTCTTTCAAACGCGCGTGGAGCGTCACCGTTTCGGGAAAATCGTCCCGCTCGATAAAAAGATTGAGCAAGCCAGAATTGCCCACCACCGAATCGCGATCACCCTTAAGAATATCTTCATAGTATTTGCGCGCTTCAAAATAACGCTCCTGAAACATATAGGTATTGCCAATTCCGTACAGCGCCGTAACATTGTCGGGCTCGCGGAGAAGCGCATAGTTATAAAACCGAATCGCCACATCAAGCCTGCTTGCGGTATCGGGTTCTTTTTTATCCGGAGGAATGATCGTGCGGTAATTGTCCTGATAGTATTTTTCAGGAACTCTGGAATAATAATAGCCAAGATTGTTCAGCGTCTCAATATTGCCCGGTTTGAGTTCAAAGGCTTTTTTCAGTTTCTGATACGAAAATGCATATTCTTTCACATCGAAATAAGCGCGCGCATACGCATTATATCCGGGAATATAATTTTCCACATAATCCTGATCTACAATTTTGAAAATCCGTTCTGCCGCCTCAAAATTCTTCACGCGCTGATAGGGAGGTATGCCCGGCTCGCGGATGAGCGCGACACCTTCGCGAATCTTGCGCTTCGCCATCGCCGGCTTGTACACAAACTGAAACAGCAGCACCACAATCACGCAGGTGACAAGAGCTGCCGCGCCGAAAATCTTTGTGTATTTCAAAAGCTGCTTCTGGCGCTCCATCCCCTCATGAGTGTATTCAGCGCGCGAGGTGAGCACCTTTCGCCCCGCTTCTGCGGCAATTGACGAAATATCAATGGTTCGTCCCAATTTTTTCTCAAGGAACCGGCGGATATTGTCTTCCGGTTTTGAACCGATGATCATATCGACCAGTTGCCGCTGGTCTTTCGGGGAAATGAGATCGTCAACGATGGATTGAATTACCGCTTTGCGGAGATTGGGATGATACAACGATACCGCAGTTTTCAGCTTCTTGAGTTCGCGATCGGACAGGTCTAATTCATCCTTCTCCGGAGCTGGAGCTTCTCTTACCTTTCTTTTCGGCTTTTCCTCCTCCTCTTCCACCGCAGGGGCTTCCATGGTATCAGCAACTTCGGATATTTCATCCATGCCGCGAATGGAAGGCCCCATATCGATATCTTCAATTTCAACGGTCTGTGCCGCCTGTCGGGCAGGTGCAGGCTTTTCTGAAACCTTGGGTTTAGGCGGCGCCTCGCGGAATGTGTCGATATCGATATCATCAGCGCCTAAATCATCCACATGAGGGGCACTTACTGTCTCTGCACCTGTATCGGGAATCGACTCCAGATCTATTGCAGGGATTTCCTCGTCAGAAGCCGTCTGAATCGCTTCCGTTTTCTGAATGGACATATCCGAAAAATCGGGAACATCTTCCACGGAGGTTCCTTCAAGCGAGAGCTCATGCGCCACCTCTACTTCCGGCATTCCTTCCCCGCCGATAGAAACCTCCCCGGAGAGCTGCTCACTTCCCGCGGGCGTTTCATCGGCGGTCAGCGCTTCCAGCTCATCGAGGGTGGTTGCTTCTTCGGTTTTTGGCTCCCTCGGCGGGCGTGACGGAGGCATCTTTTCCGGAGTCTCTTCAAAGCCGGTAACTTCTTCCAGCAATTCGTCGGCCTTTGCACTTTCTGGGAGCACGGCAGGTTCTCCCGTATCTATCTCCGGGACTTCGCCAATTTCCGCAGGAAGTTCTTCCGCACTTAGGTCAGAAGCCTCCAGCCGAACTGTTCCCTCGTCTTCCGGAATCTCTTCAATATCTGCGGTAATATCGACGATTTCTTCTTCGGGAGGTGCTTCCTCTTCGCTGCCAGGTTCAGAAATTTCATCAAGGCTTTCTATCCCTTCCCCGGCCGATGGTGAAGCCTCGAGAACAGCCTGTGCGCTCTTACGCCGCGGCATTTCAATTGCCGAAATTGCGTTGAAAACTTCTTCTATCTCCGCAAGCTCGTCAGGGGTGTACTCTATGTTCTTTTCACTATCGCCCATGCGGTCACATGCTCCCTCACAGTGCACTCACGCGTTCAATTTTACTTTCGTTCACTTCACACGAAATCGCCCTGCCATGTATATTCAATGTATACAAAAAATGTGTCTCACAAAAGAAAAAATTGCTTCCCGATGTATCAATCGCTATAAAACGCATCGCGAATTAAGCGACATAATCACGCACTCACATCTTTCAGAAAAAATCAACCCATTTTCCTCGCCTACATGCCGTAAATCAAAAGTTTTTTCCGCACTCTAAAAAAAATACTTCATCTGTACAGATACGTTATCGACATAAATAGTGTGCATACTTACTTTTTTATGGGCACCACGAGGGCCGCTTGTATTCTTAGAGAACGCATCCAAATAAAGCGGTTTGTACCAGAATGCTGTGCCCGCATGGGAACATTGTGAAAATTGGTTTTTAATGCTCCCATATTTACAGCCGGAGAAGGACGAAGCACCGCTGAGATGCATCCGGCGATTTCATAGCCTAAGAGAACAATTTGATGAACATGTCGCCATTCTTTCGACATAATCTCTGCATAGTCTTTGTCCTTTTTATCGCAACAGGATCGGTTGCATCTTCCGATTCGCAGAATCGTGATGAAGCCGTGAACTATTATGCCCTTCGCGAGCTTGCATATGCCGATTCCCCTCGCCTTCTCCGCGTGATGAAATTTTCAAACGGGTCACTTGGGAAAAAAATCATAGAAGAAGGGGTGCTTGTCACCTATAAACACAGGCAGGCAGACCGTGTGGAAATTGCGGGCAATTTCTCAAATTGGCGTCCCCTGCCCATGCAGCGAGGCATGCGGGGAGTATGGTATTATCTCATCACCAAATCGATGAAAAAAAACGATATCCAGTATAAATTTCGCGTGGATGGAATCTGGACAAACGACCCTCAAAATCCAGACAGAATCGACGACGGAAACGGATCGTTCCTTTCAACAATTTCCCCGTTTTCCCCAAAGGAAGGAAGGCATATCTCCTATCGATTTGTACGAAAAGGAACCGTTGAGTTCAGAGTGTACAAACCCCAAGCCAGGTTTATTTCTCTTGTAGGAGACTTCAATCACTGGAATCCAGAAAACGACCTTTTGCGCCGGGGAGAAGACAGCATCTGGCGGCTGAAAAAACGTCTGGCACCCGGCGAGTATCGATATAAATTCGTCGTCGACGGCCGCTGGGAAGTGGATTATTTCAATGGTCAATCAGCCGCTGATGAAACCGGAGGAGTGTGTTCGCTCCTGCGGGTGCCAAAGTAATCTCACCTCAACACCTGAATCGTGTAATTCCCTTCGCCGCTCACGCGCCACACGCGGATGAAACATCGCCCCGGTACCGAACACCTGATAGACTCTGTGGGCACTGTGCCAGTGGCACGACATGCGGAATTCCTGTCGCTGAAAACCTCAAAATCGAAATTTGCATTCTGCGCGTGATTAATAATAAATGCGGGCATCGCACCCTCCTGTCCTGCGAGTTCGAACCAGTCCTCAGTATCGGACGTAGAGAAACTGCCACTTAAAAGCATCGCCGAAGTGAATGTCGCCGTTTCACGCGAATTGTTTGGCTCGACTTCCGCACCCGACGGATTCGGCGTGCGAGGCGGCCTTGTAGCAATGCTGATAGTGTACCTTCCTGAACCGCTTACACGCCATACGCGGATGAAACATCGTCCGGGCACCTCGCAGTGTATAGTTTCCGATGCCCCGCTTCCCGTTGCACGGCACACCACATTTCCTTCGCTATACACTTCAAAATCGAAATTCGCCTGCGAATCGTGATTGATAATAAAGGTGGGCCGTGTTCCTTCCTGCCCGGCGAGTTCAAACCAATCTTCAGTGTCGTTGTGCGAAAGTTCTCCCTCAAGCCTCATGCTTCTCGTGAGGGTGGCGGTCTCACGGCTGTTATTCGGCTCTATCTCCATTCCCGTGGTACTCACCGGGCGATGCTGCATCGGATGCGATCTGTGAGGATTTACGGTAAGAGTATAATTTCCCTCTCCGCTCACGCGCCAGACGCGTACAAAGCAACGGCCGGGCACATTACACCTGATGGTATCAGATGAACCGGTGCCGATTGCCCTACAGGCAAGCCCCTCGCCGCTGTACACTTCAAAATCGAAATTCACATTAGGACCATGTCGTATGGTAAAGGAGGGCACACTCCCTTCCTGACCGCCTAACTCAAACCAGTCTTCCGTATCATCGGCCGAAAGAGAACCTTCAATCACAAGGTTTCTTACCAGATTTGCCATTGATCGATCGTTATTCGGCTCCTGCTCGGAAAAAGTCCCCCCGTTGCGCTGTACCCGCACCGTATAATTTCCAGCACCCGATATTCGGACAATGCGCACATAACAGCGGGAGGGAACATTGCATGCAACAGTTTCAGTATTCTCAGCACCCCGTGCGCTGCATACCAGCATATCGTCGCTGTAGACTTCCATATCGAAGTTCATCCCCTCTCCATGGCTGAGAGTCAATGCAGGCTGGGTGCCTTCCTGGCCCTCAAGCACAAACCAGTCTTCTCTATCATTTTCATCAAGATGCCCCAAAAGCATCATGCTTCGGGTCCTGTTGGCCAGCGCTTTGGAGTTGTTCGACTCTATTTCCACACCGCTCCGGACATCCATTCTCCCCGGCGCAATAAGTATTTTATATGGCCCTTCACCGCTTTTTTTCACCACCTTAAAAAAACATCTTCCCGGAATGTGTACGGGATTTTTGCCCGGCTCCTTTCCGGTAATCTTCCCCGAAAGATTGTCATCGCTGTATATTTCAAGATAATAGTCGCAGGCGGCACCATAGCTGATCGACACGCTCGGCCGCTCTCCCTCATGCCCCCCCAGTTCGAACCAGTCCACTGCGTCGTTGGCGGCAAGACTTCCTTCAATCGTCAGCCCGTGAACGATGAGATTTGCCATGCTTCTCAGGTTGTTATTTTCCACTTCCTTCCCGTTGCGAATCAGACGCTTGCGCCTGTTTCCTGTACCGTCGTTGATAACGTTTTTGATATCCTGAATGCGGATAGCCAGGTTTATTGACCGGGCCATTGTGACGAAGGCCACCGATACCCCGATTACCTCGCCAGCGGCATTGACCACCGGACCGCCGCTGTTTCCTTTATCGATGAGCGGGGAGATATCGAAATACTTACGTTCGTTGTAGGTTTGCGTTGAATTCAGATCTCCCCTCTGCGCCTTGTATGCTCCCGTCACAGGAAATCCGGAAACGAAAATGGTATCGAGAGGGCGCATCTCGGAAGAATCTCCAATTTTCAGCGCGGAAAGCTTCTTTTTATCCACTTTTATTTTTAAAATGGCAAAATCATGGAATGTATCCCAGGTGATCACTTCTGCGCGGTGCTTCTCCTTCTCATCGACAAATTGAACGGTGAGATGATAGTTTCTTCGAATCGCTTCGTTGATGACGTGAAAATTCGTGCCAATGAAGCCTTCTGCGGAAATCACAAAACCGGATCCGTAGGTCACCAGCCGCTCACCATCGAAGGTGCTTACCTTCACCGTGGCTTTTTCAAGCATCTGTGCGATTCGACGCTGAGATATTTCCGCACCATCCCCCGCAAGACAGAATACGAAGAGCAATGCAACGGAAAAAATCGCCTTTTTGCTGATAAATGCAGTCATACCATCCTCCAAAATTTCATTTTCTCAGGATACAAAAAGAATACCTCAATGCCTTTTATCCGGCGCGTCCGCCGCGAAGTTTCTCGTAAATCATCTCATACTCTGTCGCAGCCTCATCCCAGGAATAATACACCTCCATGCCGCGGCGAACGATCTTTTTCCACTCCTGTGTATTGCGATACACATCGAAAACCCGTTCAAACATTTCCGCCAGAACCCACGGGGAAAGATCGTGAAACTTAAATCCGTTACCTTTTACATGATCTTTAAACCAGTCGATGATGGTATCATCAAGCCCGCCCGTGGCCCTCACCACGGGGACAGCACCGTAGCGGAGGCTGTACATCTGATTGAGCCCACAGGGCTCGTATCGCGAGGGCATCGCATAAATGTCCGAGCCCGATTCCACCAGATGAGCAAGCTCCTCATCGTATCCCCAGTAAATTCCCACCCTGCCGGGAAATGCTTTTCTCAACTCTTCGAAGCGCCACATAATATGCGCATCGCCGCTACCGACAATCACAAAATGACAGACTTTTTCCTTCATGAGAATAAAAAGAGATTCAGCCAGCACATCGATCCCCTTCTGATAGGTGAGGCGGGAGATCGTCCCGATCACCGGCACCTCATCGTTTTCCTCCATGCCAAACCTTCTCTGCAGATATCGCTTGCATGTTTTTTTCCCAGAGAGTTTTTTCAGAGAAAAGTTCGCGGGAATTCTCGGATCTTTCTGCGGATCCCACTTTTCATAATCGACACCATTGGTGATCCCATAGAGCCTGCCCCCCAGCGACGCAAACACTCCGGCAAGATCGTATCCGAATTCAGATGTCTGAATTTCGCGGGCATAGCGGCGGCTCACGGTGGTCACTGCGTCGGCAAACACGATGCCCCCTTTTAAAAAATTCATCTGTCCATAGAATTCGAGCGCACCGGGATGGAAATGCTCCCTCCCAATCATTGCGCATTCCATCATCTCAGCAGGGAAAACACCCTGATACCCGACATTGTGCACGGTCATCACCGATGAAGCATTGGCATAAAACGGTTCATGCGCATAATGGGTTCGAAGATATACCGGAGTAAGTGCGCTCTGCCAGTCGTTACAGTGAATTATATCCGGTTTAAATCCGATTGCCGGCAGCATCTGAAGCGCGGCCCTGCAAAAAAACGCAAATCGTTCGCCATTGTCGCCGTATGCGCGGTAGCCGTCATCGTAGAGACCATCGCGCCCGAAAAAATTATCGTGTTCGATGAATATTGCCGTAACTTCGGGCAGATATTCTGAGCGATAAATCCCCGCCCATTTCTCACCTGTCCCCATGGGAACGCCAAGCGGTGCGGGAATTAGTTTCAAAGAAAATTTCTGTTTGTCCACGCGGTAATAGCGTGGAAGAACAAGCAGCACTTCATGGCCTTTCCGCGCGAGCGCGCGCGGCAGCGAATAGGATACATCGGCAAGGCCGCCCGTCTTTACGAAAGGATATGCTTCCGGAGTGATGAATGTAATCTTCATTTCATTGTAATAAGCGGCGGTAAATATTCATCAGGCGGATTGTATCCGAGAAGCAAAAGAAGCGTCGCGGCCACGTTTCCAAGGCCTGCAGCATGGGGCGGTACAAGCTCGTACTCATCGTTGAACGCATAATCCACGATGATGAAAGGCACGGGAGCAAGGGTATGCGATGTCTTCGCCGCGGGAAATCCGGTTTTTTTATCGAGGATTACATTGCCCTTCTTGTCGGTTTCAAACATCTCATCCAGATTGCCGTGGTCGGCGGTAATCACCGCGATTCCTCCGCATTCTTTCACTTTTTTTAAAATCCTGCCGATGCACAGATCGACCGTCTCTGCAGCAATCACCGCAGCGTAAAAATTTCCGGTATGGCCCACCATATCGCCGTTGGCATAGTTGAGCCGGATGAAATCGAATTTATCCTCGCAGAGCGCGTCCAGCACGTAATCGGTCACCTCGGCTGCCTTCATCCATGGCCGCTGATCAAACTCAACCCTGTCTGAGGAAATTTCAACCCAGGTCTCAAGCTTCTCATCGAACTTTTCGCTGTTGTTTCCATTCCAGAAATAGGTCACGTGGCCGTACTTCTGCGTTTCGGCGATGGCAAGTTGCCGGCATCCGGCGCGGGCAAGATATTCGCTGATTGTAGAATCGATTTGCGGCGGCGCCACCAGATACGTTTTCGGTATTTTCAGGTCACCATCGTACTCCATCATGCCTGCATATACAATGTCCGGGACGCGCACCCGATCGAATTTATTGAAATCTTTTTCCTCAAACGCGCGAGAAATTTCAATTGCCCTGTCTCCCCTGAAATTGAAGAAAATCACAGAGTCGCCATCTACTATTCTGCCAACTGGCCCGTTTGCATCCACAATAGTGAACGAAGGAAGGTATTGATCGATGATGCCTGCCTGTTCCTTCCGATATGTTTCAATGGCTTCACGGGCGCTTGAAAACGGGCGCGCAGTACCACGCACATGCGCTTCCCATCCGCGCTTCACGATGTTCCAGTCAGCCTGATATCGGTCCATGGTAGTGACCATTCTGCCACCCCCGGATGCGATGCGATAATCCAGTCCTCCGGCAGAATGTTTTTTCAGATGAGCTTCGAGCATATCGACATAGGTAAGCGCCGACGTTTCCGGCACATCGCGCCCGTCCAGAAGAATATGTACGCGAAGCTTCTTTACCCCTTCATCTGCCGCACGGTCGATGAGGCTGAACAGCTGATTGATGTGCGAATGCACATTGCCGTCAGAAAGAAGGCCTATAAGGTGGAGTGATCGATTTTCAGCAACAGGTTTTTGCATGAGTCTTTTCCAAACCTGTGTCTGGAAGATCGCACCGCTTTCAATCGCCCTGTTCACCAGTTTGGCTCCCTGATCGAACACCCTTCCGGCACCCAGCGCATTGTGCCCCACTTCGGAGTTACCCATGTCATCATCGCTCGGGAGTCCCACTGCAGTGCCGTGGGCCTTAATCGATGTCATCGGATATGAATCCATGAGCATATCAAGGTTCGGAGTGTGCGCATGATACAATGCGTTCCCCTCGGTTGCTTCTCTAAGACCAATGCCGTCCATGATGATAAATACAAGCGGCCCCTTTCGTTTGAAATTGTTTTTCACAAGCGGTTTCATCTGTCATCCCTCTTCAGGAGAATCGTTTCGAGCAATCTCAATGATTTTGCACACGGAATCGCTCAGATTTGCGAGACGGAATTTTCCCTTTTTTACAGAAAGTAAATTTTTCGCTTTCAGAAACAGCATTAGAGAATCCACTCGCAACACGGCTCACAGATCCACACCTGCATCCTTTTCCCGTACGCATCGAACTCCTTCAGTTCCCATTCAAACTCACGCATAGAGGATAAATCACTGTTTTGCATAATCACGGACACGTTCGCGTTCATTCAGCCCTGCCATCTCCGTATTTTTACGCCGTGAGTTAAAAGCGCCTTCTTCACCATCATTCAGTCAGGAAAGATATTTTCTCTTAAACTCCTCTTCACTGAGAATTGGTACAAAATCGTTTTCAAATATTTTTTTGACGATGACAGAAGTATTTGAATTTGCCCCAAAAATAACAAATTCCGCTCCCACCTCATCAACTATTTTCAGTATTCCAAATAGTGCCGCCACACCGATTGAATTGACATAATCAATTTTTGTGGCGTCGATTGCAACAACGGCAGGATTATTTTTGATAAGAGATTCTGTAAGATCGGCAAGCCTTTTTTCGTCGCTGTAGCCAAACTGCCCGGAAAGGTGCAAAATCGCCACGCCATTCTGTATGGTATGTCTGATATCCATAATTCATCCTCTGCGTTAACGATATTTTCTTTGATGTACAAGGCAAGGAAAATTCACCGCAATTTATTTTTTTTGGGGACGCATCGGCCCTTCAGCGAGGCGTGCAAAGAGCTTCTGCATCTCAATTGAACAACGCTTTGTTTCATCCGACACAATCAGGCCGTTTTTTCCCCCGGTGACGATATCATCCAAAAGGGCACGTTCAAAATCATTCTGGACGGCTTTATAGCGTTCCCAGAACCACCGCGCCTCATCCATCGCCATTCCCTTATGCGTTCCGCTTATGCGACCGCGAACCCGGATTAGCTTCCCTTTGAGATACGGATAATATCGCTTTGCCAGATGGATGGCAATAAAAGGTGCGATGAGTATCAGGTTCGCTTTGCTCAATTCCCACACGAAGCCGGAATCGATGCCTTCAAAGCTCCTTCTCCATGCCGCCCATACGAAATCGGCAAAGCCGAGCGAGATAAAAAAAGAAAGCTTCCCCCTCGAAACCCCAATAGTTGAAAGCAGACCTGAAAATATCATTACAGTCGCCAGAAGCAAAAGAGCTTTTGCGCCAATCAGAGAACCAATAAACGAAATAACGCTTCCAACCGTTTCGAAAAACCTCGATAATGAATCAGCAAACTTTTTGATGTTAGCGGCGCTCTCCCGAATGCTCTCCACCGCCTGTGAGATATCGGACACGATATTGCACTCGATCTTTGGCAAAGCAAAGCCGCCGCTGTGCGCACTATTTTCCGTATTGAGTTCAACCGGCGCGAAAAAAACTGCCACACGCACCATACCTGCAAGTGTTACTATTGAAAAATACAGAGTTGTGATGAGGCGAGCAGACATATCATTGTTAATGTGCAATTGGGAAGCGAAGCAGTATTTTATTCCCTTTCTCGTTCCATGTCGGTTCGCAAAACTGTTTGATAATAAACACGCCACGTCCACGGGGTTTTAAATTTTTCAGCACACCATTGGACTGGCCTGCATTTTTGTAATCGAATCCCTGACCCTCGTCCTCTATGGTTACCTCAAGATGGTCTGTATTTTTCCTCACTTCAATATACACCTTGCGGGAAGGGTCCCACTTATTGCCATGCTCCATAGCATTCGTAAGCGCTTCATCGATTACCAGAAAGAGTTCTTCACTTGATAGGCCGAGATTAATGTGATGATTATTAATCCCCGAAATGACATTTTCGATAATTTGGTTTCGGAACCCTTGCTGCGATGGATACAATGCGCTGTGGATTGTGACCGCGCTCTTTTGCATTGAGTTAACCAAAATTTTACGATTCGGGATGGGGAGATTCGAACTCCCGACTTCTGCTTCCCGAAAGCAGCGCGCTACCTGACTGCGCTACATCCCGATTTCAAATATAATACCGATCAACAAGTACGAAAAACCAATTGTGATATAGTCATTAAACGCATATTTTTTTCAACTAATTTTTTCATTAAAAACAGATTTTCCTTCTTTAATGATTGATATAAAGTAACCGCATGCAGCGAAATCAACATCCCGCACCGTGTTTGGCATTGCAAACATTTTATCACCGCATATTCAAAGGGATGGGAAAAAAGGAATACCTCTAAAAACTGTGTACATTGTTGTCCATGTGGGCACATGTATTTGAAAAAACTGCGTTCTTTTTTGCGATTGATAATGATGAAAGCGATTTTTAGAGGTGTCCATAATCTTGAAAAAATTACTTGAAGGAAAAGATTGCCGTTCGTACTATTACATTATTAAGGTATATTGCCTCTATCTAGGCAGTTATTTCAATAACTTGAAAATAACTCCTCTGGATCAAGGGCAATAATACGTAATGAATTCCAGAAGTATTTATTTCCCCCATGCGGTGGAAATATGTAATTAAAACAGTCCATGCAGACTGAGCGCATAAATCCTGTACCAGGAGCAAATAGCTTCGAAATAATACTCTGGAGGAAGCCAATGGAATATACGAATAGGTATAATAATAACATACTCGTGATCGAAATCGACGATACTAAAGCGCCCTTCAGCGACATCGATGTCAACATGTTTGCAAACGATATCATTGCAAACAACACCGGAATGCAACACCGCATTATCATCGACCTGGCAAAAAAGAAATTTCTCAATAGCGCTGAACTCGGAATTATCATCAAAATTCGCGAAAAGCTTTTTGAAGCGGGAATTGAAACCTCACTGGCCCATCCATCAAAACAAATTTTAGACCTTCTTGCAATGGTTGGATTAACCGAGTTTTTTGCCATTGAAAAAGGCTGATTGGCCGGATAAAAAATGGGAGAAGCGAACTGATGGAACACGAGATGCCAAAAAGTCAGGAACACCTCTTCGAAGGTGCCATTTTTGAAAAAATAAATCCTATTGTTGAACAGACGGTGCGATTTCTTTTTCGAAAAGTCACGTTTGAAAACGCGAGCCTCAAAACCTTGCACGAATTTTCAGATAAAAAAATCGTTTTCGCCTCATTCCATACGTCCAACCTGTCGCTATTGATATTATACACGCTATTAAAACGTCATGGTCTGAGAACTCCTTCAGCCGCTCTCGATTACAATCCTTTTATGTTTCAGCCGCTGAAATTCATCATTCGCAGAATCACCCGAAAATTAGAACGTATTTTTTCAAGCGCTCCCGAACGCTATGCGGTGAATACGGGCGATGTTGCCTTGATGATACAAAGCGGACAAATCGTCCTTTTTTCCCTTCTTTCCAAAAAACATTTTATCCGCCGTTATATGGAAATCGCTTCAGATACGCTCTACCAGCTTGTTGAAATTCAAAAGAAAACAGAGGAGCCGATTTACCTTTTGCCGCAGATCATTTTCTGGAACATGAATCCCGAACGCGCCGAAACTACCATTTCGGCAGATGCGACCGGTCCTCGCGGGCTTCTTTCCGGCTGGTTCGCAATAATTCGCAGTATCACTCCATCGTTTATTCGAATCGCTCCTCCGGTAAACCTTAAAGAAGAAATTGCCGCTTCAGCAACCGATGATTCAAGGCACATCGCCGCGGCAATAAGGAACAAACTGCTTGAAATATATCACCACGAGAAAAGAAGCGTGCTTGGGCCTATCATCAAACCAAGGCAGGTACTTGCGGAGAAAACCCTCAATCACAAAAACGTGCTCGATGCAATTAAGCAAATTTCAGCTTCAACCGGAAGACATGAAAGCTCCATCAGAAAAAAAGCCTTCAGGTATTATGATGAAATCGCCGCGAGTTTCAGCATCACCATGATCCGATTTTTTGAAATCGCTCTCGACATAATGTTTAAAAAAATTTTTGACGGCATTCATTACAATCCCGACGAATTGGCGGTAATCCGTGAAGCCTCCCAGAAAGGTCCTCTCATTCTCATGCCCTGCCATAAAAGCCACATGGATTATCTGATTGTTTCGTATATTTTCTATAAGAACAGGCTGATTCCCCCTCACATCGCCGCGGGGGTGAACCTTTCCTTTTTCCCGATGGGATTTATCTTCCGCCACAGCGGCGCATTTTTTATGCGAAGGTCTTTTAAAGGGCTGGATCTGTATCCGGTAGTATTTAAGCAATATATCAAAACAATGATTAACGAAGGATATCCGATAGAATTTTTTATTGAAGGCGGAAGAAGCAGGACGGGAAAGCTTTCCTATCCGCGGTATGGTTTTCTGAATTACCTCATCGAATCGATCGACGAAGGATTCAATCGCGATCTCGTATTCGTCCCCATCTCCATCAGCTACGAAAGAATTCTCGAAGAAACAAGCTATGTGCAGGAGATGAAAGGCAAACATAAGGAATCCGAATCCGCGAAAGTCATGCTTGAAAGCACGAGCTTACTACAGAGAAAATACGGCCGCGTGTACGTGCGATTCAATAAACCTTTCACTCTGAAAGAAATTGAATCCCGGGGAATATCTCGCGAAAACCGCGCAGTGTTCATCTCGGAACACATCGTTAAAAAAATTAATGAAATTACCACCGTTACTCCCTATGCGCTCACATCGGCTGCCGTACTTTTGCATCCCATCAAGGGCTTCAATTTCCATTCGCTCATGAACAAAATTTCGCTTCTGTATCGCCACATCGCATACATCGACGCCCCCATGTCCGAGACACTGCAGCGTAAGGCAAACTTAGAACAAATCACAGAAACCGTCCTTCAATCGTTCATCAATGACCGCATCATAGAAAAATTGAAGGAGGAAGGCGCAGAAGATATGCCGGATTTTTTCATCATCAACGAAGATCAGCGGCCGCGAATCGTATTCTATAAAAATAGCATAATCCACTACCTCATACCTATTGCGTTCTACTCCCTTGCCATTGTCCATCTTCAGAGAAACAGTACTCTTCGCCACACACTCAGCGAAGAATATGACCGCATAAAAAAGATATTTTCCGCAGAATTTATATATTCATCATACAGAGAAGGGGAAGGAACTGACGCAGAAGAGGCAATGCTGAAATACCTTAAAACGGAATCTCTCATTGTCGACCAGGAAGGGGAAGTCCGACCGGGAGAGAATTCCGAAGAAAACCTCAAAATCTTTGCGACCATCATTCGGGACTTTCTCGAATCCTACTTCATTGTTCTGCAGACTGTGCTCTCAACCGGGAAAATGCGCATAGCGAAACGCGATATGCTCCAGGAAATTCGCAAAAACGGAATAAGGCTTTTTCATACCGGCGATGTGCGGCTGATGGAAGCGCTTTCACAGCCGAATTACCACACAGCGCTCACCATGCTTGTTAAATACGGCATTGCGAGGGAAAAATCGCTCGGGAAAAAAGGCAGCGAGTTTGAAATCGTTGATCGCGCGGGAGTCAAAGAGCTCTACGATGTGATCTCTGCTTATCTTTCCGCAATTAGCTGAACCGCTATTATTGGACTATTATGCAATTATAACAGTTTTATTATGATTCCTTCAAGTGCGGATTAATAATTGACAAACTTTTATATAATCTTTTTATATAATGCTCTGCCCTAAAAAGTTCAATTATAGCTGAAAATTCGGGGCAACGCGTATTTTAATCAAAAGACTGAATAGAGTTTAGAAATGATGAAACCAAAACGAAAACGCCGCGACGGTTTGCTTCGCCAGGCACAGATTATGGAAATCGCGTTGAAGCTATTCGCGGAGAAAGGGTATCACGGCACCTCAATCGACGATATCATCGCTTCGGCCAATATTGTCAAAGGAACTTTTTATCTGCATTTCGAGAGTAAATACCACCTGCTGGATACCATTATCGATTCAAATCTGTCGTTGATGTTTGAATCAATCAAGCTTCTTGACATCTCAATGCCGAAACCCATTGAGGAAATCAAACAATTCTACATCGATACCGCGCGCATGCTCATGCAGAATGAAAAACTCAGACTTTTTGTGAAGGTATTTTTCCGGGATGCGCTCAGCCTCGAGCAAAAACTTGCAGACAAAGTGAATTATTTCTTTCAGCAGATTACATCGATTATTTCTGCCTATATCGCCAAAGCCCAGCAGGATGGAAGAGTGAAACCGCACTTAGATGCGCTTGTTCTTTCCTATAGCATTATAGGATCTGTAAAAGAGGTATTGTATCACTGGGCTGTGCTCGAAGAAAACTTAGACATTGATAGTACTATTACCACCTTGCTGGATACCTATTTAAGCGGCATGTTGCAAAATGCTTGACAGATAAAGGGACATCATAATATATACTTTAAGTATATAAATCATAAGGAGCTCCTCCTATGCACCTATCACTGCAAGAAAACCGTTTACGCCTGACCGCTGGCATCTATGCCATCCTGTTTACCTGCGCGGTACTTGTATTTATTTTTGCACCAACTGCGCTTTTTCGCATCATAAACGCAATTTCAACCGGCCTTTCCCCCATGCTCCCCCTGGCAAGCGATTCAGGGAAATTCTGGCTTTCGATGACAGTATCGATGATGGCGACAATTATCACGCTTTCGATTTTTATATACACAAATGTGCGTACCTATTATATGATGGCCATACCTCTTGCGGTAGCAAAGTTTACTTCTTCCTTTTTCGGTCTCGCATTCTTCATGCGCGGCTTTTTTTTCGGCGAAACCAATACCCTTGCCAATCTCATTATTTTCATCACCGACTTCCCGCTGGGCCTCATAATACTGGTTTTCTGGCGACATGTAAAAAAATCGTCACCCGGCGCATAATTTTTTTATGTTTTCCCCAATTTTTGCGTATTAATAGAGGGGCACCTCTGTTTCCCCCACTTTAGCTTCAGGGGAAGAATATGCGAACTTTAATCGCCGTGGTCTGCATGCTATGTAGCTGTGCCTATCCCGCCGCGAGCAATTATCCGGGCAGCGAATCCGAACCCTCAATAACCGGCATAGAAATAATTATTCCCACACGCGAATTCATCGTCGGCAATGATATTCCCGCAACATGCGTGATATTATATATGGACGGCACTCGCAAAGAAGCTTTTTCCGATTCCATTCACTGGGAATGCAGCGACGAAAAAGTGTGCGCTTTTGTCGGAAATGCACCTCGCGCGGTTGGCCGCGGAAGCGCAGTACTGTATGCGTCAATGGAATCCTTCACAGACGCAAAATCAATCTCTGTAATCGCACCGCCGGATTACGGAAAAATTCTCATCAGTGAAGTGTACTATGATCCCGCGCAACTTGCCGATGCCGAATTCATTGAGCTATGGAACACCTCAGATGATGACATCGATTTGAGCGGATGTGCAATGGCGGAAGGCGGAGGGCTTTATTCATTCACATTCCCGCAATCCACACATATTTCTGCTCACCACAAAATAGTGATTCCAAGAAACAAAGAATCATTCTTTGAGGAATTTCAATTTTATCCTGATCTTCCCTCCTCGGGAATCACGCTTGGAAATTCCGGAGAAACGGTTTACCTCACAAAACCCGACGGTACCATCGTCGATATCGTTTTTCTGGAAGGGGGCGATGTGAATTATCCGCAGCCTGATGGATGGTGCACATCGAAATTGCCGAATGCGTCGAAAGGATATTCGGTTATGCGCACACGCAGTGAAGACACCAATACCTGCCTTGACTTTGAAAGCAAAACCCCCACTCCTGGGTATTGAAGGTTCATTGTGCGATAGTGTACACGAGTTAAGTCACACCACAAACGAAATGTTGCACAAAATACAAGGAATCTTAAAATGTCGAAACGCAAATTCCATCATGGGAAAAGTATATTAGCATAATGATTTTTCTTTGGTACACTATTGAAGAGTACAGCATCACCCATGCAGAGCGCATTATACAGAGTCGTTGGGTTTGCCGCCTTACAGGTACTTTAAAAAAAACTCTGTGACCCTTTTCTCTGCTTCCTCTCTGTCGTCGTTCCACTCCATCACGTGTCCCTTCGCCGCATGTCGCCATAGGGTTTTTGGCTCTCCCGCGGTTTCAAAGAGGCGCAATGCGTGTTCGATGCCGATCTCGCCGTCTTTCTCAGAGTGAATTATGAGCACCGGACGCGGCGCAATCTTCCCGATGTGGATAAGAGGGAGTACTTGTGATCGGCATCTGCAATGAAACGATGTTTTTCAATTGACAAAAAAGGATCATAATGGTTCAAATTTTTTACAGAGCGAGGAGAGAGAAACCCATCAAAGAATATATTGTCCTTTTTCGCCGTCGTCTTCCTTGTTTTGACCATCACCCAGGGGGTGTACATCCTTGCCATAGACTGGCGATCAACACACAACCAGCTTTTCACGCTCATTTGCACC
>DYLV01000018.1 GCA_020721925.1 Leptospira biflexa
GCTGTTTCGGTGCGAGGGTGATTGCTCATGCAGGAAATGACTCCGAAAAAGTCACCCGGTCCGGCAATGGTGAACGGTTCTTCCGCCGTCACAGGGTTTTCCTTTGAAATCTTTACTTTCCCGTTTCGAATAATATAAAAGTTATGCGATTCACGCTTTCCCTCGACGACTATGAAGGAATTGGCCACGTAGTTTTCAACTTTAAACTGGGCTGACACCATGTGTATACCTTACCTGCCGTGCTTCATTGAAAAGACCGGCAAAATGATAATTCATACAACCCTGAAAAATTTTCAAAATATTAATGCGCCTTCAAGGCTATATTTGGCCGGAGGCGTTAAAACCCATCACTCGCTGAATTTCAGACTCGTTATACCCATCGACAATTTGCACACGCATATTAAGCACTTTTGCTATTCTTCATTCGCGATTCGTGCTTCGACTACCCCTGTATGCAAATGGCCGGCACATCGAAAATAATATACTTTTTCAGTGCATATTTATCAAGACTTTTTTTATAGACACCTCTAAAAACCGCTTTCATCGAAAATAAACGTCAGAGGAAGCGGTTTTATGCTGAAATATTGTGTACATACGGAAATAGCTTATAGAGACAGCTTCGAAAGTTTCACCTGTATGTATTGAAAGGGGGGCGCGCGAAATTCTTCTCATCGGATGAAGCGGAATAGATCGTCGATTCCGATTATTGCGCCGAGGCTTCGATGTGTCTCCTCCCGGCGGACCATCGATTGTGGAGTGACAGCCAGTACGATAGGCAATGATGAGGCGCTAAAGTTCATCCATGCCTTCTTGGCTTAACTGGTTTGCGACATAAAAGCGGGTGTTTTCAATTTGCCGGAATTGTAAAATTCCCTCTTTTTTTTATTGAAAATATTCATGGTAATTGTTAGATTTGCATGGCCTGATATAACACTATCAAAGAGGTGCTATGAACACTGATGAACGATTAAACGCCTTAGAGGTGGCACTTACCAACGAAATGAACGAGCGGCAGTTCTATCTGAACAATGCGGCAAGAACGCGCAATCCGGTGGGAAAAGCAATGTTTGCGCGTATTGCCGAAGATGAACTTGAGCATTATGAAATGATAAAAAAACTTCATGCACAATGGAAAGCAGGTGGGAAATGGCCTGAAACGGTGCCGCTGACAGTGAAAGAGACCAATATCAAAACGCTTCTTCAGAGATTGGTCAGTGAATCGAGGGAGGGTCCCTCGTCCGACAGCGACGATCTTGCTGCCATTCAGACTGCTGCACAATTCGAATCGAAGGGTGTCGATCTGTATCGAGAACTTGCCGATGCGTCAACCGATCCAGAGGAAAAGAATTTCTTTTCAATGCTTTCCGGTGTTGAACGTGATCACTATCTTTCATTGAAGGATATGGAAGAATATTTGAAAAATCCCGCATCCTGGCATACTTCAAAAGAGCGTCATGGCCTGGATGGTGCGTGAGGTGTGCTATTTCACACGGCATCTGTATCCCGTGAGGACGGCTCGCGGTTGAGGTGGTGTTGTTGCGATAAAAATGGTAAAACGCGCGAAAAAAGTGTGGACAATAATGCATTTGCCGTAAAACGGGTATCTGTACTGTCAAGCTTTCGAAGTATCATGTCAATGTCTCTCATCTGATTATTTGGGGGACATTCGGCTTTTGAAGACATCGAACAATTTAAAAACAGTGAGGGAATCCGTATGCGAGAGATTCGTTTTCACGGAAGAGGCGGCCAGGGAGCGGTGACGTCTGCGGAACTCATCGCCATCGCGGCAATCAACAAAGGCGCCTTTGCGCAGGCATTTCCCAGCTTCGGCCCGGAACGGCGTGGCGCGCCTGTCGTGGCGTTTTGCAGGGTGGATGAAAAAAAGATTAATATTCGGGCGAAAGTGTACAACCCCGATGTGGTGGTGGTGCTTGATCCCGGGCTGGTGGATCTTCTGGATCCCACGGAAGGCATGAGGGAAGGAGGGATTCTCATTATCAACACGAGAAAATCAGTCGATCAGATTAAAGGCTTAAAAAATACCTCCATTAAAATCGCGACGGTGGATGCGAACAAAATCGCGCAGGAAGAACTCGGGAGGGTCATCGTGAACACAACCATGATCGGCGCCTTCATCAAAGCGACTGGAATTATCTCTGTTGAGGATATTACCGAGCCGCTGCTGGCGCGCTTCGGTGCGAAGCTTGGCGAGAGGAATATGAAGGCGCTCAAGCGCGCCTTTCAAGAAGTGACAATAAGAGGGTAATGCTATGGCGAAACCAATGGAAGAAATCACCTGGCAGGAACTGGAAATAGGTGCGGTTGTTACTGAAATCGGCAATTCTGTGCAATATAAAACAGGCTCGTGGCGTTCAGAGCGCCCCGTGGTAAAAAAGGAACAGTGCATTAAATGCGGCGTATGCTGGCTTTTTTGCCCCGACATGGCCATTGTGCGGGCGCCGGAAGGGCATTTTACGGCGAATTTGAACTACTGCAAAGGGTGCGGAATCTGTGCAAAGGAATGCCCTGTTGGCTGCATCACCATGCAACCGGAGGAGGCGTAAGATGAGCGAAATCGGCAAAGGGAGAAAAGGAATAGAGGTTTCAATCGCCATGGCAGATGCGGTTGCGCAGGCTAATGTCGATGTCATCGCTGCGTATCCCATCACTCCACAGACGCATATTGTGGAACATCTGGCTGATATCGTGGCAAACGGCGAACTCGATGCGGAATTTGTTCCTGTGGAAAGCGAACATTCTGCGATGAGCGTCTGCTGTGGGTCATCGGCGGTGGGCGCGCGCACATTTACTTCCACAAGCTCTCAGGGGCTGGCGCTGATGAGCGAAATATTTTTCATAGCCGCGGCGATGAGACTTCCGATGGTGATGGCGCTGGCAAACCGCTCGCTTTCCAGCCCGCTTTCCATCTGGAATGACCACACCGACGTGATGATGGTCCGCGATGCGGGATGGATTCATTTCTTCGTTGAAAATGGGCAGGAAGCCTATGATGGCATCTTCAACGCCTTCAGGATGTCGGAAGATCCCGGCGCCATGCTTCCCGTTGCGGTGAACCTTGACGGATTCATTATGACGCACATGATTGAGCCGGTTGAGTATGTGGATAACGAATTGGTAAAAAAATACCTTCCGGAATTTACAATGAAAAACGCGCTTCATCCAGACAATCCGGTGTCGATGGGGTGCTTCGCGATGCCGGAAATGTATACCGAAGCGCAGATGGTGCGCGAAGTGGGTATTAAAAACGCATATCCCGTCATTCTGAAGGCGTGGGAGGAATGGGGAAAACTCACCGGGCGTTACTATAAGCCCATCGAGACCTATCGAGCCGACGATGCCGATTACTGCATTGTAACCATGGGCTCGTTCGGAGAGACTGCAATGGAAGTGGTCGATATGCTTCGTGAAGAGGGGGAGAAGGTTGGCGTGGTGAAGATTCGGCTCTGGCGGCCTTTCCCCATGGATGAATTCCGCAAAGCGGTACTTGGCAAAAAGGCGCTCATCGTGCTCGATCGCGCCATAAGTTTCGGAGCGCAGGGGGGGCCGGTTGCAATGGAACTTCGCTCCGCGCTGTACGGGCAGAAGGGCGCACCCGCGGTGGTGAACTACGTTGCCGGATTGGCGGGACGCGACGTGTCGCGCAAGGATTTCAGAAACATTATTTTAGAGGGGAAAAAGAAGGCTGCCTCGGGGCAGACCGACGGCTTCACCCTTTACGGCCTGAGAGGATAAGGAGACGCATATGGATAAGTATTCTGTATTTTCCGCCCGACTTGTCGATCAAACCGAATACATGGCGCCGGGACATCGGGCGTGTCAGGGATGCGCCGAAGTGCTGGCGGTGAGGCTTATTTTAAAGGCGCTCGGACGCGACACGATCATGGCAATGTCCACCGGTTGCATGGAAATTATTTCATCACCACTGCCTCTGACGTCATGGAGAATTCCGTGGATTCATAATGCATTTGAAAATTCTTCTGCAGTCATTTCGGGTTGCGAGTCCGGCATGAAGGCGATGATGCGCAAGGGCAAGATCCCTCAGAAGAAAATAAATTTTGTAGCGATGGGAGGCGATGGCGCGACTGCGGACATTGGCATGGGGCCGCTTTCGGGCGCGCTTGAGCGAGGGCACGATTTTCTGTATGTGTGCCTCGATAACGAAGCATACATGAACACGGGAATTCAGCGTTCGAGTTCCACCCCGTACGGGGCAAGCACCACTACGAGCCCCGCAGGAAAGGTGAGCATTGGCCAGCATACGCAGAAGAAAAATATGGCGCAGATTGCGGTTGCGCACAATATTCCTTATGTCGCTACTGCCTGCACGAGCTATCCGTTCGACCTCATGGAAAAAGCGAAGAAGGCGGCAGACACAAAAGGCGCGGCATATCTGCATGTGCTTTCGGTATGCCCTACCGGATGGAGAATTCCTCCGGAAGAATCGATCAAATACGGTCGCCTTGCCGTGGAATCGGGCATGTTCCCGCTGTATGAAGTGGTGAACGGCAAATACCGCATCACCTACAAACCGCCGGTGATGATTCCTGTGAAGGAGTATCTCTCCGGACAGGGACGGTATCGGCATCTCACCGATAAAGAATTTGAAAAGATTGAAGCAATGGCGAAGCAGGAATATCAGAAAATCGTCAGATTGAGCGAAGGAGCCTGAGTATGGAAATTACAATCCAGAAAATCGATGAAATCATCGGGCGATATGAGAAGTCGGAAGAATCCATCCTTGCGGTGCTACAGGATTTTCAGCGGGAATTCCGCTATGTTCCTGAAGAAGGGATGAAGCGGCTTGCGGCGATACTCAATGTTCCGGAAAGCAGAATTTTCGCGATGGGCACGTTTTATAAAGCGCTCTCGCTTGAGCCGCGCGGGAAGCATACAGTAAAGGTGTGCATGGGTACCGCCTGCCATCTCAAAGGTGCAAACCAGATACTGGAAGCGATTGAACGCGGTTTCAACGTGAAACGGAACCACACCACGAAGGACAGACTTTTTACCATAGAAAGCGTCAACTGCGTCGGTGCGTGCGCGATGGCCCCGGTGGTCGTCGTCGATGAAGACTATCACGGCCATTCCCGGTCGTCGAAGGTCGTCGATATACTCAAGAAAGACAATTAGGGGTACGGCAGATGGCGACAATTCAATCAGCTGAACAGCTCGAAAAAACAAGAGAAACGCTCAGGGCTCAAGTGAAGCACGACTTCCCCACCGTGATGATTTGCTTCGGAACCGGATGTCAGGCAAATGGATCGCGCGATGTTGCTGCGGCGTTTGAAGAGGAAATAAAAAAACAGGGTCTTGCCGTTAATGTCTCAATCGGCCTGAAGACAACCGGCTGTCATGGCTACTGCGAAAACGGCCCCCTTGTGGTGCTGCATCCGCAGGATGTGTTGTATCTGAAAGTGAAGCCTAAAGATGTGCCGGAAATCGTCGAGAAATCTATTAAGGGAGGAGCAGTTGTCGAACGTCTTGTGTATAAAGATGTGAACACGAAAGCCGCGATTGCGAAATATCATGAAATTCCCTTCTACGCATATCAAAAGCGCATCGCCCTTCGCCATATCGGCACCATCGATCCCTGCGCAATTGAAGATTATCTTATCAATGATGGATATAAAGCGCTGGCCAAAGCTCTCACCATGGATCCGGAAGCCATTATTAAGGAAATCGAAGAATCGGGACTCAGGGGTCGCGGCGGCGGCGGATTTCCCGCGGGAAGAAAATGGCGCTCGTGCCGTGCGGTCGAGTCCGATGTCCGCTATGTGATGTGCAATGGTGATGAGGGCGATCCCGGGGCGTTTATGGACCGCTCCATCATGGAAGGCGATCCGCATTCAGTGATAGAAGGAATGATTATCGGCGCGTACGCAGTCGGCGCGCATAAGGGCTATATCTATGTGCGCGATGAGTATCCTCTTGCGGTGAAAAACCTCCAGATTGCCATTGATGCTGCCCGGAAGAGGGGATTTTTGGGCAAAAACATCCTTGGATCGGGATTCGATTTCGATATCAAAATCAGCCGCGGAGGCGGTGCGTTTGTCTGCGGCGAATCTTCTGCGCTCATGCGCTCGCTGGAAGGGAAGGTGGGAGAGCCGCGCGCGAAATACATTCGCTCTGTTGAAAAGGGCCTCTACGATAAGCCATCAGTGCTCAACAACGTGGAAACATGGAACAATGTGCCGGTCATCATTTTAAACGGTGCGAAGTGGTATGCATCCATGGGTACGGAAAACTCTAAGGGTACTAAAGTTTTTTCGCTGGTTGGCAAGGTGAACAATACGGGCCTTGTGGAAGTGCCGATGGGAATCACCATAAAGGAACTTGTGGAAAAAATCGGTGGCGGAGTGCTCGGCGGCAAAGCCTTCAAGGCGGTACAGACAGGCGGACCTTCGGGTGGATGCATTCCCAAAGAGCTTGCCGATCTCCCCATCGACTTCGACAGCCTCAAGAAAGCGGGTTCAATGATGGGATCCGGCGGCATTATCGTGATGGATGAAAACACGTGCATGGTTGACGTGGCGCGCTATTTCATCAGCTTCCTGGTGGAGGAATCGTGCGGCAAATGCGTGCCATGCCGCGACGGGCTTCCCCGGATGCTCGGAATCCTCAACGCCATCACCGAAGGGAAAGGGAAAGAAGAAGATATCGATACGCTCTATGAACTCTGCGATGTCCTCAGCTGGGGTGCACTCTGTGGACTGGGGACTTCCGCTGCCAACCCGGTGCTTTCAACTTTGAAGTATTTTAAAGATGAATATCTGGCGCATATCCGCGACAAAAAGTGTCCGGCGGGAGTGTGCAAATCGCTCATCACTTACCGGATCAGCGCCGAGAAATGCACCGGATGCATGCTCTGCGCGAAAAACTGCCCGCAGCAGTGCATCACGGGCGAGAAGAAAAAGCCGCATGTAATCGATGAATCGAAATGCATCAAATGCGGAATCTGCTATGATGTATGCAAATTCGATGCGGTGATGATACTCTAAGGGATACTGCCATGAAAAAAGTGAAGATAGTCATAAACGGAAAAACGGTGGAAGGGATCCAGGATCAGAGTGTGCTTTCGCTTGCAAGGGAAAACGGTATTTACATACCTTCTCTGTGCTTCAGCCCGGAAGTGCATACGAGCGGCGGGTCGTGCCGTGTTTGTCTTGTTGAAGTGCATGAGGGCAAGAGTATGCGCCTGGTGACTTCGTGCAATTATCCGGTGCGTGAAGGCATTGAAGTCAAAACCGATACCGACTTCGTACGCAAAATCCGAAAAGGCGTGCTGGAACTTTTGCTGTGCCGCGCCCCCGAATCAGAAAAGATAAAAGAGCTGGCTGCGAAAAACGGCATCACGCAAGCGCGATTTTTCACAGACAGCCCCGACGTGCATCTGAAAAACTGTATTGCCTGCAGCCTCTGCACGCAAGTATGTGAAGAGGTGGTGGGTGTATCTGCCATTTCCATGATCAAGCGAGGGAGGGAAAAAGAACCGGCTGCACCGTTTATGAAAGCAAGCAACACCTGCATCGGATGCGGCGCCTGTGCTTTTGCATGCCCCACCGGCGCAATCGAAATGAAAGACACTCCTGAGACGAGAACCATCTGGGGGAAAACATTCGAAATGCAGAAGTGCAGTGTGTGCGGCACTCCTTTTATTCCGAAAGACCAGCTCGAATGGATTGTTAAAACGACGGGGAAAGATCGGTCGTTTTTTGAAAAATGCCCCACGCATCGGTGATCTCCGAACGCCGATGTAATTATGAAGACGGCTTGGAATTTCCGGGCCGTTTTTATTTATACCGTACGTGGTACATGTTGTTACTCTATGATGGAAATCAATATACCCGGCTTTGGCCAATTGCACATTGTGCATCTCATCCTTGATTACAATGGCACACTTGCGCGTGACGGTATGCTTCTGCCCGGCGTGCGCGATGCGCTTTATGAACTTTCCGGGATGATTCAGCTTCATGTGCTTACTGCAGACACTTTCGGCGGTGTATCGCAAATATTAGAAGGTGTCCCGGTGACGATGACAGTTATTTCGCCGGAAAATCAGGCTGAAGCGAAACTCGAGTATGTACAAAAACTTGGGGAAAATACAGTCGCCGCCATTGGCAATGGGCGGAACGACCGACTTATGCTTCGCGCCGCTGCTTTAAGTATCGCGGTGGTGCAAGAAGAAGGTGCTTCTTTTGAGACCATTGCATGCGCCGATGTGGTGTGTTCGAGTATTTTAGATGCCCTTGAGCTTTTCACGCACTCAAAGCGCCTTATCGCGACGCTGAGGTCATGAAGGAGAATTATAAAAACAAAGAAAGGGAGGGAATTATACGCAATGCAGGCCACGAGGGACTCGAACCCCCAACCTACGGTTTTGGAGACCGTTGCTCTACCAATTGAGCTAGTGACCTGTGATGATTCCATCACAATTAAACGCGCGGGAATTGTCAAGATTTTTATCTGACGGAAATAGGGCATGTGCAAAATAGTTTTCCGGATTTTGTCTGACTTTTCAAATGTACAATTATTTATGGGTGCGTTAGGCTAAAGGGATGGAAAAAGTTGCGTATGTTTTATTATTATCAGTATTCATGGTGAAATTGCGGTAATCGATGTTCACGCTTTTAAGAAGAACAACCACCATTGAAAGTCCAAGCCCCATGCCTTCGGCGGCGGGATCTGGATTTTCAAGGTAGAATTCAGCAATGCTATCGTATTGGGCCGATTTTGTAATCCGCTCCTGTATTCTTTCTAAGTCTTTTGGCGTTAAAGGTATGTTATTGATCACTCGTATTATTAACCGGTTGTTTTTAGTGTGAAAATGAATTCTTGTTGAAAGCCTTTTGCTTTTTGCCTTGATTCCGTATTCAAGAAGGGCATCCTCGTTCAAAATGGTGCGCAGTTTTTCTACTACCTCCATGTAATCATCCGGATTATCGATGTTTCCTTCTTCGAGAAGTATTTTTTTTGCGTTTGCTTTCATTGAATTGGCAATAAGTTCCTTGATGCTTGAAAAAATAGCGGTAAAAATCTCTTCTTTCTGGTATTTTTCGAGTATTTTTGCCAGCACGAACTTTATTTTTTCTTCAGTGTCTTCCAGAAGGGAATATGTCACAATGACGATTTCGTTCTGTTTTCGTATCGCCTCATGAAGTGCATTATGTATGGATTGTTTTTCCCCTAACATGATGGTTGAAACCTTCTCCGCAGTGCTTGTACCCCTCATAATGTTTTTCGGTATTCCTGTCAAAATAATTATTGATTATTTTGATGGAAAAAATATACAATAGCATAATAACTGGAAATTAATGTATTTTTGAGTTCATATAATCTTTTGTGGGAGGTACGGTGTGGAAAACTTTATACCATCTATGGCAGCCGTGGTGGGGCTTACCGCGCTCGGCGCGGCATGCGGCCTCATTCTTTCATTTGCAAAGCAAAAACTGACTGTTGAGCGCGATCCCCGTTTTGAGGCAGTTTTAAATGCGCTTCCGGGTGCAAATTGTGGTGCGTGCGGGATGCCGGGATGTTCAGGCTATGCGGCGAAAATAGTCGAAGGGCAGGTGGAAATCAATCTCTGCGCGGTGGGCGGAGCAGAAACGGTAAAAAAAATATCCGGGATCATGGGTGTTGAGGCTGTGGAAGTAAAATCGCGTGTGGCGCGTGTGGGATGTCTGGGAGCGAAGGATGTTACCCGTACAAAATTTACGTATCACGGCCCGAAAAGCTGCAATGCGGCCCAGCAGGTGATGGGCGGTTTTAAAACCTGCCAGTATGGCTGTCTTGGCCTCGGCGATTGCACAAAGGTATGCCCCTTTGATGCCATCCATATGGATGAAAAGAAGGGCCTGCCTGTTGTCGATTTTGACAAATGCACCGGATGCGGGAACTGTGTAAAGGAATGTCCGCGCAATATCATTCAATTGGTAGAGAAAAAATTTGATGTGTATGTGATATGCAAAAGCCTGGATAAGGCACCGGTGATGAAGCTCGGCTGCGATGTGGGATGCATAGCCTGCATGCGGTGTGTCAAAGCGTGCAGGGAAGTTTTCAAGGATAATCCTGCCGTTGACACCGCAATTCAGGTGGTGAATTTCCTTGCGGTGATCGATTACGACAAGTGTATAAACTGCGGCAAATGCGCGGAAGTATGCCCGAAAAATGTCATCAACCCTGTAAAAGTTGTGGTAGAAACGTGATGAAGCCTCTTAATGAAATGACTGGCGTGGAAAAGGCTGCCGCGCTGATGGTGGCGCTGGGGCCTGAAGTAGCAACAGAAGTTATTAAGCATTTAGATGAAACAAGCATCAACCGCCTTGCGGCGGAAATTGCGAAGATTCAAAAGCTTACTGCTGAAGAGAAAGAAGATCTCATTGGTGAATTCATGATTGAGCTAAAAAAACACCGCGGCGTGTCCTTTGGCGGCGAAAATGTGGCAAGAGAACTCATTTCCGCAGCGCTCGGAAAAGAGAAAGCAAAAGAGGTGTTCAATAAGCTCTCGCAAAAGGATTTAGAAAAAGGATTTGAATTTTTAAATAATGTCGATGCCGAGCTGATAGTAACCTTCCTGGCGGACGAGCATCCTCAGACGATTACTGTGACGCTTGCCCATATTCCGCCCAAAAAAGCTGCCGAGGTGCTGAAAAAACTCGAACCGAATCTTGCCCGTGAAGTGGCAAAGCGGATGGCAAAAATGGATAAAACCACCCCCGAGGCGGTGGTGGAGATAGCCAGGGTGCTGCGGCGCAAGTATGACAAATATAAGTCTGGGCCCGGTTTTGAGAGCACGGGTGGTGTTGACATCCTTGTTTCAATTTTAAATTACATGAGTGGCGATCAGGAAAAGTCGCTTATGGAATATTTCGAGAAAAACCTTCCCGATGTTGCCCGCGATATTAGAGATAAAATTTACACTTTTGATCATGTGCTCAATCTTGATAACCGAGAAATGCGCATTCTCATTGGTGAGATTGACGACGATCAAACTATTGCCAGAGCTTTGAAGGGTGCCGGCGATGCTATTCGCATTAAATTTTTCCGCAACATGAGCAGAAATCGCGCGACTGATATTCTTTCCGATATGGATGCGATGGGGCCGATTCGGGTTTCTGAGATTCAAAGTGCGCGGGATATCATCGTTGGCGTGATGAAAAACCTCAACGACGCGGGTGTGATTACAATTAAGAAAGAGAAGGAAGAGTTTATAGAATAAGGTGATGTTTTTGCAATAAGTAATATGCAATTAACTATGCGAGGAGGCAACTATGCGTATTAAAACTACTCTGGTGATGTCAAATGAAGTGATTGATCTTCTGGACGAAGCTGAGCAAAAGACAGGAAAAGATCGTATGATGCTCGCTCTCAGGGCTGTGGGTAAGATGATAACCTGCAAAGAGAATTTTATTCGAAAGACTGGTCGCACAGAGTATCAGAAGCGTTTTGATAAAATAACCGGTAAACGAATTGTGAAACGGCGCGTGAAAGTGAAGATGCTGGAAAGCGAGTATGACTATTTACAGGATTCGAGGAAGGTTTTTCGTCGGTCAATTTCGCTTGTTGTGGCGATAGCTGTGAAATTATATATTTCTGATATTGTTGATGAAATTATGACCAATAAAGGCGCAAGTGAGGATAATTATCCCCTTGCAAACTATGCAATAATTGAAAAATGTATAGAAAATATCACAACATTCCATATCTGGTGGGGGATACCCCCTGATTTAAAGCAATTAATACAATAATCCTTTCTCTCTTCAACCCATTTCCTGCCAAAATCAAACCCCATAATCTGATGGGAGCGCGTGGCTGTTTATAATTTTAAAAATAATATTTGACTCGTGTTATTAAATTAAAAATAATGGCATCACAATCCATTGAGGAGGGATAATCTATGAAGGCATTATGCGCGGTGTTATCCGTTCTTTTTTGTGCACTTCCTGTTTTTGCCGAAGATAATGAAGAAACACTCGTGATTTCAGACGTCATCATTACCGATGCTCAGTTATATCCGGGGTCCTATCAGGCCATAAAGTCGGAGAAGGTGAAGGAAAGCGGTTCTACCGACCTTGTCAGTGTGGTTAAAAGCCAAATGCCTTCCTTTTATAGTCCGGCAAATCGACCTATGGGGTATGGAGTTGCCCGCAGTGGTGCAGCCACAATGTCGCTTCGAGGTATTGGAAGATCGGGATGGGGACCCACCACGGGAATACCCGTCCTCTTCAATGGCATGGATACTACCATGGGAATAATGGGGCATCCGGTGGCTGATGTACTGACCATGAAAAATGTGGAGCGCATTGAGGTTCTACTCGGCCCGCAGCCGGTACTCTTTGGTTCTTCTGCAATGGGCGGCGTGATTAATATTGTTACAAAAAAACAAACACAGGAAGGATTTACTACCGATATACAGGGTTCTTATGGGCTTTGGAACACCACCGAGGAGTATCTGTATCATACCGGCAAACTCGGTAAACTTGATTACAGCATAGGCTACCAGTTTCAGCACAGCGACGGTGATTGGGAGCAGTCGTTCAACGGCAAGGATTTTACCTCGGAGTTCACACAGCACAGCGGAAATGTCCATATC
This sequence comes from Leptospira biflexa, assembly GCA_020721925.1. GTDB lineage: Bacteria > Spirochaetota > UBA4802 > UBA4802 > JAGODF01 > DYLV01. Next base: position 12,611 of record DYLV01000018.1, read on the forward strand.
GGTTTTGAAATCGCGAAAAATTGGTATGCGTCAATCGATAGTTTCGGAATGAAACAGAATATTCACGATCCGGGGCCACAGGGTATTGGCGCTCTTGCAACAGGTCCGCTTACTGTCCAGCTCAATCTCTTAGAAGAATTCAATATCACTCGCGGCGCAGTTTTGGCGAAGCTCTCCCACGATTACCGCCTCTTCAGCGGGTCCATTCAGGCTGAAGGCAATTTCGGCCATCACGAATCGGTGCAGACAAATACTGAGAAAGATATCTTCGAATCCGACGATAGTTCCTATGCGGTGCGTCTGAAAGAAGTTATTCGGCCATGGCAGGGTGGGGCAATGACTGTCGGTGCCGAGTGGCGACGCTACGGCGGAACGGCAAAAAATGTTGATACCGGCTCGTATTATATCGACGATGAGTTCCTCTATGATACTTCGGCATACGGACTTCTTCAGCAAAGCTTTTTCAAAGACCTTCTCAGCATAAGCGGTGGCGCGCGCTACACGCACAATTCCGAATATGGTGGTTTTACCGCCTGGCAGGCTGGTGTGGCCGCTCGTCCGATGGGAAAAACGAAGATATATTCTAATATCGCGAAGGGGTTTAAGCTTCCCGATATCCGCCAGTATTTTGTGAAAATGTATCCTGCGACAAACACGATTTTGGAAACGGGGACAGACTTAAAACCCGAAACCTACACGAGTATTGAGGCGGGCATTTTGCAGGAGCTTTTTGACAGAATCACTCTCTCCGTGGCAGGTTATAGAATCTATTCAAAAGACCAGTTCGTGTACACGACACAATGGGAAAATGCACCGGATTTCAACTATAACGGGATGGAAGCGAATGTGGCAGTGAAAGCGTTTGAGTGGCTTTCGCTGAATGCGGGTTATTCGTATATTGCAAACGAGCAGGATGATGTCTATCTTCCTTACGTTCCCAGACATCGCGCGACCGGAGGATTTGTTTTAAGCATGACAGGCGTGCGCCTTTCTCTCGATGGCGAATACGTAAACGGTCTCTTTGCCGATACCGCCGGAAATAAGGAATTCGATTCTTTTTTTGTTGCACATGCACGCATTTCCTACACGCTCTGGCAGAAGTACACCGCGTTCGTAAATTTTTACAATATCACGGATAAGGAATACTCCACATTTGCTGTTCTCGTGCCGCCGCTTGGAAATTCATACTGCGAGTATCCAATGCCTGGCTTTCACTTCATAGCGGGGCTTTCGGCGACGTTTTAAGCGAGAGGTATGATGATGAGCATTAAAAGGGCACGGAGCAGTCTGTGCCTTTTTTATAGCAAGATATGTCTACAAAACTGTGTTGCCTGCCGCGTTTTTGGTGAACCGTCGTATATTATGTTTCCGCCTTCAAGCACCATCACGCGGTTGGCAAGCGATTCAAGCGCAAGACGGGCATGTGTGGCGAAAATTATGGCGATACTGAGCGATTGGAGGATTTCAATAACCGAATCTGATGATGGTTTGTCAAGATTCGCAAGCGGTTCATCGAGGAGAAGAAGCGAAGGGTCTTTTGCCAGAACCGAAGCCAGCGCTGCGCGCTTCATCTGCCCGCTTGACAGTGCAAGCGGATTTTGTTCTGCCTCATCGGCTATCATAACTTTTTCAAGAAGCCGCATCGCGCGGTCTTTTCGTTCTTCTGGGGTGCCTTCACGGATGCTCAGCATGGTATCGTTGAGGCAATCGGGCATGATGAACTGATATTCAACTTGCGAAAAAAGAATGCCAGTTTTTTTTCGAATCGCTGTTTGCGTTTTTCTCGATAATTCCATATCTGCAATGGTCAATTTCCCTTTCGATGGAAGCAAAAGCCCTGCAATTAGCATCAACAGCGTCGATTTCCCCGAAGCGTTATGACCAATGAGCGCGATTCGTTCCCCTGCTTCTGCGGTAAAAGAAATGTCCGAAACTGCTGGTTTGCTTCCATTGGGGAAGGTGTAGGACAATTTTTCTGCCAGAATAAGCGACATGGCTTTCCTCATCCGTTTATGATTATATGAAATGCGGTTACAATGATTGTTGCAATAATTATCCTCCTCTCTTCGGGAGATTCTGTTGAGAAAAATTCCGGTGTACAGAAATCTTCTATTGAGCGTGAAAAAAGCCCGTTTCTGTAACAGTACATGGCATGAAACTGGTTGTAAAGCATCGCAAGCGAATAATATTTCGGAATGTAATATTTTTCTTTTGACTTCAAATTCAGCCGCGATGAAAGTTGAAAGACAATCATTCTGTTCAGGCGCGACAGAGAATAAATCGTTCTTGCGAAAACCAGTAGAAAGAGTGCCGCGGTTTTTGGTAAAGAATGCGCAAAGAGTTTCAACGCCTCTCTCCCGATGAAAAAGCGCGCGCTTATTACGATGCTGCCCGTGCAGAGTATTTTAAACCCGGTAATCGCGCGTGGGAGATAATTTGTTCCGGACACAAGTGCGGAAATAAACTGCATGGCGGCAATGGCGACAATCAAGGGAAAAAGTATTGCAATTATTTTTCGCTGTGACGGAGGGATTCTCAGCACAAACAAACCGCTCATGAAAAGGCATGAAATGATCCATGTTGCAGATGGCGAAGGGAGGGCGCAAAAAAGGAAAGCCATTAAAGTGATCAAAAGCTTGCATGTAAGAAATGCCGTCATATTACGGAAGCCTCAACAAAATTAAGCCCTTCACGATCAATGTATCGTGTCATTGTAAAGCCTGTTTGAGAAAAAAGTTTTTCAAGTGTGCTCCGATCAGGCATCACATCGTGTCGCACGGGCGCATCTAAGTTTCGGTGAAATGCGTTGAGGCTTTCTGTATCTGCGAGATGAAAGATGTAAAGTTTTCCTGTTTCTTTTAGAAAAAAGTGGCAACGCGCGAGCGCCTGCGTTTTATTTTCGATGTGAGGAAAAACTGCGAAGCATAATATTACATCGATGTGTGCCCGGGGAAGTGTTACACTTTCAATCGGTGCAGTAATATAGTTTATGCCGTTTACACAGCGTTTTCTTGATTCTTCTATCATTCCTTCTGCGGAATCAATCGCGATAATGACGCCGTCCGGCCCAATGCGCTCCTTGATGAGCGGGAAAAGAATTCCCGTTCCGCATCCTGCATCGAGTACCGTTGAACCAATGGGAAGTTCAATTAACTCGAAGATTTCTTTGAGTTTTTCTGTGCGCGTTTTATCGTTGCCCGTTACTTCATCCCAGCGCGCGCTGAGATTGTTAAAATATTCATTCTTTGCTTTATAATTGTTGTGTGTCATTGCAGGGATGTCCTTTCAGGATTTTCTCAATGCGGCGAACGGCTATTGGAGCGATTATCGCAATGAGTATAACGCCGGGAAGGCTTTTGGCCAAATCAAAAATTGTATACACTGCGACCGATATACCGAAAGCCGGCATAACAAACGCCATGAGAGCATACAGCAGTAATCTATCGACCAATAGTGCTGTAATGATGATAACCAAAGGGTGAAATTTCCGGTAATGTGTTAGCAGGGAAATGATGAGACAGAATACGGAAAGCTCAACAAGCATAACGATGGCGATAGGCGGATAAAAGGGCGGCATTCCGGTAAGAATGGCGGATGCGAGCGGGGTAATTACGCCAATGAAAAAGGCAAATCGATGCGATAAAAAAAATGAACCCACCGCGAGTGGGATGAACATCGGAAGAAATATGGAACCGAGGCCAAGCACATGAAAAAGAATGGGGAACACCACGCCAAGTGCGGCGGTGACGGCAGCCGTTACTATCTGATTAATAGTATATTCTTCGTGCATAATTAATCTTAAAAAACGTGTGTATATTGCAAGTTTTTTTAAAATACTTATTTTTCAAGTAATATTTTTTTGTTGTTTTATCGCGTGTAATGGGGTAAGTGATTTCATGCTTTAATAAAACGCGTGGAGAAAATAATGCGTTCCTGAAAGCTGTTTCCACCATGAGAGTATCTCGGTTCGTTTTTTTGCGCGTAGTGGGGATTTCCGATGAAACCGTGATCGTTGAGCACGATGATGTCGCGGTTGAGTGGAAATGAGTTTAGAAGGGGCATAATCGTTTGCTCGCAGAAAAGCGCCAATTCCGCGCCGATGCTCCCCGTTCCCTGAGTTGTCCCGTGTATTTTTTCATCAAGAATCCCAATTGAAAAAAGCAAAGACGCATCGGGGTTTTCTTCAAGAAGGGAAATAAGCGCTTCACGCCGGTATTCACGTTCGGCAGCGCTTAAGAAAATGTATCGGTTGTCCTGGTATGCGAATTCAAGTCCGTTTGCCAGCTCTATATTCGGGAACAGCGCATTCCTGAATGCTTCGGTATTTGAGGGAAGTGGCGAAAGAAAAAATTTTGCTTTTTTGTTTTTCCATCCGCTTTTAATGAAAACAGGCAGCACTGAAAGAAAAAGATCATAGCGCATCGCGTCGAATAGAAGAACCAGAGGAGAGTTGGCACTTCTGATGAACTCATGAATGGATGCAACCATCGAGGAAGGTTCGGTTTCCCAGTGCGAAATTTTTTCATTGAAGATTTTCGCGCATGAGTGCACTATCTCGCGTTTCAGAGCCAAGGCGGTTGAAGCTATTTTCTCCGGTGCGATGTTTTTATTGATTGAAATCTCATATATTTTTTCTGTTTCAAACATTGCTTCAAACGCGTGCTGGAAAAGGGAACCGTTGAATTCATTGCATCTGGCAGATTCCCGAAAATAATTTTTTTGTGCAGATCGAAAATGTAGAGTTGAAAGAAGCAAAGCGCCGTGATTTGAATCGTCGATTTCAAATCGCGTTTCGCTTTTCTGAGAAAGCGTAGCGGACTCGCTTAATAATCGAGCGATAATATCCGTACGTATTGAAGGGAAGCCTTTTGCGATATTGTAAATTTCAGCAAGCTCATCAGACTTTTTGTTGTCTAAGTCAATTGCGGCAAGAAGTTCAGCACGATCATTTTCGTTGAAGAGCAATTCCCACTGAACATCGGATGGTATAAAATCGCTATGGGCATCCATAAATTGTCGTATCGATTCTCCGCTCATTTCGAGATGGGTTAGCTTCGATACAAGGCTGTGGAATTCATTATCGGCGGGTTTTGGCGGAAATTGCGAAAGCGAAAGTGCTTTTAACAACAATTCGTCGCTTTTTCCAGGAAATGCTTTTCGGAGTGCTTCAATTGCGATATTGGGCAAAAAAGGTTTTTGCTTTTCTTTTGATGAGCCGGTGATATGATACAATATTTCTTTGCCGGGAAGAATATTTTGGTCAAGCCATTCGCAGAAAATGCGTACCAGATCGGCTCGTGTGCCGCGCCGCTCTTCAAATAAGCGTTGAAGCTCCTCAATGTCTTTTTCAACCACGAGAATATTTGTTGAAAGCGCCCGGTTTACCAGAAGCATTGCCTCTTTTGTTACCATGCGAAGTAAATCATTTTCTGTGGTTTTCGTCGGATCCACTTCAAGAAGCGATTTCAAGATATCGCGCTTATCAGTTTCTCCGGATGTAAGCAATGCCCCGCAGAAGCTGGAAATTTTTTTGCGAACCTCATCCGATTTAAGGAAATAAAAATATTCTTCAATCCCCTTTCGGATCATAAGGCGCATTTCATTTGGAGTAATCTTGATGTCGCTTTTTTGGAGACGACATTCGCAGTACGGCTTTTCATTGAGCTCTCTGGCAACCTTCCTTTTGCAGATAGAAGCACTAATTGCTGAAAGCGTTTGTTCAATCAATGTGATATCATGAGTAATCGAAAGCATTTCAATCTGGTGCAGAGTGGCAAGCACGCGGTAGAGCGGCGAAAGGCGGATGTTGTCGAAATCGGTTAGCGTGTCGGGCGGGTGAATCTCTGAATGGTGCGCTTCATACGTGCGCGCATATTTTTCTCTGAAAGCCAAAAAATTTTGAATAACGCCTTCAACCATACCGGCGGCGATATGCATGTCGATTTCCTTCATCCGTTCCAGAAGGCTCATCAGTTCATGCTTTAGCTCTTCGTTTTCCCCAAGATAAAGATCCGGCGAGGTGAGATAATTATAAATAAACAACACCTGATCAGATTGGCCGTTGATGAAATGATCAAAATGCTTCACAACAGCGAGATCGTTTTCGAGATTGATATTTTCCGGAAGAGCCGCCAAAAGGTCGTTGAGTCCGTCCTTTGGCGTTTTGCCTGGTTTTATTTTTTTTAAAAATACAATTATATTTTCAATGGCTTCTCGCGATTTATGGAGCGGGTTTTTGCTGAAAAGCGGAAAACTCTCGAGGGAATTGAGTTTCTCCAAAAGATCGACAATCCGGTCTTCTTCTAACCGTTTGAAAGTGACAAGCTTATCCCATACAGCTTCCTGAGCTTGAAGATGGATGTTTTTCGGTTTAAGGCCTTCGGCAAATCGACCTAAAAGATGGTATTTTTCAAGAAAGAGAGATGAGAGTTCTTCACCTAAAACAATTTCCTCACTAAACTGAATTATCCTCAAATCGAGGGATGATGAGCGGAGGGCTCTTCCTCCGCGTTTCAGTGTGATATAGCCCGATGAAGAAAGAAAAAAGAGATAAAGACAAAAAAGATTTTTTTGAATACCATAGCGTCCCTTGCGAAATTGAAAGTAGAGCTCTTCGAAAGGTAATAAATTCTTTTCAATTGTAAAAAGCAGATCTTTGACAAATTGGTTTTTCGAGGGATCTGGAGCGATTTTATACTGGCTGTGATTGATTGCGAATATTCCGCTTCCTTTCAGAAGGCAATCAATCGCGTTTTTTATCATCCTGCTTCCTTCAAAGTTGAAATCTATTTCGCTTTTCTCCCTGAAAAGCATGATGATCTGGTTAAATGTTTCAGGCGAAGCGATTTGAGCCGTAGGCATAATTTTAGAATGCGAAGGAAACGTCCTCTTCAGCGCATCGCGCGCAAAGAGCTCTGCGGTTTTATCAAAGTTTGTGGTGAAAAGAAGGTCGTGCTGACGAAGTTTGCTTTCCGAAAGGGAGTATAGCGAGCCTTCTGAGTATAGCGCTTTAATTATACCAAATCCTTCTTTTTTCGATTCTTCTACGCGTTCGCGCACGGCTTTGTCATCGAGTGGGATATTGCCGCTTTCAGCTGTTCGCATTCGGGCGAAATGTCCTTTGAGAGTCTGCCGTTCACGGTCATCTGGAATGCGCGGCTTCCAGTAAAAAATCGATTCTGAAAACGGCGGAGTTATCGATGCACATAGTTCTTTGAAACATGTGAATTCTTCTTTTTCGTGTGTGGGAAAGCCTATTATGACGGCAAAATCGTATTCGTCGTGCAGCAGCTTATGGTTGAGCGCATCAACATCCTTACCCGAAAATGCCGAAGGGTCTTTCAAAAAGACTAGCCCTTCGCGCGTAGTGTTTTCAAATTGAAGACGGGCAGGGCGCTGGGAATTTTTTATATCGGAGAGTGGCAGTTCGTCATTGCTGAATCGTGAAATGAAATGCCATAGGGCCTGTTTTTCAGGATGGGGCACAGTTTGAATAAATTGCTGGGATGCCTTTTCAAATCGGTTAAGCGGGCTTTCTTCGCCAGTAAGATAAAACCTGTCTTCAAGTGGGGAATTCCCGCGCTGACAGCGAAGAAATGGCCATATCTGTTCGAGGCCCTTCATGATTTTGTCGCGAATGAATGTATAGTTGATGTCCGGATCAATGTAGAAACGGTTTTCAATCAGGAGGTTTGCCAGTTCCAGCGCGGAGGGGGATTTTTTATTCGGCATAATTTGATGCAGTACAACAAGCTTTGCAGCGCGAAGCGCTACCGCAGCATCGTTTTCTTTTTTAAAGAAAGAAGCAATGGCTCGTTCTGCCGAATCGAAAATGACGCTCACCATGCGATTGTATTGTATGCTTTCCTGCAGGTTGTTTCTGAAATGATCGAATATTCTGTCGGGCAAAAGGAGCTTTTCTGCCGGTTCATCGAGCATCCCGGGTATTGAACGGCTTCTGTCGCCTGCGATTTCAGAAACAATGAAATCAACCAGTCCCCGAGTTTTTGAGAAGAGCCCGGCAATGCTTTCGAGCATTTCAAAGGTTGAAGGATGAATGGGGAATATGGCACGAAATTCATCTCTGGAAATTTTCAATTGAGGGAATGAATCGCAAAGTCTGGCATGGATTGCATCGATGACAGAATATGCGCCACTTTTTTTAATTAAAAGCCTTTTCTCCACAAGCTCGCGAAGATGGAATGCGGTGAGATTAATTCTTACCGGATAGCGGTCTTTGACGCGATTAAGGCTTTCCGCCGTAATATCCGCCACCTCTTCAATGGCTTCCTGCATGGAGAAAAGAATTCTCAGCTGGCTTGAAAAAGCGAATTCACCTAAAAACTGGATGAAGCGTATGTCTTCAGAGATAAGTTCCGGGCGCGAACGGGCGCGAAGGAATTCAGAAAGCTCGTCGATGAGAAGAAAAATTCCTGCTGAAAATTTCTCGGAAACAATTTGTGCGATTCTTTCGAAAAGCTTGCGATAGTCGTAATGTGGACGAAATGGTATATTGCACTCTTTCAAAAAGCGAAGTACCGCAGAATTTTTTTCCGGTTCAGTTAGTTTTTCTAAATAAATATTGTTTTTTGAAAGATAATCGTCGAACTTTTCCGCCAAAGCGGGGAGCATGATGCAGGAAAAGTCTTCGAAAATTCCGGCAGTTTCCGCAAGCGGATTTTTCATCCCCGCATCGATACATGCATCTGCGATGGCGTCGATGATGATGTCGGAAAGGCCGCTTGTTGCGGGATAATCGGTGAGGGTGATAAAAACAGGAAGCGCTGTTTTCGATGAGATTGTGTGTGCGAATTTTACAAGCGTGTGTTCATTGCCGATTTCTGCGGCCAGGTGAGGATGAAGTAGAATTGATCCCACAAAAGCAATGAAATGGCTCTTCCCCGAACCATATCCGCCTTTTACGAGGAAGCCTGAGCCTGTGTCTCTTGTAAGGCTGGTAAAAATTGCATGCAGGCCGCCCATGATGTCGTCGGTGATAATAAAGGTATCGACAAACCGTCGCTTGCGATCGCTTTCGTTGCTTCTGGCAAGGGATGAAACCTGAATAACGGTTTCCACCTCAGGGATTTCAATTAAATCTCTAATCGTTTCCATCTGATTTTGCGTCTGTAAGCTCTTTTTTTATTCTATTAACCTTTACCCAGAGGGCTTTGTTTCCGGATGCTGCAAGTCGAGTCATCCTTTCAAGAAGCGCTTCTTTTTCTTCGCGCATTTTCGCGGAAGCAACAATTGAATTGACAAAGGGAATTTCGCTGAAAGCGTCATCGCTCAGGGTCATGAAAAGATAAAAGGCTTTCGCGAAATCTTTATTGTGATAGTATGCGAAGGCAAGCTCTTTTCGAGAAAATTCCGAATCTTCAATCGAGATAATTTTTTTAAAAATTTCAATTGCTTTTTCATTTTTCCCTTCTTTTTTTAGCTTTCTTGCCAGTATACGAAGCATGCTTGCGTCCGAATCTCCGGCAAGCTCGACAGCCTCTTCAAGTTTTTCTACGTTTTCACATTCGGCACGTAGGGAAAGTTTTGCCGAACGGTATAGTTGATTGTGAGGCTCAAGCTGTACGGCTTCGGAAATTGCTTTCATGGCTTCATCGTGCATCCCTTCATCGCGGTATAGTAAAAAGGCCTGATAGTAAAGGTCGGCGCGCAAAGGGAATTTCTCGATTGCGCTCACAATAACACTGATTGCTTTCTTGTTATCTTTTTGAAGCGCATGAACCTTTGCAATCCGCCTGTACAGATAGGGGTCTTCTTCGCCAGCATCATGCAGATATTTGAATACGGCAAGGGCTTCTTCATATTTCTTTTTTCCTGCAAGGATGTCGCCTTTTCTTTGAAGTGCAAATCGGTTGGATGGGTTGATTGCGAGCGCTTTGTTATTCGCTTCTTCGGCTTTTTCGCTTTTTCCGGATTTCAAATACGATTCAGCAAGTAATCCCCAGAGAAGGGAATTTTGCGGTTCGGATTCGAGTGCCTCAACAAGAAGCGATTCAGCATCATGGTACTGTTTTTTGTGTATGAGATCGCGCGCTATGGTAAATATATCTGAAAATTTTTGCATAAGCTAAGTGATAAGAAGCATGCAATTAGTACAAGCAAAATAAGATTTATGTGTTCAATTATTTATTCACCCTTAAATGTTCCATTGGTATACACGTAATATGAAAAGGAAGCCGATTGGCTTCCTTTTTTGCCGTGATGTGCTATGATCCCCTCAAACTACATGTTCAGGACCTTCTTGATCGATCCTACAAGCGAAGCCGGAGCAACGGGCTTTTGAAAAACGCCATTGAATCCAAGGCTTTCGATTTCAATATTCGAAGCAGTGGCGTTGCCGATGCTGCTTAAAAGATAGATGGGCACATTTAGATTCTTTTTGCGAATTTCGCTTGCAACTTTCGTACCGGAATCGATGTGCTCCATCATCATGTCGCAAAGAACCAAGTCGACTTTTTCTTCTGCGAACGCTTTAACTCCTGCCTCTCTGTTCATCGCGGTAATTACAGAAAAACCTTCTTTTTCGAGTATCGCTTGAATAGAAATGACGATATCCGGATCGTCGTCGATTACTAAAATAACTTTTTTCTCGGCCATGCATTCCCTCCGTCTATTCGTTTGAGTTACGGTAAAAACTTCTGCCTTAGGATTCGATTTCCTCAACCGCCCTGTGTTTGAGGAAATGCGGTATTGGCATACAGGTATTCAACTTTTTCCTTGTGGCGCATTTCTTCATTCGCCATTTTAAGAAGCATTTCCTTGACTTCGCCAACCGGTTGAGTATCCGCAAGGCTTTTATAAAAATTGTACGAGTTGAGTTCACGGTGTGCCGCCACCAGATACACGTCGCGGGTTTCCATGTTCTTCTCAATGTGGGGTGCGTCGATGTACTGGGCGATGTTGTAGTCAACGACGTCCGACATTCGTAGACTTTTGCCGCCTGTTTTTCCCTCGCGGTACTGTATTAAAAATTCGCGGTGTTTCATTTCTTCATCTGCTAAAAATTGCAACGCGTCCCGTGCGATTGGATCGGTTACGATTTTAAGAAGCCCTGAATAAAACGAGTATGCTTCCTCTTCGCGCTTAATCGCCTGATTGATAAGATATTCGATGTTTTTGTGCTTCATGTGCACGCCTCCCAGATACTGAGTTGATGTTCACATATTGCAGGAAAACGTCAAGCATAAATGTATGTGCATATATCCCGCAAGATGAGCTGATGAGGCGGGCGGAATATCGCCCGCCTCAAGCGACGATCGGAGACAATTGTACATCTTCTTTTAGTGCGCCTCGCCCGTATAGTACCGACGAAGCGATTTGTCGCACGCAGCGCATTTGTACGATGGATCACAGTGTTTCTCGAATTCCTTTCGGAAATATTTAAGCGTCGTCGTGATCGGCATAATCGGCGACTGACCGAGCGCGCAGAGCGATGCTTTTTTCATGAGCGTTGCTTTTTCCACCATGAGGTCGATGTCCGAAATTTCGGCCGTGCGTGAGGCGAATTTCTTTGCCAGATAGTGAAGCTGAGAAGTTCCCACCCGGCAGGGTACGCACTGCCCGCATGATTCATGCGCGAAGAAGCTTAAAATTTGAAGCAGAAAATCAACTGCGCAGGTATTCTGGTCACATACTAACACAACACCCGAGCCGAGGGTGACGCCTTTTTTCATCGGCTGATCGATGTCAAGCGGCAGGTCCATGAGGTCTTTCCCCAGCACTCCGCCCGCGCTTCCGCCGACCTGCGCGAATTTGAACGTAGACCCTTTTTTCATGCCCTTGCCGTAGACATTGATGATTTCTTTCAGGGTGGTACCCATAGGAAGCTCAACAAGGCCGGTCCTGTTGAGTTTACCGGAGAGGCAATAGAGCTTTGTTCCCGCACAGTTCGACGGACCAGCGCTCTTGTACCAGTCCGCACCCTTTTCGATTATCATGGGAACAGACATGAGAGTTTCCACATTGTTGACGTTTGAAGGCAGGTTCATAAAGCCGGCAACACCAGGGAAAGGAGGTTTAAAACGCGGATAACCGCGCTTGCCTTCCATGGAGTTAATCAGTGAGGTTTCTTCTCCGCAGACATACGCGCCGCCACCCTCTTTTATGAAGATGTCGAAGCTGAATTTGGTGCCCAAAAGGTTTTTCCCAAGCATACCTTTTTGGCGTGCCTGTTCGATGGCATTCTGAAGTCGTTCGATGGATCGGCGATATTCGCCGCGCACATAGATGTAGCCGATTGAAGCGTCGATCGCATAGCCGCAAATGGCCATCCCCTCAATGAGAAGATGCGGATTTTCTTCCATGAGAATCCGGTCTTTGAATGTTCCGGGTTCTCCCTCATCTGCATTGCAGATGACGTATTTTTGCATGGGCCCTTTGGCAACAAAGGACCACTTCATGCCGGCAGGAAAGCCGGCGCCTCCGCGGCCGCGAAGTCCCGAATCCTTGACAATTTCAATTATCTGTCCCGGTTGCATCGAAAGTGCTTTTTTCAGCGCATTATATCCCCCACTGGCCGTGTAGCTTTCAATCTTTAAGGGGTCGATCTCGCCGATATCTGCCAGAAGCCTTTTGGTTTGCTTCTTTTCGTCGATGACGCATTTGCGCCCTTCAACTTCATCGCCGCACTGTTCGTGAAGAGAAGGCTTTTTCTTCCGATATTCGTCAATAAGCTTCGAGATCTTTTGTGGAGTGAGGTTGCCGTGAATGTTGTAATTGATCATCATCGCGGGTGCCACTGAGCACACGCCCAGGCATTCGCACTTTTCTACATAGAAAAGACCGTCTTTCGTGGCTTCCCCCACACCAACCCCTAACTTTTTCTCAAGGGCTTCGAAGATGGTTGTGCTTCCCATCACATGGCAGGGGCCGGATTTGCATACGCGAATGATAAATTTCGCGCGCGGCTTCGTTTTGAACATCGTGTAGAAACCAACGAAGCCCGCAACCCCGCTTTCCGGTAGGTTCATCACTTCTGCCAGAGTGCGAAGCATGTCGGTGTCCAGCACGTTTTTGCCCGATTGCATCTCAAGATCGCGGAGGATCAGCATGAGGTGTTCACGGGAATTGCCGTATTTGGCAACTGTTTTTTGAATAGTTTCTGTTTTCATACTCCCGTTCCTTTACGCGTAGATTTTTTCAATCTTACAGGCGCAGACCTTGTATTCCGGAATCTTACACGTGGGATCCAGCGCGTCGATTGTCAGCTTGTTGGCTGCCGCTTCGACAAAGTGAAATGGGATGAATACCACGTTCGGTTTCGGCCTGTTTGTGATCTTTGCCTTGATACGCACGCTTCCGCGGCGTGTAGATATGGAAATCGTTTCGCCTTCTTCAATGTTGTAATTGTTTGCGTCATTTGGATGAATTTCAACATAGGCTTCGTTTATGATTTCCGTGAGGATTCGTGAATTCCTGCTCATTGTCGCAGTATGGAAATGTTCAAGAATCCTGCCTGTGGTAAGAATTACGGGGTATTCCGGATCAACGACTTCCGCCGGGGGAGTGTATTCTATCGCGCTCAGCAAGCCCAATCCCCTCGAGAACTTTTCTTTGTGAAGAAACTGAGTTCCCGGATGTCCTTCTGTGGGGCAGGGCCATTGTATGAGCTCTTTTTCAAGCCGTTCGTAGGTGATACCGGCGTAGGACGGAGTGACTGTCCGTACTTCCTCGAATATTTCTTTCGGATTTGAATAGTTCCAAGAAGCGCCCATTCGGTTGGCTATCTGCATGATGATCCACCAGTCGTCCTTCGCTTCGCCGACTGGTTCCAATACCTTATGCATGAGCTGTACCCGGCGCTCTGTGTTTGAAACAGTCCCTTCCTTTTCGAGAAAGGCGCAGGAAGGAAGAACCACGTCTGCGTACATGGCAGTTTCGGTCAGTACAATATCCTGAACCACGACGAAATCGAGCTTCTCGAGCGCTTCGATGACGTGATGCTGGTTGGGATCGGACAAGACCGGGTTTTCGCCCATCACATAAAGCGCTTTGACGGAGCCTTCGATTGCGGCGTTAAGCGATTCAACAATGGTAAGGCCTGGTTTGGTGGAAAGATCAAAAGAGGTTTTCCACGCGTTTTTAAATTTGGCCTTGTTGTCTTCGCTTGCCACAGACTGGTATGCGGGGTAGACCGCGTTGAGTGCACCCATGTCGCATGCCCCCTGCACATTGCTTTGACCGCGAAGGGGATTAACCCCCCCGCCCGCAACTCCGATATTGCCCAGAAGCATTTGAAGATTTGCACAGCATTTCACGCCGTTCACGCCGGATGCAAATTGGGTGATGCCCATGCAGTAATACAGCGCCATCGGCTTTGCTTCGGCGAGAATGCGGGCCGCTTTGACAATCTTTTGTGGATCGTCTATGCCGCAGATGTTGGCAACGTATTCAGGCGTGTATTTTTGAAGGGTTTGTTCGAGTGCATCAAAGCCTTCGCATCGCGATTTCACGTATTCGGCATCATGCAATTTCTCTTTCAGAATGACATGTGTCAGTCCGTTGAGAATTGCAATATTGGTTCCCGGTTTGATCTGCAGATACACGTCTGCGTATTTTGCCAGATCTATTTGGCGGGGATCGATCACCACAAGCTTTTTACCCTTATTGATCACTTCTCGCTTGATCATCGAACCAATAACCGGATGATTTTCTGTTGTGTTCGATCCTATTATTAAGTACGCTTTTGACAATGGTATTTCCCGTATCGAGTTCGTCATTGCTCCGGAACCGAGTGTTGCCGCCAGACCGGCGACAGTGGAGCTGTGTCATAATCGTGCGCAGTGATCGACATTGTTGGTGCCGATCACCGCACGCATAAATTTTTGCATCAGATAATTTTCTTCGTTTGTGCATTTGGCTGAAGAGAAAGCCATGATGGAATCGGGGCCGCTTTGCGCTTTGATTTCCGAGAATTTCTTCGCCACAAGCGAAAGCGCTTCGTCCCACGATGTTTCTTCGAATTTTCCGTTCTTCTTGATGAGCGGCTTTGTGAGGCGTTTGTCGGACTGCACAAAGTCGAATCCAAAACGTCCCTTTACGCACAGATGCCCTTCGTTGGGGCCGCTGTCGTTTCCGATTGCTTTAACGAGCTTGCCTTCCTTGTTTTTGTAAAAATCAATCTTGCAGCCGACGCCGCAGTAAATGCAGATGCTCGATTCTTTCTCAAGTTCCCATGCAAGGCCGCGCCCCAGCACCGGCTGAAAGGAAAGTGCGCCGGTCGGACAGAGCTGCACACATGTACCGCATTGCACGCACGAAGAATCGCCGATAGCATCGTACATGTCAGCTGTCAGCTGTGTTTGACTTCCTCTACCCGTGAAGTTCCATACTCGCTGCATCTGAATTTCTCCGCATGCCTTCACGCATCGGCCGCAGAGAATGCAACGGTCTTCATTGCGCCTGAGCCCCTGGCTCGTGGTAATATCTTTCGTTCTTTTGCGTTTTGGGATTGTCATGTCCGGGCGTTCAATGCCGTATTTGAAACAGAGGCGCTGGAGTTCGCAGTCGCCGTTTGCTTCACAGTAGAGACAGTTGTGATCGCCTTCCGCCAGAAGCAGTTCGAGTATCCCTTTGCGCACCGCCACCACTTCCGGATCTTCTGTTTCGACTTTCATGCCGTTTGTTGCAGGCTCCGTGCATGCAGTTTTCAGCATCTGGTCGTTGATCTTGACCATGCATATGCGGCATGCACCCGTCTTGCTGATTTTAGGATGATAGCAGAGATAGGGCACGTCAATGCCGTTTGCCCTCGCGACTTCAAGGATTGTCTGGCCTCGAGTGCCGGTTACCTCCCTGCCGTTGATGGTGATCGTAATTTGTTCCATCCCGATCGTCTCCTTTGTGCTTTATCATGCTTTCAAAATTGTTGTATGCTCGTTGTTGTGGTGTACAAAATGCCATCTGAATGTTTTGCTGCAATTTTTTTACCTTGATTGATTTGCGTCAATATCCCTATACGCATATGTAATAAAGTGAACGGGATCGAAAACCAGTACTCTAAATACAAAACAAAATAAATTGCGTAAAAATGCAAGGAAAATAACTGGGGTAATCCTGATTTATTATCACCTGACATGTGAAATAATAAATAATAATTTTATAATTATTGATATATAAAATAATATAATAAAATCGGATATCTCTATAGAAATGTTTTAAGAGAAAAGAGTTGACTTGAAAGATACCTTTTTGATGATTTACCAAAAGGTCTTAAAGTTTTGTCGGCATTCTAGTATAACGATTCACTGATTCATAAGAACTTTCTTTTTAATTATCTGATGTATTTTTTTCAAAGGAAGCTCGGATGAAGCGGTGAGCGTACGTATCTTTTGTTGTAAAATGGACGAAAGCGGAAAAGGGGATATGTATTGCGTGGGGATGATTTCCTCTACGCAGTAGTTCACGTGGGCGTTTTTAGCAATAATGAGTGAAAATTATTGACCCCCTAAAAAATGCGTTCATCCATCGAAAACAATGTCAAATATGTCGGTTTTAACCAACTATTGAGTAGCCAGATTGGGACATTCTATGGGAGATAGTTTTAGAAGTTCCCATAAATGGTATATGCATTCGCGATACCATTCGAATGTCAGGGACGGCGGATTAGTTTTTTGGGGTAGTACCAAAGCACTCATTTTAGCAGTTCAATAATTTTTTATTGGAGGAAACATGAGCAACGAGAATTTGGAGTCAAAACGGTGGGGTATTGCAATAGCCGCAATAGTTATTCAGCTTTGCCTTGGCACCGTTTATGCGTGGTCGGTCTTTAAGAATCCTCTCATGGCTAAACATGG
>DYLV01000180.1 GCA_020721925.1 Leptospira biflexa
ACCACGGCCTCGACCGATTCGAAGCGCGGAAGAAAGTGGTTGAAGACCTCAAGGTGCAGGGCCTTCTGGAAAAAATCGAAGAACACAATCATGCAGTGGGGCACTGCTACCGCTGTCACACCATCGTTGAACCCTACATGTCGAAGCAGTGGTTTGTGAAGATCAAACCGCTCGCCGAAGAGGCTATCAAAGCAGTGGAAGAAGAAAGAATCCGTTTTGTCCCAAAAAGCTGGGAAAAAACCTATTTCGAGTGGATGCGCAATATTCGCGATTGGTGCATCTCCCGACAGTTATGGTGGGGACATCGCATTCCGGCATTTTACTGTACTGAATGCGGGCATATCAATGTGGAGCTCGATGATCCAATAAAGTGCGTGAAATGCGGTTCGGAAAATCTCTGCCAGGACAGCGATGTGCTTGACACGTGGTTTTCATCGGCGCTGTGGCCATTTTCCACTATGGGATGGCCGGAGGAGACAAAGACGCTGAAAAAATATTATCCCACCTTTGTCCTGGTGACTGGATTCGATATCATCTTTTTCTGGGTAGCCCGCATGATAATGATGGGGCTGAAGTTCATGAATGAGGTACCCTTCCGTGACGTATATATCCATGCGCTGGTGCGCGATGAGCATGGGCAGAAGATGAGCAAATCGCGTGGGAATGTGATCGATCCGCTGGTGATGATGGACGAATACGGCACCGACGCCTTTCGCTTCACGCTTGCAATTTTCGCGGCGCAGGGACGTGATGTCGTTCTTTCTGAAAAACGAATCGATGGCTATCGGGCATTCTGCAATAAGATATGGAATGCCGTGCGATTCATTCTTATGAATTTGAACAATGAATTTTCATTGCGCGAATTGAAAGTTGATGAGCTTGAACAATTCGACCGCTGGATCCTGCATCGGCTCAACGGGGCAATTCGCGCGGTGCAAAAATTCTTAGAAGAGTATCGATTCAACGATGCCGCGCAGGAAATATATGAATTCTGGTGGCATGAGTTCTGCGACTGGTATCTGGAGATGGTGAAAAACCGCCTTTATGGCGAATCGTCTTCGGCATCCGCGGATACTGCCCGCCAGGTTCTCTTCTATGTTTTAAAAAACGCGGTAAAGCTTCTGCACCCCTTCATGCCGTTCATCAGCGAGGAAATCTGGGAAAGAGTGAAAAAGCCTGATGAAAAGCGGCTGGTCTTGGAAAGCTGGCCTGCGGCGGATGATCGTTTCGCTTTTGAAAAAGAAACAAGGGATACCGATGTTTTCAAGGAAATCGTGTATAAAATCCGCAACATTCGAGGAGAGTTGAATATTCCACCGGCCAAAAAGGCGAATGTGGTATTTTGCCCGAAATCAAATTATATGATTGAATTATTAAATCAAACAACCCCTTACATTCAGTCGATGGCAAAGGTGGAAAACGTCATTATCAATAAAGAATATAAAGCGTCAAAAACGGATGCTTCGGCGGTTTTAAGCGATTGTGAAATCTACGTCCCGCTTGCGGGACTTATCGACATCGATAAAGAAAAAGAGCGCCTCGAGAAAGAGATTGAAAAAGTGAAGGCCGATCTCGAAAGAATTTCAGCGAAACTTGCCAATAAAAATTTCATCGATAAAGCGCCGGTTGAAGTAGTCGAAAAAGAAAAAGCGCGGCATGGCGAGCTTGCGGCGGTCTTGGTTACTCTTAATGAGCGCTACGGAAGGCTGCCGGGGATGTAATTTCGGTATCTTTTTTGTATCATAAGCGGGAAATTATTAATTTCCTGGAGTGTTGGCAATGAAATCATTTCTCTCCATTCTCGTTTTAATGCTCATGCTCGTCTCTTGCTCCGGATATGACCCCGGGATTGAAATTAAACACTGGTCAATTCTTTACAGTCAGGAAGATGATCCGGCCAAATTGCCGCAAAACGAATCGTGGCAGCGGGTTAATTTGCCGTTCATGTTTCGGCTTCCGTATCCTCCGAAAAAAGGCTTCCAGTATGTGTGGTTCAAAGGAGAATTCGATGTGCAGGATGATCCCGCAAAATATTACGGTATTATGCCCGGGAGGATATATTTCACCGACTCTTTCTATCTCAACGGCGCTCTCGTAGGAGAATATTCTCCTGAGTATATCAACAATATGCACTACACGCGTGCGTATAGAATACCGCCTGTGCTTTTACGCAAAGGGCCAAATGTGGTTCATGCCCGCGTTGGATTATATGGCAAAGAGTTTGGCGGGATCCGCGGCAATGTAGAAATTTTACCGCGACGTGAATTTTTCCGAAAAGCGACAAGAAATGAATTCATTTTTCGCCAGCTTCCCATCGGCGTTGCGGTTTTTCTTTTCGGCCAGATGATGTTTCATCTTCTTTTTTTCCTATGGAGGAGATCTGAAAAAGCGAATCTCTTTTCAGCCTTCCTCTGCTTTGCATGGATATTGTACATTCTTTCGATCTTTACTCCGTATACTCCCATTGGGCCGGACGTGCGCATAATGTTTTTGTGGTCATGCCTTGCTTTCGTACCGATTCTTTTTATTATGCTCATTCAGTCTTTTTACAAAGTGTATCTTCCCGAGGTAAACCGTGTTGCCATTCCGCTTCTGCTACTTCTGACTGCGGGGATTTACGCCGTGCCGGATTCCACATCGCCATATTTTTTAGGTAAAAAGCTCGGCTTGATTGCGCTCTTTGGTATTATTCCATTTATGGTATGGCTTATATGGCGAGTGAATCGCATCAAACCAAGAAAGACTGTGTTTGTTTTCATTTTTTTTGGTATTTTCCCTGGGCTTTTTATAGTCTGGGACGTGGTCAATTATCTCTGGATATTTCATGAGCCGCCTATTACGCATACCTATACATTGCCTATTTTTATCATTGGAATAATGATACTCCTCATCCATGACGTCATTGAGCGCGATACAAAACTGGAGGCGCTCTACAGCGAATTGTCTCGCCCGCGGGAGGAAGGAAGGAAGACAGTTGTAACATCTGGCACCGAAGAAAAACTCGGGCGAGTTTTAGAATTTTTAAAAGAAAACTATACTTCCGACATTTCCCGCGAGGGGCTTGCCGCAGCTATCGGCATGAGCGGCGATCACATGAGCAGAATGTTCAAAGCCTACACCGGCAAGAAGATCAACGACTATATAAATGAACTTCGGGTTGAAGCGGCCTCCGAGAGGCTGCGCACCACCGACGAAAAAATAATCGACATCGCTTTTTCGGTGGGATTTGAGAGCCTCGCCACCTTCAATAGAGCATTTTTAAAGGTGAAAGGTGTTTCACCATCGAATTTCCGAAAGGATGGCGGGATATCCTAGTCGTTTTCCAATGTGGGCGGCGAACCGTCCCAGACAAAAGTCCTTCCGAGCGGCACCTCGATTTCCAGCGAGCGCACAAACCGTCCCTTTTCGTGATTGCGCCTGCGGATGCGCGCTTTATCTTTCCCGCTGAAGAAATAAATCAAATTCGATTCGATATTGTTGAACATACTTTTTCGAATGGCGGCAACATTGATGAAGGTGGTATGACGGTATAGAGGAGGGGACGTGTAGCGTTCCCGGATAAAACCTGGAAGATGCGTATGCCCGCATATCCATAGCGCCACACGATGTTTCTTTAAAACCGACGCGAATCGCTCTGAGCCGGTAATATTTCTGCTTGGAATCGGATAACCGAAAAGCCCGCTTTGTTTGAGATACGCGTGGGTGATGGTGATGATGATGCGGTCCTGGTTTTTCTCAACTTTGCGTTTCCACCATTGGAAGGTTTCATCGGAAATTTTCTGCGCGGGGAACCGATCTTCATCCGACATGAAAAGCATGAGAATATTGCCGACCGTTACTGAGTAATGCAATTTCTCTCCGATGTATTTTCGATAATCTTTTTCGTCTTTCATGTCGTGGTTGCCGGCGATTTCAAACCAGTGGGGGACTTTCGATTTCGATTTTGCAGAAAGATACCATATGAAGTCGTCTTTTGATTCGCGGTGGTGCACGATATCCCCTGCAACAATGGCCGCAGTAACTTCTGTAAAGTTTTGATTGATATCTTCGATGGCTTTTTCAAGATGCCATCGCTGGGACGAATTTTTCGGCTGAATATCGGAGAGCGCCCAGAGGATGAACTCCTGACGATGCGGGAAAAGCGATGCCGACCGGCTTTTTCCCGGCGCATCGGCTGATTGTGCAGAATGATGTGAAATAATACAATAGAAAGCACAGGCTATCATGAATGAAATGCCTATGCATATAAACCTGGTTTTATTCATGCGTGTATTATTCCTTTTGGTTTTACCTCATTTGATGCAAGTATTATCCTGATTGCTTCCACTTTGACACTTGTATACGCCAACTTCAATTTTTTTTGTTTATTGGCAACGATAAATTTCTTATTCATTTTTGGCATTCCCGTAAAAACCCCACTTTGAATTGCACCACCGACCGCACACCGGCCGAAGTGACGTATTCTGATTAGTGTCTTTCTAAGCCAGATGATTTCTGCCGTCCTTCCCATGTACTCAAAAACGAGCGCGTGTAAGTTTCTTTCGTTATAGTTGCCATACTATGACTTGCTTAATGACAATAATATAGTACTACATCATCAATATTTCTCAAACATGTTATTAGTTTTTAGACGTGTCCCGTAATAAATATGCGATAAAGTATTATCACTTGCGAGAGCACAAAGGATTCCCCCTCTCATCTCTGCGATGAGGAATGAGAGGTACGATTTTTTATTTGTGGGGTGGGCTATTTTGTGAGCAGTATCTCCAAATCCGGCGGCACTCCCCACCAGATGCGCCATGTCGGGATATTTTCTATACATTTTCCCATAATTGCATAGCATTCGAAGGGATAATTATCCACTCGTAACGCCTTGAAGTCCTTTTTCAGTATTTTTTCAACAATTTCGGCAAGGTATGTGTACACCGCAATCGCCATCACCAGCGAAATAGACCGACGGAAAAACTTCCGTGTATCCTGAAAATAATTATACTCCCGCTCATTTATCTTCATCTTCACCCGGTGTT
>DYLV01000181.1 GCA_020721925.1 Leptospira biflexa
GAAGACGATAGGAAACGAAATTTGAATACTGCGGTTCATCGGAAAAGGGGTTGGTTGCCAGAAATACTCCTATGAAAGCAGCGGCACAGTTTTGCCGCCGAAGCTTTGCTGCCGCGCGCGCCGCATAGCTAACAATGGCTTCCCGCAGCGCATCGAAAGATTCAAGGGGAGTTCCAAACGAACGAGAACTCACAATACCCTTTCGCGGCGAAGCGACGTCCTCGATATCCAGACAGGAAATGCCTCTCAGTTCCCACGCGGTCCGAAGTCCGACGACGGTCATGTGCGCGCGGATCCAGGAGTCGGGAAGATCGCGAAACTGGCGTGCGGTATCCACCCCGATCCTGTGCAAAAGGGCCGTATAGCGCGGCCCGATTCCCCAGATTTCCTGCACCGGGGTGTGCGCAAGTACGGTATCTATATCCGCACATCCGCCGATATTGAACACTCCCTGATCCGGACATTCGTGCTTTGCCCAGTGATTGGCAAGCTTTGCCAGCGTCTTCGTGGGACCGATTCCCACCGAGACGGGAATCCCCGTCCAGCGTTTGACCGTCTGACGAATCTGTGCACCATACTTTTCGCGTGCGGCATGTTCCATTATACCCAGATCGAGAAATGCCTCGTCGATCGAGTAGATTTCCATGCAGGCTGAAAAGGCCGAAAGTGTTTCCATCACCCGACGCGAGATGTCGCCATAGAGTGCATAATTTGACGAAAAAACGCTCACGCCGTGCGCACGGATGAATTCTCTGCACTCGTGAAATGGCGCACCGAACTTCAGCCCGAGCTTCTTAACTTCATTTGAGCGTGCCACCACGTTGCCATCATTGTTTGAAAGCACGATTACCGGCCGCGCTGCAAGATCGGGGCGGAAAAGGCGCTCGCACGATACGTAGAAATTGTTGCAATCCACAAGGGCAATGCTACGACCGTTAGAGTGAATGCACGACATGGGCAACCACTCCCCAAATTTCAAACTGCATCTCGCTCGTTACTTCCATTGGTTCGAAGCCGTCATTTTCCGGCATAAGATACAGTTTTCCGTTTTGTTTTACAAGGCGCTTCACCGTGAGTTCGCCGTTTATAGAGGCAATCACAATCCGGTTGTGTTCCGCCGGAAGGGCGCGGTCGACCACCAGGATATCCCCTGAATGGATGCCGGCACCGACCATGGAATTGCCTGCAACGCGGACGAAAAATGTTGCCGCCGGATGCCGGATCAAAAGTTCATTGAGGTCTAACGTTCGATCGATATAGTCGTCAGCAGGCGAGGGGAAGCCTGCGGGAATTGAATCCAGAAACAGCGGGAGCGAAAGACATCGGTATCCGGTGAATTTCCATACAGCTTCTATGCGGCATTGGTTTTTCATAGTTGCTCTGACACTCTGATGCGTTTAGAGTATGATTATACTAAACAAATATGTAGATTATTGGGATTTTGGCAAGCGTTTTTTATGCCAGACGACTGCGTGTGTTGGTATTCCTCCCCATGTGCGTGCACGCGGCGTAATCGTGTGGATATGTATCGGCATTGACATATCATCGATGCGATTATGTATAGGGGCGCAATGGGGATTATGCGGATTTGATGATGCGTGCTGAGGGGACATACCGTGCAGATGTGGAGTTTTGGAGTGATGAAGAAAAAATTTACTCTAATGTGACATAAGATATATTATCGGAAGTTATAGATTTCCGTAAAAGAACGCAAAAAATTATATTTTCTCTATAATCACGAAATACACAATGGCTTTGTGATTACTGTTTTCAGGCAATCGCAAGGCCAATTCTATAGACTGCAAAACAAACCAGCCATGTGAGCGTAAGATTATATGCAACGCTGAAAAGCGCCCATTTCCAGCCGATCTCTCTGCCGATTGCAACGGAAGTTGCCACACAGGGAATATACAGAAGCACGAATAGCATATACACATATGCAACCAGCGGCGTAATTGCAGGATCCCTGCGCAGCGAGGTTTCCAGGTCCGCGGGTTGTTGCGGCATGGCAGAAGTCCTTTCTTCTGTGTAGAAAATATTTAACGTGCTAATGACAACTTCTTTTGCGACGATGCCCGTTAGCAGCGCAACGCTCATTTCCCACGTAAACCCGAGAGGCGAAAGAAGAGGCGCAATGGCGTTGCCAAACTTTCCCATGAAGGTATGCCCCAGCGAGCTTTCTGCTTTTTCTGAGGAAGTATTCAAATGTTGGGTGAAAATCTCACCGGGTGGAGATGTGGAGATTGGATTGCGTGGAAATTCCGATAAGAGCCATACCGCAACAGAGAGAATTAAAATTATGCCGCCCATTTTTCTAAGATACTGGGATGAGCGGTTCCACATGTGAAAAAGAATCGCACGCGCAGTAGGAAATCGATATGGAGGCAGTTCCATCACAAATGGTGCACTCACAGTTTTAAAAAGAAGCAGACTTAAAAAGCGTGATGAAATGAATGCCATGATAATACCGACCAGATACAACGAGAGTATGACACTTCCGGCATGTTCGGCGAAAAAAACACCTGCAAAAAGCACATACACAGGGAGCCTTGCCGAACAGCTCATGAAAGGATTTATGAGAATCGTTATGACGCGATCGCGGGTGTTTTCAAGCGTCCTTGTTGCCATGATCGCAGGCACATTGCATCCAAAGCCCATAACCAGCGGTATAAAAGATTTGCCATGAATCCCGAGTTTATGCATGATTTTGTCCATAATAAACGCAGCACGGGCCATGTACCCTGTATCCTCCATTAAACTTACGCCCATAAAAAGAATCAGGATGTTTGGCAAAAAAACAATAACGCCTCCAACGCCTGCAAGAATTCCTTCGGAAATAAGTCTTTTCCAAAAACCATCCGGTACAATTGTCCCGATTATTTTTCCTAGATACTGCACACCTTGTTCAATCAGGTTTCTGGGATATTCTCCAATCGTATAGGTAGCCTGAAACAGCATCCATAATAATATGAGCAGGATGGGGTATCCTAAATATTTATTCATCAGAATCCGATCAATGCGCTCAGATAAGTTCATCCCGGATTTTTTTCGTCGAAGTGTTACTTCTTGTAAAAGGCCGGTGATAAAGCCCTGCCGGCGTTCTGCCATAATTACTGCAATATCATCCCCGATTTTTTTCTCAATTTCCTCTCGTGACTTCGATGTTTGGAGGGAAATTTCATCATAATTTGGAAAGTGGCGCAATTTTTCGAAAACGTCACGGTCGTTTTCAAGGAGTCGAAGTGCGAGCCATCGCGTCGAATATTGTATGCTGATGGCTTTTTCTTGTCGTATTGTTCCCTGAATTTTTTTTATTTCCGCTTCAATATCTTCTCCATAATCGATATGAATGTGCCTCAGAGTCTTTTCCTTATCTGTAGCAACGGCAACAATTGTTGAAAGAAGATCTATAATACCCTCCCCTCTTGTGCCGACCGTTTTTACTAACGGCATGCCGAGAAGGTTCCCCATCTTTTCCATTTCGATTTCAATACCTTGCGCAAGAGCTTCGTCGTACATGTTGAGAACAAGTATTACGCGAACTCCAATATTGATAAGCTGTGTGGTGAGATAGAGGTTTCTTTCAAGATTTCCTGCATCAACCACATTTACGATGACGTCCGGCTGTTCATGTATGATGTAGTTTCGGGCTATTATTTCTTCAAGCGAATACGCGGACAGGCTGTAGATTCCCGGGAGATCAATTACTTTCAAAATAAAATCCCCAAAACGGGCAGTTCCCTCTTTCTTTTCTATTGTTACCCCGCTCCAATTCGCGGTTTTTTGATGAAGGCCGGTCAGTGCATTAAAAATTGTTGATTTCCCGCAATTGGGATTTCCCACAAGGCCAATTCGAATTTCGTTATTCTTCAGCATCATCTTCCTTTTCTTGTAAAAGACGCACAATGACGGTTTTAGCCTCTTCTACCCTAAGAGAAACATTGCAGCCTTTTACACGCACCTGAAGAGGGTCTTGTAGAGGTGCATAGCGAACAAGCTCTATAGTTTCACCTTTTCTAAAGCCTATTTCAAGAAGCCGTTTTCTCAGTAAGGGTGGAGATTCGATTCTCACGATGATGGCACGTTGACCTTCGGAAAGCTCTGAGAGTTTTCGTTCTTCCATCATGGCGAAAAATTCATCTTTCCATTGACTGTTCGTCGCGTCGGAATTCATGTACTCAACAAGCCGTTTGAGCTGACGGCAGGATCGGGGAGATATGTGATGTTCAATTCGGCATGCTTCTTCATCAGCTTCTTTTTTGTCGATCTTCAGTATGTTTTCAAAAAAATCTGCAAGGCATGAATGGCGGCTGTAAATGCGTTGGGCAAGTTTTGCTCCTTCTTCGGTTAAATCAACATACCCGTATTTTTCATAATCAATGAGACCTCGATCCTTCAACTTTTGAAGTGCAGAAGTAACGCTGGGCATTTTCACTTTCATTTTCTTCGCAATATCTTTCACGCGCACAACACGGTTTCTTTTCGCGAGCACAGATATTGTTTCTAAATAGTCTTCCATGTTCGGGGTTAATCCTGAATCATTGAAAAGCCCCTCTTCTCTTAATGTATTTTCTTTCATTTTTCTAATATAATATCAACATTATAATATCAATATCGATATAATAAATACAAAATAATAATGTTAATAGTCAAGCATAAATTTAGTTAAACCTAACAAATCGTGCAAATTTTGTGTGCACACAAAAATCCAATAAAATTAATGAAAAAGATGATGTAGTTACCAACATGCAATTAAAGACGAAATCGAATATTCGGAGAGTCTTTTCGTGTAATTCCAGGAAAATTTTTTTTAGTTTTGTTTAAGGGAGGGAGAAAAGGATTCCCTCTCTCATCTGTATGATGAGGAATGGGAGGGAGGGATTTATTTTTGGGGATGGGTTATTTTGTGAGCAGTATCTCCAAATCCGGCGGTACTCCCCACCAGATGCGCCATGTCGGGATATTTTCT
>DYLV01000182.1 GCA_020721925.1 Leptospira biflexa
TCTAACAGTATTTTTTTTCATTCTCTGCGCGCTGTTAATAGTTATTATTCTTCTTCAGTCCGACAAAAGTGCGGGCATGGGTATTCTGGGTGGTTCAAGCCAGACCACTTTCGGCTCATCCACGGCGGATGTCATTACAAAAATTACCACGGTTTTTGTGGTTCTTTTCATGAGCGGCGCGCTTGGCATTTCCGTGCTCGAATCGGTACGGGCGCGATCGTATGATCCCACCAGCGGCAATGCGGTGAAAGTTCAGAATGTGCAGCCCGATACTCAAAGCGGGGAAGCAAAAACGGCGGCACCTGCCGAATCAAAGGCCGCAGGTGATGCGGCAAATGTACACACCTCTAAGGTTCCTGCTGCTGATAGTAAAGGAACCCATGAGAATTTTCCAAAATAATGGTAAAGCCCATAATTAAATAATAACTGGAGGAACCTATGGCAAAGACGGTGTATGTCGATGAAAAGGAATGCACGGGATGCGAACTCTGCGTTGATTCACTGCCGGAGGTATTTGAAATAACTTCGGAGGGGGTAAGCAGAGTACACAATCCGAATGGAGCCGATGAAGACAGAATCCAGGAAGTGATGGATAGCTGTCCGGCGGAATGCATTCACTGGAAATAGCGCAATAAATATTTATCTGGCATTTTTTTGCGGATGTACGTCCCGCATATTTTATTTCCAAGAGGGTGAGTAATGTCATTGAAAAATTATCTTTTTACTTCGGAATCTGTCTCTGAGGGCCATCCCGATAAAGTCTGCGATCAGATATCGGACGGTATTCTTGATGCGCATCTGAGAGGCGATAGGACCTCACGTGTGGCCTGTGAGGCGCTGTGTACCACCAATAGAATTATAGTATCGGGAGAAATTACCTCGAACTGTCAGGTTGACTATGAAAAAGTCGCCAGAGATGTGGTAAGCAATATTGGTTACTCCGATCCCGAGATTGGTTTCGATGCGCGAACCTGCGAAGTGCAGATCTTTGTTCATTCTCAGTCTCCGGACATTTCTCAAGGCGTCACTGAGGGACAGGGACTGTACACCGAACAGGGTGCGGGTGACCAGGGAATGATGTTCGGCTACGCGGTTGCCGAAACGGAAGACTTTATGCCAATGCCCATACAGTTCGCAAACCAGCTGGTATATCGGCTTGCCCAGGCGCGAAAGCAAGGTGAAATATCTTTTATCCGCCCCGATTCTAAGTCGCAGGTGACGGTTCAATACGAAGATGGGAAAGCAAAGCGCATTGATGCAGTCGTCATTTCCACACAGCATACGCCGGACGTTAAATACGAAGACATCCGCAGCGCAATGATTGAGCTGGTGATTAAAAAGGTGATTCCTGCGAATCTCATCGACAACAACACAAAAATTTATATTAATCCAACAGGGCGTTTTGTTGTGGGAGGTCCTCACGGTGATACCGGTCTTACCGGACGCAAGATCATCGTCGATACTTACGGAGGGATGGGCCGCCACGGCGGTGGTGCATTTTCCGGCAAGGATCCGTCAAAAGTTGACCGGTCTGCCGCGTACATGGGGCGCTACATTGCGAAAAATGTCGTGGCGTCGGGGCTTGCCTATCGCTGTGAAGTGCAGGTGGCGTATGCAATCGGCGTGGCGGAGCCGGTCTCGGTGATGATCGATACGTTTGGCACAGGGAAGATCGCAGATGATGAGATTGCAAAGAGGGTGAAGAGGGTGTTCAATCTCAAACCTGCGGGTATCATTCAGACGCTTGATCTTTTGCGTCCAATATATTTAAAGACCGCCGCGTACGGGCACTTTGGAAGAAAGGATCCTGATTTTTCATGGGAAAAAATCGATAAAGCGGAAGCATTGAAAAAATAAGGGAACCTCTCAAATCTGTCTTACTGCCTGATATGTATGTTCCCTGTGGGGCACAATTAAAAATGTAAAATCTCTTTATCTGGTAGTGAGGTGTATTGAGAAAAGTGGTTTTTAAAGGTGTCCATACGAACGTCTTGAAAAATTAAATGAATGTTTCCTGTTATTGGGCATCTATTAATCAATTTTCGCGGTGTCCATTGGCTGAAAGGTAACTTTTTTTGCTTCAATGAATCAGATAGTACATCCCCGTGAACGCGGGGATGTTTTTTAAAATATTTTTGAATAAGTATTGCGGCAGAATCAAAATTTGTGGTGTAACTATACAGGAATCAATTGAAGCATATGCGGGATGATTAAGCGGGAGGATTGGTGCGTCTGACGGAAAAAGCGCCTTCTGAATCTGAAGCGACCTGACGATAATATCTGTAACGATGAGAATGACACAGGTCGAAGGGGGAATATGAAATACGAAATAAAGCGCTTTACCTATCGTTGCCGGTGCGGATATTCGGTGAGCGTATGTGTCGATTTCGGAGTGCCGCAGGAATCGATACACTGTAGAAAATGCTCCACGGTAATTCAAAGATCCGACGACTGAATGCCCTCCCCAACATTTCATGCACAGCGCGCTTGCTCTTGTGAAGCGTTCGCATGATTCGTGACTGGTGGTGGATGTGGCGCGATTTAGCTTGAAAACCGAAAAAAAACGCTTTTGTGCGGCGATTGCAGTCGTATGTGCTTTCGCTGTTCTTCTTGCATCTGTTACGGGTATTGCCCAGGAAAGCCGTCCCGCCGAAGTTGAAGATGATCATAAAGACGAGAAGTCATCTTCCGCAAGAGTGAACCTCGATATGAAAATGGTATACGGCCAGTATAATTCCATGCTTTCAACAATCAACCTTTCGCAGGAAGCGGGAGATTTTGTCTATCTGCTCAATTCGTATTTCAAACGATCCAATGACTTCGGCTATGGCCGGGAAATATATCAGAACTCGAGCTTCTATGAACACAATTTAGGTTTTTCCGGCAATCTTAATCCCACAGAGAGCTGGAAAACCGTGTTTGAACTTGAACTCAACAATGATTCCAGAGGCATGTTCGACAATGACGTCTACAGCCGGGAAGAAAAAGAGAAGGCGCGGCTGGCTTTAAAAAACATCTTTAAAATGTCTAGAGTTTTCGAAATTTCGTTTGCGCTCGGTGGCGCGCAGTATGTTCACCGTCTGCGGCCGACATCAGACGGAGAACCGGAGAACAGCAGGCTCAATCAGGTAAATGCCGCGCTGGGAGGCGAATATATTTGGTCAACGACGAATGGCATTAAGTTCAAAACTCAGTATTATTACTATGATTATCAGGAAAGCGATATTGAGAACGACCGGTTTTTCAGCGGCGAAATCATTGATGATTTCCATATGACCAAAAATGTCGGCGTGTCCGTAGGCACGGGCCTGTGCCTGAACCGCGACGATGATCCGCTCCTCTCTCCTGTAGTGGGCATGTCGATAAAGGATTTCCGTCATGTTTCAATCGTTGTGCAATATCGTTACGACCTTCAGCCCTTCAGGCCTGAGATATACTATCTCCAGCAGAAATATATTTTCCCGCAATACGACCTTCCTCCCGGACGAGTGCATCGCGGAGAAATGAAATGTGAGTTTCGCATCAACGACAGCTTCCATCTGCTTGCGCAGTTCGGCGTGGAGAAAAACGATCATTTTTACAATTACTTTCCAGTTGCGGGGGATGTCCTGAGCGCGCAGACAATAGATGCGCTGGTGTACCGTTCCCGCCTTGATATGAATATCGCGCTCTTTGACCGTCTGCTGGAATATGATCTCCAGTATGAGTTTACCAGAAATCAGGCGGATGAATTTATCACCTACAGTCCGGTCCATTCCCTTACAAGCTCGCTGCGCTACAATGGAAGGCGATGGACCTTTGAATGGAACAACCGATATATCGGCCAGGTATATGTGGATCCGGACTCCAGCGAACAGCTGAGCGCAGTTATTGTGGGAGATGCCGGAATGCAGAGAAAAATGCTTGAAAGCTTTTTTGCGTATATAAAAATTGAAAATCTTTATAACTATAAATATTATTTGCGCGAAGGATATCCCGAACAGGGAATAACCTTTCTTGGCGGAATAAGAATTCTAATCTGATGATCGGGAAGAAAGGCGTGGCAAATGCTGTGAAGAGAGGGGCGGTATGCGCGGACAGATGATGATAGATTTTTTCACGTCATTTTCGATGTGGGTGACGATTGTGCCGATTATTCTGTGCTCCATTATCTCGGGCGCAGTCATTATTGAAAGAATTGTATTTTTCAGAAAGATAAATCATGATTACCGCACCCTGGTCACAATGGTTGTGAAGATGGTGAAAAAAGGGAACCATAATGAAGCGGCCGAGCTCTGCAATAACTATCCCGGCCCAATTTCGATTATCGTCAAAGAGGCCCTGAAGCCGGGAATTGGTCATGAAGAAAGAGAAAGCGAAATCATGAGCGCTTCCCGGATTGCGGTAAACGGGATTGAAAAGCACGTGGGAGTTATCGCGACAATTGCGACGGTTTCTCCACTGCTTGGGCTCTTCGGCACGGTGACGGGGCTTTTAAAATCATTTGTTGCACTCTATCGGGGGGGGGCGGATGCGTCAGCGATGCTTTCGTATGGCGTGGCCGAAGCGCTGTTGACCACCATCCTTGGGCTTCTTGTCGCGATACCCTCCTGGATATTTTACAATTTTATGGTTTCACGTGTGGAGATGTACCTCAGAGAAGTGGAATACATTGCGAACAGCATGTCGCAATTGCAGTAGGGCAAGGCGAAGCACAACAGTTTCGCGTCATGCGGGCAATCATCATGCTTCTTCAACGGATGTGTTGCGGATGCAACAAAAAAAGAGGAGCTTCGATAAATCATACTTTACAAATGTGCTTTTCATAGGAAGGTGACCGATGGCGTGGAGGTTTAAAAGCAGGTATCAGCATAGAGCGCTGATCGATATGACGCCGCTTATTGACCTGGCTTTCTCGCTTTTGATTTTCTTCATGATTTCGT
>DYLV01000019.1 GCA_020721925.1 Leptospira biflexa
TCAGACAGGGCAATGCAAAACCCACTCAAAAAGAGCTTCGAAAAATAAAAGCCGAAATCATCGCACAGCGTGCTTCGACCCTAAAACCACTTGAAAAATCCATGGAGGAAATTGAAAACGAAATCGATAGCCTTGAAAAAAAACTTACTGAACTCACCGCACGTATGATTGACGCATCGAAAGCCCGTAATGGGAAGCTAATTGCGGAACTTTCGAAAGAAATCCATACCTGCAAGTCGCGCATTGAAGAACTCTTTACAGTATTTTTCCGTCTTTCAGACGAGTACACTGCACACAAAAAGCATTTTGATGAACTTCTCTCAAAAGTGACATAAGATTGCGCTTTTTATCCGTCTATTGTACCCACAAAGAAATACCCAATGTATAAGTTCACTCATGGCAATATATATCTATACTGTATTTGTATGCATCGTGTAATTATATAAAAAAACACAATTGGAATAATTCTATTGACTTTTGCCTCTTTTTATACTATATTGATAGCATTAAGAGAAGCAAACTTCGTGATAATTTTATGGTATTGGAGTGCAAAATACACTCGAGAAAACGGGTAGCCATAATGTCGTGAGGCTTACTTCTTGTTACGTGATAAGGTGGTGCGCTTTGAAATAAACGAGATTCGAGTTGATCATGAGCTGTTCAATACACATACCACGCAAGAGTGTTTCTGCATACAGAGTGTGCATAAGCATAGTTATTGCATGTGTGATGTGTTTTAATTGCGAAGATGAGTTTAGCTCCACCATCAGCGAAGAAAATCGATATACTGAATCAGATAATGGAGGCGGGGAAGCAAATCCGCCCGCAGTGCTTCCCAATCCCGGCAATAGCGGTTTCATAAGCGCTTCCCTCACACCCTCAGGCGATGTTCAGCTCATGTGGACAAGAGCTATCGATGAAAAGGTTGAACAATCCCGGCTACTTTATCGCGCCTATTATTCATTGAAAAGCAACATTGCTACCATTGAGGGTGCTGAAACCCTCGGTATACCTATATGCGGCTGGATAACGGATGCTACGTCCGCGACAGCAAGCGGTCTTGAAGAGGGAACACAGTATTTTTTCAACATACTGGTCGCAACTCCCGATGGCAGGAAAGCAGCCTACTCAATGACTTCGCTTGTCATCCCGGGGAATATCTATCTCTATGCTGCTTCCGGAACATATCAGGGAAATCTCACAACACCATACACCGCATCAGCGCGTGCGGATGTGGATGCGTACTGCGTACCTCCACCTGGTGTTACCCCTTCATTTATTACATACCATGCGTTTATCAGTATCAGCACCGACGATGCAATAATACATTTCCCCACCCGCTACAATATTCCCACCAACTGGAAAATTGTAAGCTTCAGCGGCAATACAATCGCCTACAGCTGGACAGATCTTTTAGATGGCAGCATCAACATAACACTTGCAAAAGCGAATGTGATTGACACCTTCTGGTGGTCCGGCTCAACTGATGACGGCAGTTTCGACACATCCAACAACTGCAATGGATGGACTTCATCAAAAAACACGGATAACGGTACAAGCGGTGCACACAATGCACTCGAGGAATGGATTTCAAAAGATGCGAGAAACTGCAACAATTCCTTAAAACTTCTGTGCATCGGCTGGTGAAGCCAACAAAATTTTCAATTCCCAATTGACGGACACACATGAGATGTCACATTTTGACATGAGTGATATAAACTATTTTTCGAGGGACTCATGAAAGAGTTTCTTCTGCATTGGATTTTCGCATTCACCGTTTGCCTTTCTGTCATCATCCCCCACCGGATTTCTGCACAAAACGCGCCGAATTTCTCTTCCATGCATATTGGGTTTAATGCCGGTTACTCTTTATTGCACGGGCATTATTCCGAAGAGCTCCAAGACGGCCCGTTTTTTTCCATCAATGCGACCTCGCCTTTTGTGCGTTTTCTCGAAGGATATTTCAGCCTTGCGTTTGCATCGCACGAACTTTCCGGCAGCAACGGCTCACAGCTCTATTCCCTTTCGTTAAACCTCGGCCCTCTTGCAAAAGCACAACTCGCTCCACATTTTGCCATCTACGCTTCTCCATTAGCGCGATTTGAATACCTTTACCTGAAAGCAAGGAAGCTCGACCGAGAAGAAAACACCATAAAGCCAGGCTTTGGCGCTGAAACGGGGATGCTGTGCCATATCACACCGGCGATTAACCTGAAGGCCGGTATCTCGTTTTCGCAAATCTGGCTGTCGGGAACACCGTATCGAAGTTTTGTTTTCTATGGCAGTGCGGAATACAATGTATTCCATATTGTCACCGAAGACAAAATCCGCGCCGAGCGCGCAGAAGAAAATCTTGAAAAAATCGCACAGGCAGAGGCCTCTTTTACAGAGGGCATGGCGAAATATGAGAAAGGAGAGCTTTATGCCGCAAAAAAACTTTTTACAGATGCTGTCCGACTGAAAAACACTCACTCTGAGGCGCAGGCATATCTTGATAGGATTGACGCCATTGAAAAAGATTATCGGCTTGGTATTGCGCTACTCGAAAAGAAAGATTATTTCGCCGCCATCCTGCCGCTCGAACGCTCCGCAAAATCGATGAAAGAAGCAAAGGAGAAACTCGAAAAAACGCGCTCGGCGCTGCGCGGGCAGATTCCCGATCTCACACGCGGAGGCATACGCGCCTATGAGTCGAATGATTTCGCGACCTGCATTGCGCTAATGACGAAAATAACACTTATTGATCCGAAAAACAAAACCGCTGCCATCTATCTTCCGCGCGCAAAACATCGCCTTGAAGCGATGAAAAAGCTAAAATAACATGAAAATAAAATACAAAATATCTCTTCTCTTCTCCGCGCTGATTCTCATCGTAACTCTCCCTCTGGCAATCCTTCTTCCTGCACGGCAGGAGTCGACGCTTCACTCACTTGTTGTGTTGCATGGAAACCTTTATTCCCGCCTTCTTTCACGCCTTGCGCTCAACATCCTTATTGCCAATGCAGCCGATATTGACGCAGCGAAGGTGGACACCGGAGAAATTCTTTCAATGTTCGAATTTTTATCGCCAACCGGCCTGGTATACGCCGACTGCGTGTTGTTATCCGGAAATCCTCACCCAAAGGGAACGGTGCTTTCGAGCAAAGCATTTACGGAGCACACAAAAAATTTTTCCGCCTTCAATAGTCTTTTAAGCGATGAAGAATTGCAAGCAATTGACAGGGGACAGCTGATCCAAACCACTTTCCCGGGAATCGAGGGAAAAGTATTTATGTTTGCTTCAGCTGCATCAATTTTAGGCAGGGGAAACGTGTGCGCGGGAAGGCTTTTCTTTTCAGAATCAGCACTGCTCGCGCCTGCCAGAAAATTACGCATTCTAAGCTATCTATTCATCGCGGGTGCAATTTTCATCGCTGCGTGTGCTGCACTTTTCTTCAGTCGCATCATTTCTCAGCCCATCGAAAAACTAACGGAAGGCCTTCTTGAATCTGAAACTGAAGGAGCATACAAGCCTCTACACGTGGAAAGCACCGATGAAATCGGCCGCCTTGCCACCACGTTCAACCACCTCTTACGGATGCTCAACCTCCACGTCAAAGGTCTCATGGAGAGCAACCGTGAACTTCAACGAATCGACTCGCTGAAAAATGAATTTCTTGCACACACCTCGCTTGAACTTCAATCTCCTTTGAATGCAATCGCGGGAATCGCCGATGCCCTGCTTTCCGGTACGCACGGTCAACTGAATGAAAATGCAAAGAAAGACGTTTCCCTCATCATGTCGAGCGCAGGACGGCTTTATACGCTCGTAAATGCCATGCTCGATTTTTCTCGCTTAAAAAACAAAGATATTTCTCTTGATCTTGTTTGTGTCGATATTCACTCCGTCGCAGAAGCAGTTATTGCCTCTCTACGCCCTCGAATTGAAAAAAAGGGTTTAACTGTTGTAAATAAAATACATCATGGTGAATTCATGGCCGAGGCAGATGAGGGGCGGCTTTACCGGATATTTTTAAACCTCATAGAAAATGCGGTTAAGCATACAGAAAAAGGAAAAGTTGAAATTTCAGCGCAAAAGGTATCCGACTGTATGATTGAGATATCGGTCGAGGACACGGGCATTGGAATTTCTCCGGAAAAAATAAACACCATTTTCGAGCCATTTGAACAGGATGAAATTTCTTTCGCGCATTCATCCCGAATATTAGGACTTGGACTCCCAATAACCAAAAAACTCGTTGAACTGCATGGCGGCACAATTCACGCGCATACTTCCCCGGGAAAAGGATCAACATTCACGTTCACCCTTCGTGAATCGACAGGATCTCCGTCGCAAAATAAAAACCCGCTTTTATTTCCCGAAATAACCGACGAATTGCTTGAAGTGCACGATTTACATATCGCCCCATCCGATGCAATCGGAGCAAAACCGATTTTAGCGGTTGACGACGATCCTCTCAATCTCCACATGCTCAAATCATTTCTATCACTTTACGGCTATGAGGTCATGGGCGCTCAGAGCGGGGAAGAAGCGCTCGACATTTTAGGCAAAAACAACAGTATCGCGCTTGTGATTTTAGATGTGATGATGCCGCACATTTCCGGATATGATGTGGCACGCATCATCCGCAAAACATACCAGTCGCACGAGCTTCCCATCATCATGCTCACCGCGCGCGGATACCAGGAAGATATCGTTGCAGGGTTTGAGGCGGGTGCAAACGACTATCTCACCAAGCCGATTAACCGACCGGAACTTCTTGCGAGAGTTAAAAGCCTTATGGCTCTCAAAGAATCTGCACGGGAACATAACGAACTTTCCATTCTCAGGCATGATATGGGGATCGCACATGCAATACAAAGCTCCCTGCTCCCGCTCAATCTTCCTGCCATCACAGGAATCACCCTGGCGGTACGCTATCTCCCGATTACCGACCTTGGCGGAGACCTGTACGATTTTTCGCTTGATGACGATGGCTCACTCGATGTTCTGATCGCAGACGCATCCGGACATGGAATTCCTGCCGCGCTCATCTCCGCAATGACCAGCATATCGTACCGCCTTTCTGGTTTGAAATCAGGTAATCTTGCTGAAAAGATGACAAGTATAAACAGGGCGATGTGCAGATACGAACACGGCCAATTTATCACCGCATGCCTTGTAAAAATCTCCCCTGATCGAAGGGAACTCGCCTATTCAAATGCAGGCCATTGGCCGTTTATCATCATACGGGGGGCCAACCTTTCGCCGGAATCGTACCGCGATGAAGGCATACCGCTCGGCTGGCTTCAGGAAGCCGGGTATACCGAAAATCGCATTCCCCTTTATCCAGGCAACAGAATCATCCTGTTTACCGATGGTTTTATCGAATGCAGAGATAATACCGGAAAAATTTTCGGCATGGATCGCTTTCAAAAAATCGCACAAAAGCAGTACCATGAATCTCCCGAGCGTTGCGCAGATCTCTTCATTGAAGAAGCGAAGAGATGGGCTGGAAAAAATGACGCGTTTCGCGATGACGTGACACTCATCATCATAGACATTGCCTGATTGTCTTTTAAAAAAAAGCTTGCAATCGCAACGAGTGCAATCAATTTTTCCCTTTATGTAGAAGACCACATAGCAAAAAAAATCATGTTCTTGCAATTATATCATATCGCGAATCTTCCAGAAGACACCATTCATTATTCCAATCTTATATTCATTATCAAAGCCGCCGATGTGCTCGATCTTGACGGCTCATGGGATATGCTGGCTACATGCCGTGCACTGATCGAAGGTGGTGCACGTAAAATTCTCATCGATATGGGTGGTCTTGTATTCATCGACAGTTCGGGCATTGGCGCGCTTATCACAATCGCAAAACTCCTAAGAGCACGAAAAGGGGATATTGCACTTTTGTCCGTGCCTACTCAGATCGAATTAATTTTCAGGCCGGTAAATCTCCAGCGTTTCATATCGTCATATCGAACGCTCGATGAGGCGGTAAATTTTTTCAGGTTTGTATAGCGCATTGCGGCTTCTATAAATACCGCTTCGATAAAAAAGGAGTCTTGACAAAAAAGAACCGCTATGAAAAGAATATAGAATCGGATGTACATAATCCGGGCAAACCGGCGGGCGCGCGGATGGTTTTCTGCATGAACTTCCGCTCATGATCATTAAAATAAAAAACTTTCGCATCGTTGGAAGGGGAGTATTTATGGAAATTATATTCGAAATAATAAAAATTTCGCCGAGAACAACCGAAGCAATCGACTACAATCACATCATTTTTAAAATAGACCTAAAAAAGAAAGTGGACATTGAAAATGCAAACGACCTGTGGATTTTTCTAAAAACCATGGCTGAAGGCGGAGCAAGAAAATTTATAGTCGATATGAAAAATCTCGAATACATCGATAGCTCTGGCATCGGGGTCATTATCAATACTGCAAAACTGGTGAGGCCGAAAAAAGGGGATGTGGTGCTCATCAATGTGTCCCAATCAATTAAGGATATTTTTAAAGTTATCAATTTGCAGGAATTTATTAAAATTTTCAGTCTTGAAGCGGAAGCGATGAATTTTTTCCGATACCTTTAATTGAAAGGAGCTATTATGAAACATCGATCGATACTCATATTGTATTTTACGGTTGTTGCCGCGATTTCAGGCTGTTTCCCGAAAGAAGGTGAAAGGATTCCCGCAAAAATATCATTTGTTTCCGGCACAGTGCTTCTCAACGGCAGGGATGCAAAGCCCGATGATGTGGTGAAATTCGGCGATGTTATCGAAACAAAAGCGCGCGCTTCCTGTGCAATCATCATCGATTCACAGAACATCATTGGCATGAAGGAAGACACCATGCTTGTATATAGTATCAAAAAAGACAATGCGCGTATTGACCTTAAAAACGGTTTCATCGGAATCATCATTAAAAACAGAAAGAATATTTCAGATTTCAGCGTATCAACGCCCACCGTCATCGCAAGCGTACGCGGCACTGTGTTTTTTCTTGGGATGGAAACGCCGACTTCGACGTACACCTGCATCTGTAACGGCGCAATTCACTACCACCCTGCGGGAAGGCCAAAAGCCGAACGCCACGCCGCAGCTCATCACAAAGGAATTACCTATACGGAAAAGGGAGGTATTGTTTTAGACGCTCCTGCAGGTTTGAAGTATCACAATGACAACGATATTGAAGCGCTGGCGAAAATGATCAATGTCACAATTGACTGGTCACAGGTATCGGAATAACCTTTATGAACCAGGATCAGGTCAAGAAGCTTTTGTTGAAACTCGACCCTTCGGTCATTGATTTTACGGTAATTTTTACCGGCAAAAAAAGCAAAAAGGTCGACGGCCTGTACAAACCCGAAAGCAGGGAAATTCTTCTCCACACCGAAAATTTTGAAAGTGAAGAGCAATTAATATATACTGCCATCCATGAATTTGCTCATCATGTGCATATTACCCGCTCGCCTGTACCCTTACACACGCGGTCGCACACAACCGAGTACTGGAATATTTTTCATAATCTACTTTTTGATGCGGAAAAGAAAGGCATCTATCAGAATGTTTTTAAAAAGGATAAACGGTTTGTCGAACTCACCAAAGAAATAAAAGAAAAATATCTCGCTGCCAACGGAAACCTCGTAAAAGAATTCGGCGCACTGCTTTTGAAAGCGCACCAGCTCTGCCTCGAAGCGCACGCAAGCTTTGAAGACTACATGGACAGAGAGCTGGGACTCTATCGTCCAAGTGCAAAGGCGATGATGAAAATTTCTGCGAAAGATGCAAATCCCAAACTCGGACCGGATAATATGCGACTTGTCGCATCGATTCACGATGTCGATACTGCGCAGGCGGCGGAACGGGCGCTGCTTGAGGGAGAAACGCACGATATGGTCCGGTATCAGTTCAAATCACGACCACTGCCCGGTGATCCGCTGACAAGGCTTCTGGCAGAAAAAGACAGGCTCGAACGCTCCCTC
The DNA here is from genome assembly GCA_020721925.1 of Leptospira biflexa. Lineage (GTDB taxonomy): Bacteria > Spirochaetota > UBA4802 > UBA4802 > JAGODF01 > DYLV01. Next base: position 7,979 of record DYLV01000019.1, read on the forward strand.
GAAAGGACACAGCAACGGCTTGGGGAAATACAAAAGCGCATCAATGAAATCACACACAGCAAAGAAAAGTAAGAATTACTACGTCTACCTCCTCACCTGCACAAATTGCGCATACTACACCGGAATTACGTCCGATCTTGATAAAAGAGTTGAAGCACACCGGCATAAAAAAGGCGCAAAATACACGCGCTCTTTCAAACCCGTATGTCTGGTAGCGGCATGGAAAATTTTCGGCGGTAGATCAGAAGCGCAAAAAGTCGAATACTACATCAGGCAAAAAGGCCGTGCGTTTAAAATCGCGATTTCAGAAAAACCAGAGCTTCTTGAAATCGCAACTCGAAGCGACCTTTCAATTCGAGCCATATCAGTCAGAAAAACACTTCATGAAAAGGACAATGACTGTATGGGATGAAAAAGAAATTGCATCAGTATGCATCAGCGCGATGGGTTTGCAATAACACCTGACACTTTTCGGCTGAGTCTTACCACATATACAATGCAAAAGACAATAAAAAAACAGAACACCACGATGAATTCCCAGGAAATTCCAGCATCAGCTCCCGTCGCCACCTTTTCAATTGAGCGGATGATTCCAAGGAAGAGGATAATAATCGCACTCCCCATACCTGCCATCATTTCATCAATCAGTCTCCACAACGGTTCCTGGCGCTGTGGTGGAAGTGCAAGAAATTCTTTTTTTCGCGGGATACTGAGTAGCGATGGATTTTTCCGGGCAAGCTTCCCCATGCAGTACATGAAAGCCGCCATGATCCACGGCATGCAAAATATCACCACAAGCTCAATGCCTTTCGTTGTCCATCTATTGGGAACACCGCTGAAGCTAAAATGAACAGGCACTTTTTCCGGAAGCACTTTCCACACGCAAATTTCATAATATACTCCCACAATGAGAAGAAAGAGATTCAAATAATTATAGATTTTTTTCAAGACAAACCACCAATTTTTTCAATCGATCAATCATACAGCAATGGTGATTTTGACTTCGCCGTCAAGGACAATTTCTGACCTGAATTTTGAATTAGAAAGTGCATGCGCGGCATTGAGCCCCCCGAACCCTGCCCCAATTATCACCACTTTTTTTGTGTTCTTCATCACCTCTTCATATATGGGCAGGACTAATCGAGAAGCCGCTTCTGTCCTTCAATCTTTTTAATATTTGTAATATCCTGCGTCACTTCAAGACATCCAATATATTCCCCCGACTTATTTCTCACCGCATAATAGCTGATATATACAAGCTTTCCGCCGAGTTCAATCCAGAACTCAGCCTTATTGCGGGTTCCGGCCTTCATTTCATCGAGCAGGCGGTTGACCACATGAATGCTTTTCTCGGGATGGCAGTTCTGTACGCTACGTCCGATCACTGCCTTCGAGCGTACAAAGATGCGATCGGGCGCGTTGTTGAAATATCGCACCACATCGTCTTTATCTATGAATGAAAAGTCGACGGGCATTGTGTCGAGCATACAGGCGAGCTGTTCGAGCGTAATATTACCGGTTTCAAACTCAACGGTATTGTGATCCTTTTTAACTGTTCCGGTTGCAGATACGGCTTTTTCAGTTTTCGGGCTGTACGACATATAGCCGATGCCGTCAAATTCTCCTTTCACAAGTTTCCAATCATCTTCGCTAAAGAATTTGTGGGAAGTCGGAAAGAGGATGTTGTTTTCCTTAAAAAAGTGGTCGGCAAGCTTTTCTGCAAGTTGAATCCCAAGTTCCTGTATTCTCCGCGAAGATTTTTCATCCTGTTTTTTCTCAAATTCTTCGAAAGAGGCGTACAGATTTTTTTCAATTTCGCGAATTGCATCATGTTCCATCCACATGATTTTCGGCGGCTGGGTTACACCGTATTTTTCCAGCATGGGGAAAAGCACGTTTTCTTCGCGAAGGTAGTGCACGGACGATTCCTTAAAAAAGCCAATGAGTTCTCCCATCCGTGAAATATTCCCGGATGGTGCAGTCGCTTTTTCCACAAGTTCCTGCGCAAATGAAAGCAAACTTCGATGCTCGCTCATCAAAATGAAAAGCGGGTGACCTTCCGGCACATCAAGTTTCGCCTGTTCAATAGACTCCTGAAAAAGGTCTATATGAAGCTGACAGAGTCGGTGCACTTCTTCCGCCGGCATGCCTTCGCGGATCATCTCCTCCTCGAGCATGCTGATTTGATGCGGCATCACGTTCCCAAACTCCCTTTTAAAGAGCAGCTTCATCTCGCCGACATCCGCACCATCGTGCAGCATTCTGATCATCTTCTTGAGCAACTCCTTTTTTTCGCCCATGTCAGTTAAAAATTCACTCATGCGAGCCTCCTCAAAAGAACCATTAAATTTACATCCTGTAACATTATTGCTAATCTTCTCACTGCATTACAATATTTTGATACATAATTTCAAACTTTTTTCTGCACCACATGTAATCATCGTTTATCAAAATTGGCAAGATCTGAGATTTACAGAGCTTTTCATCGCTCCCTCATTGCGTTGTCCAAAATATTGGGAGCGATGAAAAACAATCCATAAACCAGTTATTCAAATTATCACTTACTAAAAAATGAAATCCATATTCCCCTTAGCACAAATAACAAAAGGCATATAGCACCAAACGCAAAAATCAAATCCGGCCCCATTCTCAGCCAGGAAACCATTCTAATAAAATCGCTCGTAGCGATTTCTGGACTTCTGGCAAACCATAAACCTTTTTGAGCCGCATGATAAAACTGATAGAAGCCGGACGGGATGAGACTTATAACCGTCATAAGGATGAGCCCGCCGTTCAATCCCCAAAAGCCCCACTTCAAAAGAAAATCGGACCAGGCTTTCTTTTTGAATATATGACGTAAGGAAAACAACATAAGCGCAATTGCCAGAAAACCGTATACTCCAAATAGTGCCGTATGCGCATGAATTGGAGTTGTATTGATCCCCTGAATGAAATATAGAATGATTGGCGGGTTTATGAGAAAACCGAAAACCCCTGCGCCAATAAGATTCCAGAATGCAACCGCAATAAAATAAAAGATGGGCCATCGGTATTCATAGTTCACTCCGCCTTGCTCGATGGTTCTCATATTCATTGCCGCTTCATAACCTAAAAGTACCAAAGGAACTACTTCAAGAGCGGAAAACACACCACCGAGAACCATTACAGGCATTGGTGATCCTGTCCAGTAAAGGTGATGGAAGGTGCCAATGATGCCGCTTCCAAGATAAAGGAAAATGCTCAGGTATACGGTTGTATGTGCAAACTTTTCGCTTATCGCACCAATTCGGGACAGGATAAAAGCAAGTGTCACAGTTGCAAATATTTCAAAGAAACCTTCAACCCAGAGATGGACTACCCACCATCTCCAATATTCAGCATCTGACAGATGACTTCCTTTTCCATACATAAGGCCAGCCATATAAAAAAGAGGAATTGATATGGCACTGTAAAGCAAAAGATGGGTAAGACCGCCGCGGTCTTTTTCATTTTTCAATGCGGGATAAATTGCTCGCAGGACAAGGGCAAGCCAGATAATCATACCCACAATTAGAAGAATCTGCCACACTCTCCCGAGTTCGATGTATTCATAACCCTGATGTCCAATATAATAGCTTTCGTTTCCCAGATACCCCTGGACTGAAAGCCATGAACCGACAAGAGTTCCCACGACAACAACAACTACCGCGGCAAAAAGCATAATCACCAGTTTTCCCTGATGTGCGGGTTCTCTCCCGATAAACGGTCCTATGAAAAGCCCGGTGGCAAGAAAACATGATGCAATCCAGAAAATCGCAAGCTGTATATGCCAGGTGCGAAGCACCGCGTATGGCAGAATGTTTGAAATTGGTAAGCTAAGAAATTTTGTACCTTCAACGGTATAATGTGCAGTCAGCGAGCCTGTACCGATTTGCACCAAAAACAGAAGCATGGCTGCAACAAAATATACAGCGGTTGCTTTTTGGCTTATTGTGGGAGAAGGCTCCGTTAACGCAACCAGCTTTGCCGTGTAATCTTCCGTGTGCATAGAGCGGTTATAGTAATAGAGCACCACGCCAAGCGCCAGAATAAGCAACACGACACTCACAATTGACCATATCACCATATCTGCCGTAAAAACATTACCAACCAGCGGATCAAATGGCCAGTTAATTGTGTAGCTCGTGGTTGATCCCGAACGCTGTGCCACAGCGGCCCATGAAAGCCAGGCAAAAAAACTTGCAATATTCAAACCATCGCTTTCGTTTTGAACAATACCCGGCTGAAGTCCCATTCGCTCGTTTCCGTTTTTAAAAAGATTCGTATAATATCCGGCAAGATAATTAAATGCTTCAGACTGATACTCCGTGAAAACGAGTTCTTTCTGAGCAGCATTGTATCGGTTCTTTCTCATCTCACCGGATACACGAGCAATTATTTCCGCCCGCTTTACGCTATCTAAAGATTCGAAATCCACTTGAGTAAACTTGCGTGCATCTTGCGCATTCAAGCCGAGATATCGCGCCGCCACATAAAGACCCATTCTATGCAAATAATCTGCCGACCAATCGGGCGCCAGATACGAACCATGACCCCAGATGCTACCTATATGATGACCGCCCCTGCTGAAATAATACGCCTGACCGTCTAAAATTAATTTTTTTTTGTAAGGATTTTCCCGGATGCATCAACAATCCTTTCAGGAATCGGAGGTTTCTCACGTTTTATGAGATATCCGCCGAAGATGAGAACCCCGAAACAGAGAATGAGAAGAAATAAAAGCACCGCTCTTACCTGTAACTTCATGACATACCTCCTCAATTTGATAATATATTTTCACCCTTTTGCAGGTTGGGAGACATACATAAGATCAGACAGTTATGTAGTTTCTAAAAAAATTTTTTAATATATGTCACACTCCCCCTTAAAATCATTCTCACCCCTGAATAACGCATTATTGTTCGAATTCTACTCCTGTGAGGTTCTCCATAACAATGCGTTTCGCAATCTTTGCATGCCGGTTTCGGATTGTAGGGGCAAAGGAGCCGCTTGCTTGCGGCATAGAGCAAAAGCTTCGTGCATTCATCACAGAGAGATATGGAAAGCGGAGCAATATATTGCTCAATTTTTCCTTTGCCCCGCACAACGGCTTTCTGCTTTTTTGAATGTCGCCCCCGGCAATACAATGCGATGAACCTGCCAAGTACCGCAATATCTCTCCCTATCAGATCAGTACAATTGGGCTGCATGCTTTTCTCCCTCTTTCATGGTAAAATTTCGACAGCCGATTTTTGCCTCAGCAATTGAAAATCGCCTTCCCGTCACATCGCATTGATATAAATTTTTCGAAACGCTTCTACACCATGCACACTTCAGGCACACTGCTACACGATCAACTATTCCTTCGTCATACATCATGCCCAAAATATGGATGAACACGTTCAGTATTGATGTAACGCTTTTTTCCGGCAAGCGAGAGATACCACGCACTATTATATCTTCATATTGGGCTGTTTCGCTAAGAATGTCTTCTGCCCTTCCTTTAAGCGCAAGAAATTGTTTTCTTCTATCTTTCCCGGAAAAAGTTTTCACCACCAGCTCTTTTCTTTCAAGCGCCTTCAGCGCAACGCTCACAGTCGCTCTGCTGAGCATAATTTCTTCTGCAATTTCATATGAGCTGGGAGGAGCATCCTTGCCAAATTTTTTTATACATTCTAAAATCTGCATCTGCAAGGGCGTGAGATTATGTTTCTGAGAAAGTTTCCATAAATACGCCCTTTTTACATCGTGAAGCTTATTTAACAGTTCAGACATTGTAATCGCCATGTTAGATGTATTCATTTCCCCCATTCACCATAAATGTTAGTTGTACTAACTATATCACGCCTATATCATCTGTCAATAAAAAATTATTTTTTTGCTGAAGGATTTACACACGAGTCAATCTCTTATAATTCTTGAAGGTAGGAAAAAAATAATATTACAAATTTCATTACCTGCATTTTCCACGTAAACTCTGGCAATAATGGCAAAATATTTTTTAATTCTGCTCAACAGTTTGCATAAGTTCAGGATGCTGAAGCGTAATAATTATCATCTATTGAAACAATATACCTGTCACATTAACCCACCCTTTTAAAACTCCCGGAGCCAAAAAACCTGTATACAACCAGCAGCATGCATTTTGTAAAACGCTATTCCCCCGCATGTGCATTTTAACCCTGCTAAAATCTACTAAATACACTTCTTTTTTCGAAGATTTACGATAAACTTTTCACTCATCGTGCCTGTAGTAGAGATCCACATCAAACCCTCCGAAATGGGAGTTGAATGACAGGTTGATATTGTCGTAGAGCGTGCGGGTGGTCATGTCTTCTTCATTGAATTCGGGGGGGGAAAGGCGGACGGTATGATTGAGAAACTGCAGCTGGTTTGCGAACGTTCCCGTTATGAGGTTCGCGATTTCGCCAGCGACTTCTTCAAAATGTTTTTTCACCGATTTGCCACCTGACGTTTTAAAAAAAAATTTCGTGATATTGCTCAATGTTGAAGGGGGAAGATTGATGATCAACTCTCCTTTCAAGGTACCGGAAATGCTAATGGAAACACTCGGGTCGCCTTTCGAAGACTGGCTTTCAAGCACTTCCTCGATTGAATTATCTTTTAAAAAGTTCTTAAAGATATGATCAACCGAGCGTGTAATAAGCCGGGCATACTGATCGTATGAATTAATTATCGACATAGCGCACAATCCTTATCAGCAATGGGGTGAAAACGCTTTCCTTGCATTAATTCTTTATGCGACATAGTATAGAGAGCACAATTCGGTTTGACAAGCACATTTTTTCTGGCGCTTCCAAAACCACTTCTTTTCTTTCATATCTTCATCGCAGAAAGCGGTTTCACCGATGATTCGCATAATAAAGGAAGAACCTGTGTTGAGTCTGTTTCAATTTCTCATCATCTCCTGTGAAAAAGAGCCAGCGCATTTTCCGAAAGAACAGCCGCTTGCGCATCGCTATTGAATGATGCGCGTATTGCCGCAAAATAGCGCGACGGCGAAAGTAAGGGGTAGTCGCTGCCGAAAAGGATTTTTTCAGATCCTACGATTTCGCGCGCAATGAGATATATGCGTTCATCGTACAGGAAAGGCGTTGCCGCGGTGTCGTACATCACGTGCGCAAAGGCGGCACGTACTTCTTTCATAAGCGCATAGAAAAAAATCCCTCCGCCCCAATGGGCCAGAATGATTTTTGTATTTTTATTTTTCGAAATCGCATCGAATAAAAGCTCAAACGAAGTCGTATATTTGCCCGGATATCGATGCCCCACGGGCTCATTGACATGCAGGCATACAGGAAGATCTGCACTCGCCGCCGCTTGAAGAAGCACATCAAGGTATTGCTTTTCCTTTTCACCAAAGCCGGTTGAATAAAAGGCGACCTCCCCCACGCCCGCGGCACCACTCGTTCTTGCCTCTGCCATCCACCCATCGAGACAATCAATATTTTTTGGGGCAGCAAGGAAGGAGATGATCTTCCCTCTCGTTTCATGCGACGATTCGAGGAGATACTCGTTTTGCAGCATACGATATTCATCATTTTCAAAAGGGAAGGCCATAGCCACGGCGCGATCGATTTTTTCCGTGTGCATCATCTCAAGGAGTTCATCGCGCGAAACCATCTTCGATTTTTCTGGCTGGTACAGTTCGGCAAAGCACGAATCATCGAAAAATCTTTTTCTCTGCGCAACTATTTTCGGTGGGAAAAGATGCACGTGAGAATCAATGATCATCGCCCCACACCTTCATCGTGCACCACCCGACAGCGCTGTTCGCCAAGGTCGATTGTGCCATCTTCGCTAAAGATGCGCGCAATCACAGTGTCGCCGACGTGAAGATATCGCGGATTTGTTTTTCTCTCGTGTTCAAGAAATGATGCAATTCGTTTTGCAGGTGGTACACCGAATATCTCCGCAAATCTTGTTTTAAGCCTTGAAGGACTTCGTAGTGCCACCCCGTGTGGGGTGCCGGTAGCAATTATATCACCGGCATGCAAATCAAGCCGCATCTTCAGCACCTCAAGGAGTTTATGAATGGGAAACACCATCTCCGATGTCGTCCCGCTCTGGCTTTTTTTATGAGGATTTTCACCATGGGCATCAACAACTGAAAGCTCAAGGCGCAAAGAATACAATTGCTTCACCACTTCTTCATCGAGTGTCTGCACAATCGGCCCTATTGGCGCGAAAGTCCGAAACGATTTCCCCAGAAACCACTGCCCTCCCGCAAGCTGTATATCGCGCGCTGATATATCGTTTAAAATTGTAATTCCTAAAATAAAATCTCCCAGATTGCCATTGTCGACCACGTCATCTTTCCCTATTTTTCTCCCCACCACAACGGCAAGTTCAACTTCGTAATCTAAAAGCTTCACCACGGATGGATAGACGATATCATCACATGCTCCGCACAGCGATGACGAAGGTTTTGTAAAAAATATTGGACTTTTAGGAAGCGGCATTTTCACCTCGCGGGCGTGGTCGCGGTAGTTCAGCCCCGCGCAATACACTGCTGCGCACAAAGATGTTGGCGGCAACAACCGAATCGACTTTACTGGAAGTGTAGCGCGCGTTTCAATTTTCCCTTGCCGAATCTGGTTATGAAGCTCTTCGACTGAATCCTCGCAATGTATTTCTTTTACCGCATCGCCCTGAACAATCCCCCAGCGGGCAACACCATCTTCATTTTTGTATCGTACAAGCCGCACATTACCTCCAGGCATACACCGTGTCGAAAATTTCGCATCCTGCTATAGCATGTACAGGTCTTTTTCCTGAAGCGTCGATATTCCCGCATCGTTTAAAATTTTTTCCACTCCTCGCACGTTATCCACCTGAAAAATGAACACCGCGCTTTTGCCGCTTTCAAGGATAAACCCATATGCATCTTCCACATTCACTCCCGCTTCCCGTATGATGCGAGAGATGTTGAAAAGACCGCCAGGTCGATCATCCATCTTTACTGCAATAATTTCTTTAAGCGTTGCGGCAATTCCATCGCGTGTGAGCGCCTCACATCCGTCTTCAGGTTTATCGAGCAAAAGCTTGATGATGCCATAATCTCCGCTATCGGAAATGGTGACGGCACGAATATTGATGCCGTTTTCCGCAAGAACTCTTGTGATGCGTTCTATCTTGCCTGGCTTGTTCTCCGCAAAAACCGATACCTGATAGGGCATGTTGCGCCTCCTACAATTTACGATTATCAATCACGCGCACTGCTTTACCAGTGCTGGGCGGAAGTGAACCGGGCTCCAGAAGTTCCACGCGGGGATTTACCACAATAAGCGCCCGCAGCCGCTCAACAATCATTTTCTTTAAATTATCAATATTTTTAATATCGCCGGAAAACATTTTCGAATAGAGCTCGACTTTTACATGAATGCGGTCGAGTCCCCCTTCGCGGTCAAGGACAATCTGGTAGTTATTGCCAACCTCCGGTATATTCATCAAAACCGTTTCAATTTGCGAAGGAAAAACATTTACTCCTCCCACAATGAGCATGTCATCCGTTCTTCCTTTAATGCGATCGATCCTGCGATGCGTTCTCCCGCAGGCACATTGACCGGGAATGATCCGAGTGAGGTCACGGGTGCGGTATCGCAGCATGGGCATTGCTTCTCGATTGAGGTGTGTGAGCACAAGCTCCCCTTCCTCACCATCGGGAAGAACCTCTCCGGTATCCGGATTGATGATTTCCATATAATAATAATCTTCCCACAGGTGCATACCACAGCGGTGGACACATTCGAATGCTACACCCGGGCCGTTGAGTTCCGAAAGCCCATAGGAATTGTATGCATGCATGCCCCACTGCGCTTCAATTTTATTGCGCGTCGCCTCGGAATAAGGTTCGGCACCAAGATAGGCTTTCTTCACTGAAAGATCGCGCGGATTTATTCCCTGCGCAGCAATCTCTTCGGCCAAATGCAAAGCATAACTCGGGGTGATGTGTATAATTGTGGTGCGAAAATCCTGCATGAGCTGAATCTGGCGAAGCGTATTGCCCGATGCTGAAGGTATCACCAAACAGCCGAGTCGCTCAGCTCCATAGTGCAATCCAAGCCCACCGGTAAAAAGGCCGTATCCCATCATGTTCTGAAATACATCTTCGCGCGTTGCCCCTGTGGCGGCCATGCATCGCGCCAGAAGATCTGCCCATGCGTTAATATCGTTCATGGTGTAAAAAATTACTGTCGATTTACCGGTCGTTCCCGATGACGCATGCATGCGCACAATATCCGATTTCGGCACGGCCACCATACCATCCGGATATGAGAGGCGCAAATCGTTCTTCGTCACAAATGGAAGGTCTTTAATGTGTTCAAGCGTGCGGATTGAATCGACATGAATATTGTGCTCTTTGAATAATTTTTGATAATACGGCGCCTTTGTTGCCGCGGCAAGCGATTTTTTCAACCGTTCGAACTGAAGTTTTTCAAGATCCTTTTTGCTTACTGTTTCAAGTTCCCTGTGCAGCATAATTATATCCTGATATGATTTTTAAGCATTTTGCGCACAAAGTATTATTTGTCAATTAGATTGAGAGATCGCACAAGTCGTTTTGTAAAATGACATAGCATAGCCGTTCCCCATGAAAGTATGCGGATAATTTTTTGCATGATGGACTACAGCAAAAATGATTTTTTTTAATGTGTAATACTTTTTATAGGTTTACCCCATAAAACTATATAACCTAAAACATTTTGTTTATCAAATTTTGCAATCATGTAATGTTGAAGAAAATAGTTATCTTTAATCATATCATATAATGACCATATTTCATCAAGAAACTGTTCAATCGCCTCAGCAACAAGGCGAGAAACCGATTTTTTATGAATCTTTCTCAGATCAATCAAAAACTCATACTCTTCCTTAAACCAGGCCACATGTACCTTTACCCAGCAGCCATCTTCATCCCGATCCTGATATTGCACCGCCTTCCCCTCACAAATCTGCCTTCGGTATCTTATTGAAACATATTTCATCGCCACAATGATAATGTCTTCGACTTCAACACCTTTACGTGCTGCGACCTCTTTTAGTTTTTGATTCATTTCGCTTTTTAGATTAATAGTTGTTCTAATCATAGCCCTTCCCTCAACAATAATGTGCGAGAAATACAAAATGTATTCTCATTAATGAAGACGATAAAAATCGACGAATCAGAAAAAATTTTCTTAAATTTTATAATTTTTTTTCTTTAAGGTGGGGTGATCGAAAATAAAAAAGCCGGACGGAAGAATCCACCCGGCTTTTTATGTTCGACTATCGACAGGATTATATTTTCGCTTCAGCTTTGATGTAGAAGTTCCGGTTTGAAGCTTCCCATTCACGCGCGGTGATATCATCCGACGTAGAGCTTTGATCTTCCAGATAAGCCATCATGCGCACATTGTTATTAAACTGATAACCCACGCCAACTGCCCAAATGGTGACCGTCGCTTTGAAACCATCCGAGGCGCCGTATCCTTCTGCATGTTCAGTAGTCCCCATTGCATAACGACCGGCTATCAGTATAGGCATACCAGCAAAACTATTCAGATTTGCCATCAGGAACGCATCGAGCAACGTATATTCAGCCACTGTGGCATCAGTCGCAGAAGCTGTAAGAGTGCTCACTTTGCCCATAAGGTAGGATACACCTACTCTTATGCCCTGATACACATAGATGACATTTCCGCCATAGTAATTTTTGAAATTATCGCTACTTTCTGCATCGTTTGTAACTTCATTGCGATAAAATCCCGACAAAAAGAGCCCTTCAATTGGCATTACGGTAAGCATCGCATACATGGCTTTGCCATCATCGCCCACTTCAAGTTCGTCAGCATTCTTATATCCTTCTCCATTGGTAATAGCGCCGGTTATGGTAACCATATTGTTCAACAGCGCAAGGCTCGCACTTACACCTAAGTCGGCAGAGTTATCAATAGACTGGCCTGGAGTCGCACGTGTAGCCGAACTCTGCTTGTAGAGAAGATATTTTGCCGCATCAATATAGTTTGGAATGAGCCAGCGATAATCGCTCATGTTATCGATCAGCCCAATTACCGGCGTTCCAATCATACCAAACTGGAGAGTAAGCACGCCAAAGCCAAGGTTGGGCGCAGCCTGTAAATATGCATATTTAATATACGCAGAGTAGCGAGAATCAAGACCTTCAACGGTTACCTCATCTCCTGTTTCGGTTTCCGCCTCTGTTACATAATTCGACCCAACATCCAGGGTCGCCCGCACGCTCCAGATATCATCGATTTTCTTCTGGAAATTAAGATAGACGCGCTGTACTTTAAACGTATTTTCCTTTTCCCCTGAATCAGTATAGTTGGAAAGCGACTTTACCCATTCGAGATACATAACTCCCGACACTTTCACTGGTTCAGATTTCGACGCTTCTGAAGATGGCGCCTTCGCTTCCTGCGCATTTGCAGCGGCAATTCCAAGCGCAAGCATCAGCGCAAGCGTGCTGAAAAAAAATTTTAACCGCATTGAACATCCTCCGAGAAAAATTTTTACCGGAAAGACTTTTCCGGTTTGTATCCGATTTTCCGAATACATACTGCTCGATTGTAAGGAGTGAGCACCAGGTAAAACTTTCATAAAGTCAATGTGAATTATTTGTTAAATAGCCAATCCTTCAATGTTTTTTTATTTGAATAATTTTGCAATGTTGTTTTCTTGACCCCATGAAGCGTGTTGTGTTAAAAAAAGGCAAAGAGCGCGCAATTGAAAACCGCCATCCATGGCTCTTTTCGGGTGCAATTCATTCTATCGATGATGCGATACCCGACGGCGCCATTGTGCCCATCGCCAGCTTCCGCAACTCAATTCTTGCATGGGGATATATCAACCGAAAATCGCACATAACCATACGAGTGCTTTCATTCGGCGAAGCACCATTCTCAAACGACACCTTGTACCTCATGATTCAATCGGCCATCGAAAAGAGAAAGCGCGACCCACTTTTAGCACAAACACACGCATACCGCGTGATACATTCAGAGGGGGATAGTCTTCCGGGGCTCATTGTCGACTTTTACAGCGGCCATCTGGTGATACAATCCCTCACCCTCGGCATTGACCGCCTGCGCGATGACATTGTGCAAATGCTCATCGAGCTTTTAAAGCCTGAGAGCATTTTTGAACGAAGCGATCACGCGGGACGCGCGGCGGAAGGGCTTGAAATGCAATGCACACAGCTTTTCGGCACAACACCGGATGAAATCATTATCGAGGAAAACGGAATGCGGTTTTCAGTTGATGTAAAAAATGGCCAGAAAACCGGCTTTTTTCTGGATCAGAGGGAAAACAGGAAAACTGTGCGCCTGTACGCGCGAGATAAACAGGTGCTCAATCTTTTTTCTTATTCTGGAGGATTCTCCGTTGCCGCAATGGCCGGCGGCGCGCAAAAGGTTGTTTCGGTTGATTCATCAAAACGCGCGCTTGAACTTTTACATAAAAACACCGCACTCAATGACATTATTGGGCCAATGGAAGTGATATGCGATGACGTGTTCGACTTTCTTCCGAAATACCAAGATCACTTCGACTTCATCATTCTCGACCCGCCGGCCCTCGCAAAAAGCCGGCGTGACATTCCTGCGGCCGAAAGGGGCTATCGCGAACTCCATCTTCAGGCGTTCAGGCGATGCGCCCCAGACGCGTATCTTTTCAGCTGTTCCTGCTCGCGATTCATCGACATGAAGGATTTTCAGAAAATCGTTTTTTCAGCCGCAGCAAAAAACGGACGGCGCGTTCAGATCGTCGGCAAGTACCATCAGCCCGGCGATCATCCGGTGAATATCTTCGCGCCAGAAACCGAATACCTGAAAGCCATGCTTTTGCATGTGGAATAAAAAGTTTCAAATTATGATTGCCGGAAATATCCCTCGCCGGTATTGTGCCGCAATAATCACCACCAGGGAGGACTGAATGAAAAAGTTTACTTTACTATTGTTGCTTCCCGCTATGATAATTATGGTAGGATGCAAAAAGAAATACAGCGACATAAACGATGCTCTCGAAGCACTCATTAAAATGCAGGAAACCTACATCAACGCCATACAAAGCGCCAAATCTGCCGAAGATGTCGCTAAGGCGATCAATGATTATGCGGACAGCTTCACTACGCTTCGCCCAAAAATTGAGTCCTTCGAGGGAAAATACCCCGAACTCAAAGAGTCGAAGGAACCACCCGAGGAGCTGAAGGATAGCTTTCAGAAACTTGAACAGTCCGCAATGAAGCTCACGCTTGCGTCGCGGTCGATATCCAAAGATCATATTTCCTCGCCAGTTGTTCAAAAAGCCATTGAGCGGCTGGTGAAGCTCAGCAGACCACCGGAATCATCCGCTCCCGCCATCGCTCCGGGCGATGCCGATGAATCTTTACCGATTGCTCCCGGCCAGCAGTAAACTCAATGCAATATGAAGTGCCACCATATCCAGGGGTTTTTAGTCATCCCCTGGATTTTTTATTGGGCATCTGAAAAAAATCGCTTTGTTAAGGACGAGAATATTTAAACGTGTAAAAAATGTTCCCCCGTGGGCATAGGGTATAGATCAAAACCGTGTTCTGTAATATTGTTCGTTACAGGTAAAAGCGGTTTTTTTCAGATGCCCATAACATTCATAAATAGAAAGAAGCAATTGTATTGAGCAATGTGTTGCGCGCAAAAGAGGCTGCCGATTTTATTTATCGAGACTCCCGATTTTCAGCCTGTTCATCTCAAAGATCTGCAATTATTATTGACAGATACAAGCATATCACGCGCACTTAGCAGTGTGCACAATTCTGTAGATATTTGCAAGATACAGGGAAGAGGATGGGGTCCGGTGGCCCCCGCGGTCTTCAAAACCGTTGGCTGTAATTTATTGCAGCGGCAGGTTCGATTCCTGCCCCTTCCGCATGAAAACTATGGCAGAGATGAATCCACTACGCGGCATACCTCAGCTGGAAAAAATTCTTTCCGATGAGCGATTTATGCCTTTCATTGAAAAATTGGGAAGGCCAATTGTCGCTGATGCCGCGCGAGAGATAATCGCTTATTTCCGCGGGGAACTTGCTGAAAAAAAAGAATTCACCACCGAAGACCTTTTTTGCCAAATTGAAGGAAAACTCAGGGCAATCGATCGTACGCGTCTCCAGCGCCTGATAAACGGCACAGGTGTCATCATCCACACCAACTTTGGCCGTGCTCCCATTCCCCGAGAGGCAATTGATGCTCTCGGCAAGGAGCTCACCGGCTATTGCAATCTCGAATTTTTCATTCCCGAGAAACGCAGAGGCAAACGCGGCGGCTTTGCCGAATCGCTCGTGTGTACACTTACCGGCGCGGAAGACGCGCTCGTGGTGAACAATAACGCAGCCGCCGTTTTTCTCATCCTCTCTGAATTCGCTAAAAACCGCCAGGTGATTATATCGCGCGGTGAGCTTGTACAAATAGGCGGGGGCTTTCGCATTCCGGATATCATGCGAGAAAGCGGCGCTCATCTTGTGGAAGTGGGAACTACCAACATTACCACGCGTGAAGATTATCGCAGTGCCATAACCGATGAGACGGCGATGATCCTTTCCGTGCACCGCTCGAATTTCGAAATGAAAGGCTTCGTTGAAACGCCTTCGCTTTCCGAGCTCGCTTCGCTGAAATCTGAAAAAATCATCATGGTGCGGGATATTGGAAGCGGAAACATGGTCCTTGACCGGGAGCTTCCAAAACCCTTTGAACACACTATTGCGTTTGAACTTTCGCAGGGGCCCGATTTGGTCTGCTTCAGTGGCGATAAACTCCTCGGTAGCTCTCAGGCGGGCATTATTATTGGCCGGAAAACCCTCATACAGAGGCTTCGAAAAAATTCCCTCTTGCGCATCATACGCGTCGATAAAGTGACCTATTATCTGCTGCAAAACATTATGCTGTACTATGCAAACAACAGGTGGCAAAAGCTTCCTCTGTGGAAAATGATTCTTGATTCTCCCGAAGCAGTTAGGCGCCGCGCGCTTCGCTTCATTCGCATGCTTTCACCCGAAAGCAGAAAGTTCGCAAAAACCATATCTGTCAAAAGCACGTTTGGCGGCGGCGCCATGCCTGCGGCTGAACTTGCAAGTTTCGGCATCGTCCTCTCGGCTAATGGCTTATCTCCACAGGACATCTACGACCGTTTCATCACGTGGCGCGTCCCCATTGCAGGCATTATCGCTGAAAATGCCTTCATGCTCGATTTTCGCACGCTGTTCGATGGTGACCTGCAGGAGATTGCTTATGCTTTTGAAACAATTCTCACAGAAAGGGGTAATTGATGTACATCATTGGAACCGCAGGGCACATCGACCACGGAAAAACTTCACTCATTAAAGCGCTTTCCGGAATTGACTGCGACCGCCTTCCAGAGGAAAAAGAACGAGAGATGACCATCGACATCGGTTTTGCGAAAATCGATTACCCAAAATTCGGCACAGTGAGCATCATTGACGTGCCCGGGCATGAGCGCTTTATCCGCAATATGGTGATTGGCGCATGGGGCGTTGACATTGGTCTTTTAGTCGTTGCAGTTGACGACGGATGGATGCCCCAAACCGATGATCATTTCCGTGTCCTCGATCTTTTAGGCATTGAGCGCATTATTGTGGCGCTCAATAAAATAGACGCGTCAGACGAAGAAACCGTTGCTCTTGCTGAAGCCGACGTATGTGAGCATCTTTCTGGCACAAGGTTCGAAGGAGCGGATATTGTGAAGGTTTCCGCAAAAACATTAGTGGGCATAGATCTCCTTAAAGAAATAATCCTTAAAAACATCCGCCTCCTGCCGAAAGCCACAGACTCGGAAAAACCGTATTTATTCGTCGATCGCGTATTCACTTCGAAGGGCTACGGCACCGTAGTAACCGGCACTTTAAAAAACGGCGCTTTTATGGAAGAAGATACCGTGACGATTCTCCCGCAAAATACCAAAGCGCGGATAAAAAAGATTGAAAGCCATTATTCGGCGCTTTACCAGGGAGTTCCCTCTCAGCGCACTGCGTTAAATTTAGCCGGCATCGCGCAGGAAGAGCTCAGACGCGGTTCAATTATAGTGCGAAGTAACTTTTTCACACCCGCGCGGGAAATTTCTGCCATGCTCCAGATCCGTGATGTCAGCGTAAAAAACAACCACAGCCTTGAAATAATCGCGGGCACCGAGACTCTGCCGTGCAGGATGATCATTCCTTCTACACTCAACACCGCTGCAAATTTCTTTCCGGCTGTTTTAAAATTCGAAACGGAGTGGCATTTCTATCCTGGCGAGCCGTTCATCATCACCCGCCCGGGCGGCTTCCGCATCATCGGCGGCGGGAGAGTGCTTCTTCCAGGTCCCTTTTCCACCCAAAAGCGAAAAGCCGCTTTTGCACACGCATCATCCATTTTTGATTATTCTCTCAACACGCTCGTTTCTTACGCGCTTGAAGTGACACAGGTCATGAAGGATCGCGAACTTTTACACTTTTATCCGCACAACGTAAAGACAATCACAAAAGCCCTTGATGTGCTTATCGCAAATGGAACCCTTAAAAAAATGGGAGAGTACGTTTTTTCATCGCGCCTTTTTGAAAGCGCCACCTCCTCGATTGCTGCGGCAATCGGTGAAAACATTGGGCTAAACATCGCGGAGCTTTCTTCTAAAACAGGGCTTTCTCAGGAATTTGTACGCATCCTTATGCCGGAGATTTTTAAATCATTCCCCATTGTTGAAAAGGACGGCCGCTATTTTTCCGGGGATGCGATTACAGAAGACCGGCTTCCCGAAGATAAAAAGCGCGTCCTTTCATCACTTGCCGATGCGGGTATTGAAGGCATTGAGCTTTCTAAACTTTCCGATGAAAAGAAGAAAAGCATTTTTACAGACCTTATTCGACTCGGCCTCGCCATCAGCCTTGAAGGGGGCATACTTTACCACAAATCAGTGTACGAAGCGCTCAAGAAAAAAGTTATGGACCTTTTCACCGCAAAAGACAAAATATCCATCCCTGAGGTTCGCGATGCAACCGGTTTAAGCCGCAAATACATTATTCCTCTTTTAAATAAAATTGAAACCGACGGTCTTATCAAACGCGTGGGAGATTATAGAATTAAATCGTAGTTTAGACAAACCGTCTTTTTCGGCAATACATCTACGAGAATCGACATATCCCTGCCTCGCGCAATTTTACGCCACCGCAAAAAGAAAGTATTGACTCAGAGCTGTGTCTTTTTTTATAGTGTAGAATAATTCCCCGGCAAAGGAAGATGGATGGCACTATGGGACTTTTTACTCCAAATATCGAAAAGCTTATAGACAACGACGACGTTGAAGGCCTTCTCAAACTATTAAGCCACCGCAAATCGGATATCAGACTTCAGGCGTTTTTAGCCCTATCCCGCAAAAAAGATCAAACAATCATTGAGAATCTGAAAACACTTTTAAAAGACCCCGATCCGAAAGTGCAGGCGGTTGCGACGCTTCGTTTCGGAGAGCTCGAGAAAGCAAATATTCTTTCGAACATCCGAAGAATTATTTTAAACGGCACCCAGCGGGAAAAAATCGAGGCACTTCGGCTCATCGCCTCAAAAGGGAAGACCGAAAATCCAGAAATATCCAAGATTCTCTATCTTGCTCTTCAGGATAAGCGCCAGCTCGTGAAGATAGAAGCGATGCGCGCGATGGGAGCAGTGAAGGATATCTATTCCGAGAAACACCTCATCGACATGCTTGAAGATAAAAGCTCGTATATCCGCACAGAAGCAGTCAAGGCATTAGGCGATCTGGCAACCGAGACCTGCGTGGATCCCATTATTGGATCGCTTATCGACAATCATCACGATGTAAGGAAAGCGGCTCAGGATGCTCTGAAAAAGATCG
This sequence comes from Leptospira biflexa, assembly GCA_020721925.1. Taxonomy (GTDB): domain Bacteria; phylum Spirochaetota; class UBA4802; order UBA4802; family JAGODF01; genus DYLV01. Next base: position 26,894 of record DYLV01000019.1, read on the forward strand.
GAACTTCTAAGGCACTCAACGCCGTTCACGATGCGCCTTTCATGCTTCTGGTGAAACGAATGACCGAAGGTGAAGCCGTGCGACGGGAAACAACCATTCAGATCGGCGTTAAACGCATCCGTGAAGCGGTTCCGCTCCTCCAGAAAGCATGCTTTGATGAATATAAAAATATCCGCATGGAAGCGGTGAAGGCGCTCGGGCTCATGCGCGAAAAGTCCGCGGTGCCTACCATGATCAAACTTTTGGACGACCCATTTTTCGATGTCCGGATCGAAACTGTTCGCGCACTCGAAAAAATTTTCGACTACAGTGCTCTTTTGGGATTAGATAAAGCCATGAAGACTGATAAAAACCGCGTGGTCCGCAATGAAGCCCAGAAAGCATATTACTCCCTTAAATCGCGTTTAGAGGCTGCGGGTATGCAGAATTCATAACTCCTTCTTTCTTTTGGGCATGATTTTAGGATTTGATATTGGCAACACCATCACAAAGATGGGTCTTTTCCGAAAAGATTCCCTCGTTCCTCTGTCAGTGTTCCGCTTCCCCACCGGCACTGCAACAACCAGTGAAAGCCTTTATGCGACAATTATCCAATTAATTTCCTCAGTTCGCTTCGCGTCAGTATCAGAGCACGATGTTTCCGGTATTGCCATATCCAGCGTAGTAAAAGAAGCCCTCGATACGTATAGTATACTGGCGAAACGGTATTACTCAATTGAACCTTTCATTATTAATGCCGCACAGTCGATTATCACCATTGACTACGAACACCCGGAAATGCTTGGGCCCGACCGCATTGCAAACACCACTGCAGCGCGACGGCTTTATGGCAAAAACTGCCTTATTGTCGACCTTGGCACCGCAACAACATTTACCATGCTACGAGAAGGGTCTCTCATCGGCGGCATCATCGCACCAGGGGTGGAAACTGCCGCAAAATCTCTTCGTGCAAATACCTCAATGCTTGTGGATGTCCCCATCACCCGCCCGCCTTCTGTGGTGGGAAAAAATACATACGATTGCATACGTTCCGGGCTTTTCTTTGGATGGATATCATTACTGGAAGGCCTGGTGGGAAAAATCATCCAAAGCATGGGATGTGAATTTTCCATTGTTCTCACCGGAGGGCATTCTAAATCTCTCGCGGGTCACCTTTCCTTTCCCTGTACCATCGATCCGCTTTTAACGCTGAAAGGAGTAAAAGCGGCATGGGAAGGAATACTATAGCTCATTTCCATTGCTGCAAAACAATAATTCCTTTTTAAAAATCATTTGACAAAAATACTCCCTTCCCGCCTCTATCGCTCCCATCACACGCATGGAGAGACGGTAATGAGCAAACAATACAACCCACGAGAGAAGCGTGCCCGAACGCGCCGCCGCCTGAAAAGAAAAAAGATGGCATTGCGGGCCGCAATGAAGGGAAAGAGTTCCCCTTCGAAATGATTTTGATTACTTCCAAAAACCGCTTTCATCCATGAAAATACAATCGAAGAAAGCGGTTTTAACCCACTCATTGTGTCCACAGAGTGATATACCAGCAAAAGAGGTTTTCAAGCTTTCCATTATATAACCACTTTATTTCTACCGATGTAGGTATGTGTGTACCACATGCCACTTTTTCCAAAAAAAATTTTATCTTCTGGCTGATTCCATCGTATTAATGGGTAGAAGGATATTTTTTTAAGAGGAGGATACGATGAATATCAAGACCACCTATGTGATGTGCGATGAAGTGAGT
>DYLV01000183.1 GCA_020721925.1 Leptospira biflexa
GAAAATCTATCGCGGTTAATCGGCCTGTCAATCCGCGCATCGCATGCCAAACTTTTAACAGCATCACTTTCAATCGATACCCAGAAAGAAGGCGTTGCACTTGCGGAAGAGGGTTTGCGCATCGCCAGGGAAAGCTATAAGGCAGGAGTGATTAAAAATTCCGAGCTCATTGCGGCAGAATACGCCCTTACTGCGGCGAAAACATCTCTTATTACTTCGCTCTATAATTATCACATGGCGGTTGCCGAGCTTCGCAAGGAACTCGGCGTTTCCGAAAATGAAATCATTTTCATGGAGAAAGGAAAATGAAAAGAAAACCAATTATTCCGGTTGTCATAATCATCGCAGTGCTTGTGGGAGTGGCAGTTTATTTTGACGTGATGCGTAAATCGCGCTCGGGAGGTGAATACCTCGAAGGGAGCGGAACAATCGAAGTGACAGAAATCGCAATAAGTTCTAAAGTCGCCGGAAGAATTGTGGCGCTCCCTTTTGAGGAAGGAGAGGAAATAAAAAAGAATGATTTGCTCGTTCGGCTCGAGTACGATGAGCTCTCCGCTCAGCGAAGTTCTGCACGGGCAAATCTTGAAAACGCGGCGAAAAATTTAAAGCGCATTCGCGAACTTCACGCAAGCGGTTCGGTATCTCAGAAAGATCTGGATTCCGCGGAGACGGCGTACAGGGTTGCCAGAGCAAACCTCGATTTGGTGTCCGCATCGATCGATCACGCTGTGGTGTATTCGCCGCTGTCGGGAACCGTGCTTTCGCGGAATCTTGAGGTGGGCGAGATGGCCTTCCCGGGTTCTTCAATTATGACGGTGGGGGATTTGACTGCTCCCTGGATTCGGGTGTATGTGAGCACCGTCGATTTGAAATATGTTTCCCTGGGACGGAAAGCCTATGTGATAGTTGATGCCTATCCGAACGAAAAGTTTTTTGGGAAAGTGGTTGCCATTTCGAATAAGGCCGAATTTACTCCAAAGACGATTCAGACCAAAGAAGAGAGGGTGAAGCTCATGTTCGCGGTAAAAATCCGCCTTGAAAATCCCGGCAAAAAACTCAAGGCGGGAATGCCTGCCGATGCATATATCCTGAAAAATGAAGAAAACAGGTAGGAATGTGATTACGCTTTCACACATTTCAAAATCATTCGGCTCCGTGCGTGCGGTGGATGCAGTAAGTGCTGAAATATCGAAAGGCCAAATTTTCGGGATCGTGGGTCCCGATGGTGCCGGAAAAAGCACCCTGCTTCGCATACTTGCATCCGTGATGAAACCGGACGCGGGGTCTGTACGCATTGATGGCACCAGCATATTTGAAAATCCCATATCCTTTAAAAAACGAATAGCCTATATGCCTCAGCGATTCGGGTTGTATGAAGATTTTACCGTTGAAGAAAATATATATTTTTTCGGCAGGATTTTTTCCGTATCGAAGCGCGACATAGCCGCGCAATGCGAGCGGCTATATGAGTTCAGCGGGCTTTTGCCTTTTAAAGACCGATTAGCGGGGAAGCTTTCGGGTGGCATGAAACAAAAGCTCGGCCTTGCCTGCTGTCTTGTGCATAGGCCCGAGATTGTGCTGCTCGATGAGCCAACTAATGGCGTGGATCCGGTATCGCGGAGGGAATTCTGGAAAATTCTCTATGAGCTTCTTACCACCGGAGTGACAATTGTCGTTTCTACCGCGTATCTGGATGAGGCCGAGCGCTGCAATAATGTCGCATTGATGTACCGCGGCTCATTTTTCGCATCGGGTCTTCCTTGCGACATCAAGGCCATGGTGCCGTATCCAATGCACGTTCTGCGTACGAGCAATCCGCTTCGGGCGCAGCAGGTGATTGCTGAGTCAAAGATGAGTGAGAATTCCTTTGTATTCGGAAAAGAGGTGAGGGTATTCCTCGATGAGAGAAGGACTTCCATAACAAAGATCAGCGCGCTGCTTCGAGAAAACAGTATTGATATTCTACAGCATAGAAAGAGTGTACCAACTCTGGAAGACTGCTTTCTTTTTCTGACCGAAAGGGAAAAGCCATGAAAGACTCGATTCTGAGAATCATTGTCATTGCCGAAAAAGAATGGATACAGATACGCCGCGATCTGCGGAGCCTGATTCTTTCCCTTGTTCTACCGGTGATGCTTCTGCTTCTCTTCGGCTACGCGCTCAATATGGATGTGCGAAATATCCGCGTGGGAATTCTGGATCAGGATAAAAGTTCTTTTTCCAGATTCGTCGGCGAAAAAATTTCTACCACCGAATATTTGAAAGTAATGCGACATTTCAACTCCCCCCAAGAAATAGATGATGCGATAGACAGGGGAGAAATACTCATGGCGCTTGTGTTTCCTCCGCGTTTTGGGCGGGATTTCGAAAATGGAAGCGCAGCCACACTGCAGTTGATTGTGGATGGTTCGGATTCCACTTCGGCAACGGTGGCGACTGGATATGTGCGGTCGATTGTGTTTGCGCTTAATCAGGATTTCATCCAATCGGAAATAAACCGGGCGGGGTTTCCCAAAATCGATGGGCCGGTGGAAGTCCGAAGTCGCGTTTGGTACAATGAAACGCTTGAAAGTAAAAATTTTATTGTGCCGGGGCTACTTGCGCTCATCATGGCGATTATTTCTGCACTCATCACTTCGCTCACCATCTCGCGCGAATGGGAGCGTGGCACAATGGAATCGCTCATTGCGACGCCCCTGAAAAAACAGGAATTGTTCGCGGGAAAATTGATCCCTTATATTTTCATCGCTCTTTTCGATCTGGTTGTGACCCTGCTTGTGGGCGCAGCGGTTTTTGATGTGCCGATTCGCGGCAGTGTCGTCGAGCTGTATTGTGCGGCTTTGCTCTTTCTGGTAGGTACCTGCGGGGTAGGTATTCTCATCTCCTCGGCTACGAAAATACAGGTGCTTTCCGTTCAGGCGGCGATGGTGATTACCTATCTGCCTTCCCTCATCCTCTCGGGGTTTGTCTTCCCAATAAAAAACATGCCGGTGGTGGTTCAGCTTGTCACGTATCTCATCCCCGCGCGATATCTTATTACTGTGATGAAAGCAATCGCGCTGAAGGGCATTGGATATTCGCTTTTATGGGTGCAGATTGTTTTTCTTGCGGGGTTTGCACTTATGGTGACTGCGGCGGGGCTGAAAAAAATTTCGCTTGAAATTTCGGAGTGAAAAATGCGCGGGCTTCTGAGGAAAAACATACTGCTTGCTTTTTTAAAGAAGGAATTTCGACAGCTTTTCCGCGACAAAAAAATGCGGTTTGTAATTTTCGCACCGCCTATTGTCATGATGTTTGTGTTCGGATATTCGGTGAATATGGACGTGAGCGAAGTCGGGATGGTTTTGCTCGACTACGATCGAACCGCAGAAAGCCGCGCCTTTGCCGAACTATTCACCGGTTCAGGGTATTTTGCCTTGAAAAAGAATGTGCTGTCGCAATCCGATATCGACAGAGCCCTTGATTCGGGGGAGTGTGAAGTCGCGTTTGTTATTGAAAAAAACTTCGGCAGAAATATCAAAAAAGGAAACAGAGCCTCAGTCCAGACAATCATTGACGGAACGGATTCAAACCGCGCGGGAATTATCGTTTCGTATGTGAATCAGATTGCGCTTTTGTTCTCGGAAGAACTTTTTCTTAAAAAAATCGCTTCTCTTGCTTTCCCGCGAGGGATGGAAATTCACCCCCGTGTGCGGAGGATTGAAATAGAGGAGAGAATGCTCTTTAATCAGGAGCTTTCAAGCAGAAACTTTTTTCTCCCGGGCGTTCTGGTGCTTCTTCTGGGACTTGTGACGGTCCTTTTAACCGCGATGTCGGTAGTGAAAGAGCGCGAAATCGGCACAATCGAGCAAATCATCGTATCGCCGGTGAGGCCGCTTGAATACATCGCAGGAAAGATGCTTCCCTTCGCATGCGTCGCGTTTGCAGATATATTCATCATCAGCGCCATTATCACGTGGTACTTTCATATGCCCTTCAATGGCAATTTTTTGGTTTTACTGGCGGGCGGAATTGCATTTATCTTTTCCTCTTCATCCATTGGGCTATTTATTTCTACGGTCTCGCGGACGCAGCAGCAGGCGATGCTTTCGACATTCTTGTTTTTCATGCCGGCGATTCTTTTCTCCGGTTTCATTTTCCCGATTTACTCAATGCCCGAAGCAATACAGTATGTCACCTACGCCAATCCCTTCAGATACTTTATAGAAATCGTACGCGGCGTGTTTCTCAAAGGAACCGGCATCGCATTTTTATGGAAAGACATCGCGCTTTTAATATTAATTGCTTTAGTGCTATTCTATTTCAGCGCGCGCAGATTTTCCAGGGGGATTGAATGAGGGAGAGAGCAATCGAAGTTCGGAATATCACGAAGCGGTTCGGGCCGTTTACCGCAGTCGATTCGGTCAGTTTTGACGTTGGAAGCGGAGAAATTTTTGGGTTTTTGGGTCCAAACGGCGCCGGAAAAAGCACCACCATAAAAATGATCTGCGGTATAATCGCTCCCTCAGAAGGAGAGGGGCATGTGCTCGGATTCGACATCGCGAAGCAGAGGGAAAAAATACGGCAGAATATCGGCTACATGTCCCAGAGGTTCTCGTTTTATGAAGAGATGAGCGTGAAAGAAAATCTTGAGTTTTTCGGGGCGCTGTATGGACTAAAAGGCGAAAAGCTTCGCTCGGCAATTCAACGCTCGCTTGAAATTGCAGAGATCGGCGGGAGGGAAGGCGAGACAGTGAAATCCCTCCCCGCAGGTATAAAACAGCGCCTTGCGCTGGGCGGGGCG
>DYLV01000184.1 GCA_020721925.1 Leptospira biflexa
GTTACCACAGGCGTTTTACGCTACTGTATTTTATTACAAAAAACGAGTATACCTTTTTTCTCGCGCATATCGCCTTGCTGATGTTGCTTGCAGCAGCCGCCTCTTTCGTGCAATTCGGACGAGTCCACGCAACAGCACTGGAACACAATGGCAGAATATTTTTCTTCACCAAAGGGATGGCTGCACTTTTATCCAAAAGGCGATTTGCCGGAAATCTGGCCGGAATACTTGCCCACATGTTGCGGGCGACACCAGGTATACAGAAGCATGATATCGCCCAAAAGCAAAGCTTCTTGTTAGCAGAACGCCTTCGCGAAAAAATAGATCGAAAAAAAATCAGTTTTAAAGACATAAAAAAAACAATGCAAGAATTGCGGAGAGAAGAGCATGGCGATCAGGGAATACGCAGAAAAGATTAGAAAAGAGATTTTGAAAGTCGTGACCGGTCAGGATGAGGCAGTCGAACAGGTGATACTGTCCTTTCTGGCTGGAGGTCATGTGATACTGGAAGGCGTTCCGGGCCTTGCCAAAACAGTGCTGGCAAAAACGTTTGCGCGGGCTGTGGGCGCCGAATTTTCGCGCATTCAGTTTACACCCGACCTCATGCCTTCTGACATTGTAGGGACAAATGTGTTCGACCTTAAACAGTCCCGTTTTATCTTCAACAGGGGGCCCGTTTTTACCAACATCCTCCTTGCAGACGAAATCAACCGTACCTCGCCAAAAACTCAATCAGCCCTTCTTGAAGTGATGCAGGAAAAACAGGTTACTGTCGAAGGGAAGCGCTATTCGATCCCCCTGCCGTTTATGGTGCTGGCAACACAGAACCCTATTGAATTCGAGGGCACTTATCCGCTCCCCGAAGCGCAGACCGATCGCTTTCTCATGAAAATAATAATCGATTATCCAGGAAGAGAAAATGAGATTGCAATTTTAAAAAAGTTTAAAGATGGCTTCAACACCGACGATTTTGACCAAATTCCCATTAAGTCGACCGGGCTTTCAAAATATTCAGAGTGTAAAAACGAGTGCAATTCTATTCGCGTCGATGAAAACATCCTCATCTATATTCAGGACATTGCCGAGGGCACGCGCAATCATTCCGCTGTACTACTTGGCGCAAGTACCAGAGGCGCGATCAGCCTTCTTACCGCTTCCAGAATCCGTGCTGCAATGCAAGGCAGGAAGTACGTCATCCCCGACGATGTCAAATGGTGCGCACCGCCCGTTCTGCGCCACCGGCTCATCCTCCAGGCCGACGCGGAGATTGAAGGAAAGAAGAGCGATAATATAATCGGAGAAATCATCAACCGAATCGAGGTGCCGCGCTGATGTTTCTTCCCCTCAAAAGACTTTTGATACTGCTTGGCTTTGCTTCCGCGATTGCACTCTGTGGCATTTTTGTGCCGTCGTTGATGCTTCCAACAGTTCTATTCGATTTTGCGCTCTTTTTCGCGGCGTTGTACGATTTTTTCAGCATTCCCCGCAAGGACGAACTTCGCATTGAACGGATGCACGAAAAATACCTCTCCATAGGAGCGGAAAATCCCATACGGATTTCACTACAAAATCTTTCTCGCAAACACGCATGTGCACAAATCCGCGACGGCTATCCTGAAATTTTCAGCTCGCCGCACGATACAATGCGTTGCAATCTCCCCTCCTTTTCGGAAAGCAATGTCGAATACCGACTTGTCCCTTCAAAAAAAGGGGGATTCACTTTCGATTTTGTCGATGTCCGGTTACAGGGCGGCTTCCGGCTTGTGGCCCGCCAGTATCGCTATCACACTCAAACATCTGCAACAGTGTTTCCAAATATTATCGATCTGAAAAAATATCTTCGCATGACGACTGCCCACCGCATCGAACAGCTCGGTTATCATAAGAGGGAGTTCGGCGGAGAAAGTGAATATGATTTTTTGCGTGAGTATATTCCGGGGGACGATTACAAACGCATACACTGGAAAGCAACTGCGAAGCGCCGATTCCCGGTCACCATCATCTATGACCGTGAATACAACCGAAACGTCATTGCGCTTATCGACTGCGGCAGGATGATGAGTACACGCTACCAATTGCTTACCAAATTCGACTATGCCGTCAATGCCACCCTTGTACTGGCAGCCGCAGCCCGCAATAGAAAAGATCTCTTCGGTATTGCCATCTTTTCAGACACTGTCAAGGAGTTTGTCGCTCCCCGAAGAGGAACATCATTTTTTTCCGGCATCCTTCCGCCTCTGGCACGTGCGGAAGCGGAATATCGCCATACCGACTATCTGCATATCCATTCTTTCCTGCAGAAAAGGCTGAGAAAAAACTCCATTCTCTTCGTGTTCTCAGAATTGTACAACCGAACCATATCCGCGCAGCTGGTCGCCATGCTTTCAATTTTCGCAAGAAATCATACGGTGCGATTTGTGAGCTTTGAAGAAAAGGAAGAAGAAGTCGAAGGAAACACCACTGAAGAGATCACACGCTGGATTCTACAGATGGAACTTGCTCTTGAAAAAGCGCTTATGATCCGCGACCTCGAACGCAAAGGCGTTCACACCATACGGGTAAACAGTGACGACATCACCCGGAAAGTGGTAAACGCATACCTCTCATCATAATGAATCCGCGAGCCGTATAGAGCATAAGAAGCGTTATATTCACCAGTGCGATTATGATGCGCGCGTACAGCGGTAGTTTCAGCGGCGTGATCAATCCCTCAACAAGCCCGGCTATGAAAAGCAACACAATCACCCCGGCAAGCACTTTAAGCGAGCGCAGTGCTTCTTTTCGAAGCGCGTCCACACGTGATAAACGCCCGGGCCTGATCACAGACATCCCGAGCGCAAGGCCCGCGCCTCCCGCTATGACAATTGCCGACAGTTCAAGAGAACCGTGAACCATGATAAGCGAAGAAAAATCGGGCAAGTGCCCGTTTTTGTAGTACACTGCACAAAGTGCACCGAGCATGGTGCCATTGAAAAACAGAATGTACGCGGTGCCCAGTCCGAGCGTAATCCCCAGCACAAAACAGTTCATCGCCACAATGCTGTTATTAAACCAGACATAAAGCGAAAGTGCACTGCGTTGCACTTCAGGTATGGCATCAAAATTACCGAACTGCCTTCGAAGTTCCAGATCTCGCACCGCCATATCGTACATCTGCTCGGGCAAGAAAATCTCCCCCATCATGATGTTTTTCTGCACAAAACCGAAGGAAAGCGCAAGCGACAGCGTGAAAAACGCACCCGAAACAGCGATATAATATCTCAGTTCAAAGATGAGCCGCGGAAATCCAGATGAGAGAAAATCAAGGACAGCACGCATCCTTGTTTTATCGCGCCGGAAAAAAATCACCTGGCAGTTCCGAACAAGATGATTGAGATAGCGCGTAATATCAGAATCGGGAAAGTTGGTCTGGCAGAATGAAAGATCATCGCTTATCGAAAGATAGAGGTTTCCAAGCTCCCGAATTTCATCGAAATTTCGCTTCTTCTTTCTCAGAAGCTCTTCCAGCCTGTCCCATCTATAACGGTTTTTTGCGATGTAATCAATCTCCCATTCCATTCAAAGCTCCGCACGCAAATTTCCCCGATGATATGTGCCGCGTCAATACATAAAACATGCAATTTTGCATATTACACATTTATACTTGACATTTGTTACAAAAAAACATACATTATTGTCATGCATACGCAGTTATTCGCACGTCGGTTCAGGCGTTCCATACACACGCTTGTTGCGATTGTTTTAGGGGCGGCGAGCAGTGTACACTTCATCGCTTGCGAAAAAGAATTTCAGCGCCCCCATTTTACGGCGCAAGAAGAACAGTAACTTACCGAACATCATGGTAAAATCACCCTTTCCCCCTGCCCCGATTACCCTCCCATTGATTTCACCGACGAGAATGGAAATCATTTAGGTCTTGCCGCCGATTACATAAAAAAAATCGTATCAATACTCAATTTTACATTCGTCATTGCGCACCAGAACAGCTGGAATACTGTGATGGAAAAAGCGAAGCGCTATGAGATTGATGGCATCATATCAATCCAAAAGACTCCAGATCGCGAGGAATATCTCCTCTTTACTGAACCTTTTGTCCAGGTGCCCAACATCATTGTCGCAAGAAGCACAGACGACAGAGTGTTCAATCTTCATTCAAAGGAAAAATTTAAAATTTCCATGGTGAAGGGCTACGCCGTAAGCGAATTTTTACAACAAAAATATCCCCACTTACACGTGCAGCTTGAACCCAATGAACTCACATGCCTCATAAATGTCTCCTTTTCCCTGGTCGATGCGTCCGTGGTAAGCCTTTCAGCGGCGTCGTATTATATTGAACAAAAAAGAATCACAAATCTTCGCGTGGCAGGAAACGTGGGATACCACTGGAAGCTAAGAATTGCCACCAGGAAAGACATACCCGAACTCAACGCACTTTTGAACAAAGCGCTTTTGAGCATCCTTATCAGTGAACGCGAGAAAATGTATCGAAGATGGATATCGCTTTCGAGCAATAGCGACATTATTCTAAAAAAAGTTGTTTTGCCGGTGACAGTTTTCTCTCTCATCATTCTTCTGGGCATCGCTACTATACTCGCATGGAACAGAACACTTCGCAGGCAAGTGCGATTGCGCACCGCGGAGCTAAACCACGAACTTGTTGAAAGAAAAAAGGCGGAACATACGTTAGCCGCAGAGAAGGAGAGAATTTTAGTCACATTGAAATCCATCGGCGACGGCGTCAT
>DYLV01000185.1 GCA_020721925.1 Leptospira biflexa
ATGGTATCCTCTTTTTTTTCAAATACAATCACACACCGGCGATACGAAGTGTGGGCAAGCACATAGTTTTTTCTCTCAATGAGCGCATATCCTGTTTCTTTGCCATTGTCGATTTCATTTTCGGCGGCGGGCCCCTTCATAAAAATCACTTTCCCCCCTGCCGGAAGGAAATGCGAAACGCGCGCAAGCGTTGTTTTCACGCTTTCAAGCGCCCTTGTGATGACCCCCTCTACCTGAAAATAGGAATGATCCGTGACTGCGTGCGGATATATATCCACACCTTCCAGTCCGAGCTGGCGCACGGCAATTCTTAAAAACTCCACCCGTTTACTTCGCTGTTCAGCGAGGATAATCGATAACTCCGGCCTAATGATTTTGAGCGGTATTCCAGGAAAACCCGCTCCCGTTCCGATGTCGAGAAGAGTTTTCGGAAGAGAAATAAGACGATCAACAATCATCGAATCGACAAAGTGTTTTAAAATAAAATCATCGAATCGGACAATACGGGTGAGATCACATGCCTCGTTGTGCTCTATGATGAGAGTGTAATAATCCCATAAAAGCTCCATTTCTCTATTGGCGAGAGCAAACCCCGCTTTTTGGAGAAGGAAATGCATGTGTTCCTTTGAAGCTTTAGAAGCCCTTTGTTTTGCGTCTTTTTTCATATTGCCATCCATTAGCGTTCAATGTAGCTCATTCTGATAGAATCACCGGGACAATCATCATACCCACCGCACATATTTGCGAACATAATTTCAGTTATCTGTAATATACCATTGTGGTAGATTTGCCCAGTACAAACATTGTCACATAAAATTTTTAAAACTTCGGGTCAAACACTTGCCTTTTCTTTGTACATACTGTATATTAATTATTGGCGTGCTAGCACCGATCCATCGCGGTGTGAGGCAAATCATGATTGGGACAACCATCAAACCGCCATGTCGTTTACCGGAAGTATTCACCCCTTCTTATCTAATAGGAAATACTGTAAATGCGCTTATAAAAGCAGGGCTGACTGAGAAAGCGCGCGAATTCACCTATGAATTGAATCAGAAAGACGCCATGAGCGACTATCACCATATTTTTGACATTGCATCCCGATATGTTGATTTCAGATGAAATAGTGGCGCGAAACTCTCCACAAATATATACATGTGTTCTATGATAAAAATTATGTGATTGAGCCTTTGCAGGGGAAATATCAGGGAACTTATCATACTGTTTACACAGATGTTTCCCTGTGTGCACATGGAAAGGTAACACCGCTTCCTTTTGATAATTGAGGAAAGCGTTTTTAGAGGTACCCATATTTTTCACTGAACTACTACCGAAGATTTCAAGAATACTCCCCCCTCATCCTTTTTATTCTTCTTGACAGTATTGCCGATGAAATAGTAGTGTGTAAGGTGTTGTTTTTGGCGCTTTTTAAACTAATAATCATTACTTTCACAGATCATGCGTTTTAAAATAAAGCAATATCAGGGCAGGCTGAAGAAGAGCTTCAAAGAGCGCTATCAGATTTGGCGCAGGAAGCACAGCAAATGGTGGAATCGTTTCCTTGAAAAAGGCCACGAAAAGATGACGGTTATGTTCATCCCCCACAACGAAAAGCGCATCTTCAACTTTCAGATTTCGAAATTTTTCATCGCCTTTTTCGTTCTGCTTTTTCTCATCATCCTGGCCTCTTCAGCGTATGCGATAATTAAAAACGCGGCGATCAAGCGAGAGGAAGAAAGGCTTTTGCTCAATTACCGCGATATTCGCTCGCATCTCATACGCTTCGAGCGTCAGACAAATAAAATTGCCGACCTTTTTGATGAAATAAAACCGTACATCGAAGACCTCTATGCGCTGTCTGCAGGAAGCGATGATTCGGTGGAAAGGATCTGGGATTTCGACGAATCTGCCGATCCAGACATTAAAGAACTCAGGAAACTTCGAAGCATTCTTCCCGACGAAATTTTTACCCTCCGACAGCTTCAGCGGGAATTCATTTGCACGACAAACGCAGTGAAAGCGGTGAAAAATTTTATTGATGTGCGCAGTAAAGTGATTAATGACACACCCTCAATTGTGCCGAATTCCGGCAACATTACCTCACTTTTCGGTTGGCGTCGCTCGCCATTCGGCTTTGGGCGTGATTTTCACACCGGGATTGATATCGCCGCGGTGGGAGGCACGCCCATTCGCGCCACCGCTCCAGGCGTAGTGGAAGCAACAGGCTGGGCGGGTGGCTACGGCTACATGGTCCGCATACGCCATAAATACGGCTTTGAAACTGTGTATGCGCACTGTTCCGCAATTTATGTAAGCAAAGGGCAAAATGTATCCCGTGGGCAGGTAATTGCGGCCGTGGGGCAAACAGGAAATGCCACCGGCAACCATTGCCACTACGAAGTCCGCCTCGGCAATACTCCCATCAATCCCTATCCCTACATGCGTAAAATCTGGTAAATCAGCCATGCGCGTAGCGGTCGCCATGAGCGGCGGCGTCGACTCTTCTCTCGCCGCGGTGCTTCTTCACAGGGAAGGACACGAAGTGATCGGCCTCACGGCAAAGATTCTGCTTTGTGCCGAGATGGACGGAACCGAACCTCGCTTCGATGTATGCTGTTCTCCTGAAAATATCGCCGATGCACGGGAAGTTGCCAGACAATTCGGATTCCCTCATATGATAATCAACATGGAGGATGACTTTTCCCGGGAAATCATTGAACCTTTCTGTGACGAATATCTCAGGGGCAGAACTCCAAGCCCCTGTCTTTCATGCAATGCCCGGATAAAATTCAAAAACCTCCTTGCACATGCCAAAGAGATTGGTTGTGAAAAGCTCGCCACCGGCCACTATGCCCGGCTCGGCTCTGAAAACGGCCGATACCATGTTTTGGCAGGTCTGGATGAGGCAAAAGATCAATCGTATTTTCTTTCAATGCTCAATCAGGATATTCTTGCATCGATTCTTTTCCCTCTCGGCAATCTGCGCAAGGAGGAGACGAGGGATATTGCTGCGGCATTTGGTCTCAAAGTCTCCAATAAAGTTGAAAGTCAGGAAATTTGCTTTGTGCACGACAATGATTACGCGAGCTTCATAGAGCGAAGAAGAAATATTATGCCGAAAACAGGGCGCATCATTGATGAAAGCGGAAATGTGCTGGGAACACATCGGGGAAGTTACCGCTATACCATAGGTCAGCGAAGAGGGCTTAGAATTTCACACTGCGAACCGCTGTATGTGATATCCGTAAGCCCCGAAACAAATGAGGTTGTTGTTGGAAGACGCACTTCTTTAAAAAAGAAAGGCCTTTTCGCAACAGAAATTAATTATATGAAATCTTCCCGACTCGAAGGCCGTGCATTTATCAAAATTCGTTCCACTCAGCGCCCCGTTTCAGGCATGCTATACGAGGCCGATGGAGGAGTGTATGTGCGGTTCGATGAACCCGTCGAAAGCATCACTCCGGGACAGGCAGCAGTATTTTACGATGAAAGCAGAGCAATTTTGGGCGCCGGCTGGATTAACCGATCATGTGAGTAGAGGTGGCCATGAAACACACCATTGTTTTTCTTGACGCATCAACCGTCAATTTCGGCGATATTGATCTTTCGCTATTTACGCGCCATGGCAAATTCACGGCATTCCCTCTTACGCGCCGCGATGAAACTCTCGCGCGCCTTAACGGCGTCACAGTCGCTATTACCAACAAAGTCGTCCTCGACAGGGAAATCCTTTCTCAATGCGCATCGCTCAAATACATTGCGGTTGCCGCCACGGGCTACAACAATATCGACATCGACGCAGCGAAAGAATTCGGCATTATGGCATCAAATGTGGCCGGGTATTCAACCCCATCAGTTGCCCAATTTACCATGCTGTTTATTCTTGCGCTGGCATCACGCCTTGTTGAATATCATACCGCATCGCGAGAGGGCACATGGAGCGCCTCGCCGATCTTCACCCTCGGCACCTGGCCTACAATGGAAATAGCAGGAAAAACTCTTGGAATTTTAGGATACGGTGCAATTGGCCGGGAAGTGGCGCGCCTTGCTGAAGCTTTTGGCATGAATGTCATTGCGCTTCAAAGGGAAGGAGTCGTGTACAGGGATTCCGTTCCTCGGATGGGGCTTTTCGAACTGGCTTCGTGTGCCGATTTCATTTCCCTGCATCTTCCTCTCACCGCAGACAATCGCCATCTTATTTCCGATGAATTTTTTTCAGCAATGAAACCCTCAGCATTTTTCATCAATATGGCGCGGGGCCCACTGGTGGATCCAGCAGCCCTCTTTCGTGCGCTCGTAAACGGCACCATCGCCGGTGCGGCAATCGACGTGATGGAAAAGGAACCGCCTGATGCCGATGATCCGCTCCTTGCGGCGCCACATCTCCTCATCACGCCGCATATTGCCTGGGCTACAAAGGAATCGAGAGAACGGTTAATCGCCGAAATCGACACGAACATTGCCGCCTTCATCGCAGGCACGCCGAGAAATTTGATTACATAAATCGTCGCCGCTTGAAATATTATACTTGTCAAACCAGCATTGTGTATGCGATGATTGCAACCCGTCATCTTTTATTCGTGTTCATACAAAAGCTCCGGGAGAACTATTATGGAAACAGTAGGGATTGTCGGTGCGGGAACAATGGGGACGGACATTGCGCACCTTGCTGCAGAGCACGGATTTCACGTCATTCTCTTCGACAGCGATGAATTCGCGCAGGGAA
>DYLV01000186.1 GCA_020721925.1 Leptospira biflexa
CAGTTATGGGAAAATGTATAGAAAATATCCCGACATGGCGCATCTGGTGGGGAGTACCGCCGGATTTGGAGCTACTGCTCACAAAATAATCCTGCACAAAATAATATATTCGTCCATCCTCTTCCTCATCACACAGATGAGCGCGGATAACCTTTTCATTTTCATTTATGGTACGCAAATATCCCGTTCAATATCTGGCATCCTCGCAACGCACAAGCACGGGTAAACATCATCACAATAACTCTCGTGTACTATATGATAGTATTGATATGTAATTCAAGCGCATCAATAATTGGCTTTTTAAACGGGAAGATGACAGTAGTTACGGGAGATATTTTTTTCAACTATTTTGAAAATGAACACAGAAAAATTTTATAATTTTCTTGTTTTAATTGAAATTGGATATGATATGGGCTTTTTTAGAGGTGACGTAAATTTTGATTATTCCCGACGCCATAAAATAAGAAGTGACATCGTATAAATAGATAATTGATGAATTTTATTAATACAGGACATCACTATGACAAAATTGTTTAAGGGCATTGCACCAGGCACCATCGTGATCGTATTAGCGACATCCGTACTGTACTATTTCAATTCTGCACCAAGGCTTATGCGGGATGAAATCATCTACGTCAGCGCCGGAGAGAATGTGCATGCAGTCGCAAGGCGCTTCAAAGAACACAATCTCATCGAAAGCGAAAATTTTTTCACTTTGCTGGCATCAATTTCTAAAATGACCTCGATAAAGCCAGGGAAATACCGCATCGCACATGATTTGAGCAGCTATCGAATCATAAAAAAAATCTATAGCGGCGATATCGTTAAAGCGCGTGTCACCATACCGGAAGGATTCAATATATATCAGATTGCGGAGCGAATGGAAAAGCTCGGTATCACAAAGAAAGATGACTTCCTCTTTTTGGCATCGAATACCCCCTTTCTGCGCACCATCGGCATTCTTGCTCCCAGCGCGGAAGGATATCTTTTTCCGGACACATATATCTTTCCCGAAGAAGCAGATCCGAGGATTGTCATAAAAATAATGCACGAGCGTCTCAATATTGTCCTGGATAAAATCGACCTTGTACCCATGTCGAAACTTAGATTCGATCGCCACAGGCTTCTCACTATGGCATCGCTCATTGAAAAAGAGGCGAAGAGTGCCTCTGAGCGGCCGTACATTTCATCAGTTTTCCACAATCGCCTGAAAAAAGGCATGAAATTGGATTGCGATCCCACGGTCCGTTATGCGGTTAAGCGCTTCACCGGCCCCATTTATCTGGCTGATCTTCGAAATCCTTCGCCGTACAACACCTATATTCACTACGGCCTTCCGCCCACACCCATCTGTGCACCGGGAAAAGAGGCAATTCTTGCGGCACTCAACCCTGCGCCTTCCGAATATCTTTTCTTCGTTTCTCGAAATGACGGATCTCATTTTTTTTCGAAAAATATCGTTGAACACAATCGTGCAGTGCAGAAATATCAGCGCGGAGAAAAGAAGCACAATGCCGCCGCACAATAAACGCCCTGCCTTAGTATCCCCTGCGGGAAACATGGACAAGCTTCGCTTCGCCGTGCACTACGGCGCAGATGCGGTGTATTTCGGAGGGAAGGATTTCAACCTCCGCGCCGGCACCGATAATTTCTCAATGGAGGATATTGCCCGGGCGGTCGATTTCTGTGTGCAATCGCGCGTCGAGGCGATTTTTCTTTTAAACGCTTTTATTCACGAAAACGACCTCGCGCTTGTGAAGGAATATCTTTCAGAAATAAAGCGCATCCCCTTTCGCGCAGTCATGATATCCGATCCCGGAATGCTTGTGCTCGTGCGGGAAGCAGGCATCACCACACCTGTGCATCTTTCAACGCAAATGTCCACACTCAATCATTACGCAATTAGATTCTGGAAAGAGGCGGGAATTTCCCGTATAGTACTTGCGCGCGAGGTAACGCTGGAAGAAATCACGCGCATACGAGAAAAGGTGGACGCGGAGCTTGAAGTGTTCGTCCATGGCGCGTTATGCATCTCGTATTCCGGACGTTGTCTTCTCAGCCGTTATTTCACCGGCCGGGACGCAAATCGCGGCGAATGCACCCATCCCTGCCGATGGAAATATGCCATTGTAGAAGAAAACCGGGAAGGAAATCATCTGGATATCATCGAACACGCACACGGGACGGAAATTCTCTCATCCAAAGATCTCTGTCTCATCCGCCTTCTTCCGGAATACGCAACCGCAGGCATTGATGCATTCAAAATAGAAGGGCGCATGAAATCGGTGTACTATACCGCAAATACCACGCGCGTGTATGCGGAAGCCCTGTCACTCATCGCAAACCCTGAAGTATTCGCGCTCCGCCTTCCGTTTTGGCAGCGCGAACTTGCGCTTGTAAGCCATCGACCCTACACGGAAGACCTTTTCAATGAATTCGAGGGCATGAAAGGAAAAAAATCTATTCCCACAATCAAAGGAGCGCGCTTCCTTGGATACTATATCGATAAAGGAGGCGATGAAACAGAGATTTACATGAAAGTCCACAACCCCTTTTCTGTCGGCGAAACGATTGAGGCGATATATCCACTGAAAGGAAAATCTGTGCGCGACCGCACATACCGCGTGTGCGAAATCAGACACAACGGCACAATCATTCCTACCGCCCAATCAGGGCACGCATACCTTGTGCGCTTTGACGCTCCCGTGCACGAGTATGCCATCTTTCGTGAAAGTACGGATACTATTGCAACAGTGGTACAGCCCTAACCCATACTTTTTCACGACATCTAACCACTGAGCACGAATTTCTGTGCGTGTATATCTATACTCTCATTATCCCGTTCTACAAACGGATGGCACACACCATCACGGTATCTGTTTTTGCATATGCACAAACAGAAAAATATCACCCCATCATTTTCATCACAAAATCTATCGCCGCGCGCGTCTCAGGATTAAAAAAACATTTGAATCCGTCTTTCCAATTTGAGTTTTCAAGATAATGCTTCATGCGGTCATAAACCGGTCTCCTAAGCCCAAGTTTAAGCATGCCGAATGCCTTGCCGGGATTATCGTACCATTTCGCCACAATTTCTTTCGCGCGCGGTAAAAGCTTTTCTTCCTCGACAAGCTCGTCTACCATACCGAGCTTGAGTGCGTCTTCCACGCCATAGCGCTCGCCATTGTACATGATATCGCGGAATTTCTTAGCGCTATCCCAGCCGAACTGCATGATTTCCGACTGCACCACGGAAAGCCCAAGCCCGATTTTTATTTCTGTCATCCCGAGTTGTATTTTAGGATGGTTTTTCAGTATGCGATAATCGCACGCAGTTGCCAAAATAAGCCCGCCCGCCATCGCAGCGCCGTTGATTGCCGCAATCGTGGGTTTGGCGCACATGAAAAATTCCATAAATACGGGCTCAGCCCAGTTTTCAAAAAAATCAGTGACCTCCTTGAGATCCTTAAATCCCATAAACGTCGGCAGATCAAATCCCGCTGAAAAAACCCGCCCCTGCCCCGTGAGTACAATGCCTTTGATGGTTGGGTCGCTGTTCGTTTTTTTAACCGCTTCACGTAATTGCTTCAGCGTTTCAAGCGTTATCGAGTTGTACTTGCCATTGCAAAATTCAGCTACTAAAATGCCATCTTCAATCCGTGTCGCAATCATGATTTTTCTCCCCTATTATCAAATAAAATCGTACGCCGCGTTCCTGATACAGTTTTTCGTTTCGCCACGAATGTGTCAAGAGCAATGCGGTATGGTGCTCCCATACCGGATGTTTTTGACTCCATATTCGGCGTGTTGTTCGTTGCCATATCACCACCCATGAATCGGCGCACAAAGGATTGAAAATATTGCAGGTGCAAACCACACATGAATGGTTGAGGAATTCAAATAGAATGGATAATCGTTCTCGGTACACTCATCTACAAAGGATTGGTGCAGATATGTATTGAAAAGCGTTGCTCTCAATACTATACCCATAACGAGTTCAAGAAATTCTGGGATACCTATATTCACTTAGACAAAACAAAGGGACATAGAGTATCATACACATATCTACCTACGATATTTAAAGGGATACAAAGAGAAAAAATCATGCATATAGCAAATCTGAGGGCAGGAAAACCCATAAGCGTGATGATAAATGGCGGGACGCCACCACGGGAATACGCCAACTTATTTGTACGTGTAGAACAAAATACCATCATTGGAAGATAACAGCGATTATGGCGCACATTCCATGCCTTTACATGGCATTTCTTCATGAAAGCTTTTGCTCTGACACCAATACTGGCCTTTTAATAAAATTGCTCTTGACATATTAATCGTTATCAATTTATATGTTTTATGCTTTTCTTTGTTTAAATAAGTATTGAGATGTGAGTGCAAAAACATATTGCCCCACAAGGAGGCCTCATGGATACCAAACCGGTGAGATGGTACAATCTTGTTTCATACGGCGTGGGCGATATCTATGGCGGAGGATCGTTTCTCATCATAAGCGTGCTTTTTATGTTCTTTCTCACTGATGTTGTGGGGCTTCCACCCGCACTTGCGGGCTTTGTGATGCTTCCCGGTAAAATATGGGATGCCATCTCCGATCCGCTTATGGGCTATCTCTCCGATCGCACCAGGAGCCGTTTTGGCAGGCGAAGAATTTATTTTCTTACGGGGATGCTGCCTGTGGCACTAACG